>JANQFJ010000338.1 GCA_028277915.1 Saprospiraceae bacterium
GTATGCCAAAGGGGGCTTTGGCATTTGCTGATGATCTCTCCATGAAAATGATATTGAAATATGAAAACCAGGCAGCTATAAATTATGGCTCAAAATACATCCAGCATCCTGCTGTGCATGTTTTGCACAAAATGATCGATAAGATCGGACGACAAGGAAAAGCTCAAAAAGCAGGATTTTACGTTTATAAAAATGGACAAAATCGTCGATTATGGGACGGACTTAAAGACCATTTCCAATGTTCAAAAAAGGATTATAACCGGGAGGAGATCATAGAACGTTTTATGTTTGCTCAGGTAATTGAAGCGGTTTGGTGCCTCCAGGAAAAAATCATTCGATCAGTACCAGAAGCCAATTTAGGCAGTATTTATGGCTGGGGATTTCCATCTTTCAAAGGAGGCGTTTTGCAATACATTAATGATTATGGATCAGCAGCTTTCGTTGAAAGATGCACGAAGTTTGAAAAAGCCCATGGTCCGCGATTTAAAGTGCCAAATTTACTTAAAGAAAAAGCTGAGGAAGGAGGTACTTTTCAGTAGATGTTTTTATTTCAAAGTGATTTCAAGTAATTAGCCACTGCTTTGTTTTCGTATTTTAAAGCATAATCGATAGCGGTATGGCCATTGACATCCCTGATGTTTGTGTTTGCGCCATTTGCAATCAAAAATTTCAGGATTTCCAGGTTGCCATACCTGGCGCAGTAAATCAGGGCACTTTCCTGATCATCATTCAGCGTATTCACATTCGCGCCGTGATCTATAAGAATATCTGCGATTTTCATGTGCTGCATTTTAACGGCAAACATCAGAGGAGTTTGGCCTTTGTAGGATTGTTCGATATTTGCTCCCTCGTTTAATAAAAACCGGACGATCTCAGGTTTGTCGTTTTTGATGGAGTAATGCAGCAAAGTATATTGTTTGCTCGAATAATATTTGTTGATGTTGTTGCCGTTCAATAAAAATTGTTTTACAACTTTCAAGTTGTTTTCTCTAATTGCAGTAAACACTTTTAAAACCTCATTTTTAGTCAACATTGGATACACGGGTCCTTTTTCACCAAAAGCATTCACTGCATAAAAATTGTCGTTTTCGATCAAAAGTGCATTGGCAGTGCCGTCTTCAAGAGCAGTGCAATGTTTTACGTCAATTGCAATCACGCTGTTGTCAAATATGCCAGATACATTGGGGACAATGGTATGACCAACGACAATATTTTTTGCACTATAAAGGTTTAAAATGGATTTTATATCGCTGGTATTCAGGTTTCCGCTAAAGTAACCTCTGTACCACATCGGCCCAATCATACTATAAACTCTGTGTATCATTCCTCCATCCTCTTCAATTTTCCAAACAGGTTTTCCAAAACCGGCTCTGGCAAATTTATTGATTTTCTGGAGAGGGAGATAGCTATTTGCTAATTGAGGGCTGAGACCTCCATGAACAAAAATCGTTTTTCCAATTTTTTCAATCACATTTTTGCTACGGAGCCATTTTCCCAGTTCTGTATTTATACCAAAAAGCGAAGCGTATTTTGTTTTGAAGGCATTGGCAACTTTTATGTATTTATCCTCAACATAACGCGAATCGCCACGCAAATTCATTTCTTCGTGGTTGCCGATAATGAAATGAACCATACCGCCTTGCTGAGCAGCCTGGCGTTCGAGTTCATATATCAACCATAGCACTTCTGTGACGTTGTTGCCACGATCAAAGAAATCTCCGACAAGGACCAGATGACCATTTCCAAATGTCCATTTAAAATCATCGTTGATAATTCCATTTCCCTGAAGGCTTGTTGCAAAAGCCCTGAAATTTCCTTCTATATCCGAAATGGCAAATATTTTTTCAGGTGAAGGGTAGATGGCCGGAGGAATAGTATAATCACTGTGTAATTGGACTTTGAAAGAAGCGTCTATGTTTCCATCTACTTTACAAACAAATTGGGGAACTTCTTTTTTAGAAGTGTAAATTTCCTTTTTTACGATAAGGTCACGACCACTACGCCGTTCCACGCTTTTTAAAAGAACCAATTTCTTTTTATAAAAAACATAAGGACCATCTGTCTTAAAACCGTCCTTACAATCAGAATTTTCCGTGGGTGGGTTTATATTTTGCTGTTCACAATTGGCTGTTATAGTGCCTGGTAGGATCATTACAACCGCCGCAATTACTACAGCTTCAAACCATTTATTTACAAATCTCATCGTTTTCCTAAACGTTAATTATTGTCTCTCTAGTGTAATAACGTAAAAATAACCAATTTTAGCAATGTTCTTAACTTTCAATTAACACTAAAGGCAATAGATTAGCTAATTAAGCTCCAGGCTTTGAATTTTTTGCGGTGTTTTTTTAAATAGTTACGCATTGGTTGATTATGCTGACTTTCTAAAAAAGGATCTTTGTCCAAAATGCGTGCAGCAATCTCTCTTGCTGTTTGAAGTATGCGTCCATCTTTCGCCAAATCTGCAATTCTGAAATTTAAAACACCACTTTGTTGAGTTCCCTGAATATTTCCAGGACCACGTAATTTCAAATCTGCTTCAGCGATTTCAAATCCGTTATTTGTTCTGACCATGGTTTGAATACGCTCTTTGGCTTCGTTTGTCAGTTTAAAACTAGACATCAAAATACAATAGGATTGCTCCGCTCCACGTCCAACGCGACCACGAAGCTGGTGCAACTGTGATAATCCGAAACGTTCGGTATTTTCAATAACCATAACGGATGCATTAGGGACATTCACACCTACTTCAATCACAGTCGTTGCAACCATGATTTGCGTTTCACCTTTGACGAAGCGTTGCATCTCAAATTCTTTATCTGCCGGTTTCATGCGGCCATGAAGGATACTGATTTGATAATCGGATATTGGAAATTCTCGTGAAAGGACTTCGTAGCCTTCCTCCAGGTTTTTTAAATCCAGTTTTTCTGATTCTTCTATCAGTGGATAAACCACATAGATCTGCCGCCCTTTTGCAATCTCTTCTTTCATAAATCCAAAAACACGCAACCTGTTGTTTTCTGTTTTGTGGAGGGTTTTTATTTCCTTTCTGCTTGGAGGGAGTTCGTCGATTATCGAAATGTCCAAGTCGCCGTATAGTGTCATTGCCAAGGTTCGTGGGATAGGTGTAGCGGTCATGACCAGGATATGTGGTGGATAAACAATACCCTTGTTCCAGAGCTTAGCGCGTTGTGCAACACCAAAACGATGTTGTTCGTCAGTGATAGCCAATCCAAGATTTTTGAACTCAACAGGGTCTTCGATCAAAGCATGCGTTCCAATAATTATGTGAATCTCCCCAGATTTGAGCAGTTTCAAAATTTCTTTTCTCTTTTTGCCTTTTACGCTTCCTGATAAAAAAGCAACACGAATGCCCAGACCTTTAATCGTAGCGGAAATGGAATTAAAATGTTGCTGCGCTAAAATCTCAGTCGGCGCCATTAAGCAGGCTTGAAACCCATTATCGAGAGCGATCAACATGCTCATCAAAGCGACTACCGTTTTTCCACTTCCGACATCGCCTTGAAGCAGTCGGTTCATTTGAATGCCTGAACCAAGATCCTGGCGGATTTCTTTTGAAACCCTTTTTTGTGCACCTGTAAGTTCGAAAGGTAATTTTTCTTTAAAAAAGCGATTGAAAAAGTCACCAATTTTTGAAAAGACGAATCCTTTGATTGCATCTTTTCGACGTCGCCTGATCTGCAACAGGCGGAGCTGGAGGAAAAACAATTCTTCAAATTTGAGTCGGTTACGAGCAATATCCAAATCCTTTTGATTCTTCGGAAAATGAATGTCCTGCAAAGATTTGAATCTTTCCGGAAACCGAAACTTTTGAAGCATATATTCCGGAAGGTTTTCTGTTATATGATGTTTGTTGATTTTTTCAAAAAGTGCTGCTACTATTTTTCGTTGCCCCTTGGCATCGAGACCTTTTGAATTTAATTTTTCAGTGCTAGGATAAACCGGGGCAAAGGTTGTAGCTTTTTTGGTATTTGTAGCGGAAACTGATTCAATTTCGGGATGGGGAAGATTAATCATCCCTTTGAAGTTGTTGACTCGCCCATAAACAATATATTCCTGACCAATGACAAGACTTTTTTCCAGCCAATGAACTCCTTTAAACCACACCAGATCGATGGCGCCGGATTCATCTCGCAGCTTTCCGACCAAGCGTTTTTTTCTTCCTGTTCCGACAACCGAAAGTCTTCTCAAAATGCCACGGAGTTGTACCGAATCGCTATTGGTTGAAAGGTCCCGTATTCGATGAAATTTGGTTTTGTCAACATATCGAAACGGAAAATGGAACAAAAGATCTCGAAAAGTAAAAACGCCCAATTCCTTTTTAAACAGATCACCACGCATTGGCCCGACACCTTTGAGGTATTCGATTGGGCTGTCTAGAATATTTGTCGGATTTTGCATGGTATAACTAGAACTAAAGCGAGGTCAATTTTGTTTCAAAAGGCAACTTCATCTAAAATGAGCATTCACAAATTTACGAAAAATTGGAATCCACAGAATTTGAAAATACTAAGGAATTTGTTTTTGAAATGAATATCTTTGTGAGTCTTTATATCGCAACTTGAATTTAAAAAATATTTAATGGAAACAAAAAGACAGAAGCAGGTAGCAGAAGTGGTAAAACGAAATATTGGAATTGTTTTGCAGCAGGAAGGGTCTTACATTTATGGGGCTTCTACTCTGGTGACCGTTACATCCGTTAAAATGTCACCTGACTTTAATATTGCCAAAATATACTTGAGCGTGTACAACAACGATGATAAAGAAGGTGTGATTGAGGAACTGGACGCCAATGTTCATCGACTACGCCAATCGTTGGCTCATCGTATCAAAAAACACGTCCGAAGAATTCCTGAAATCCAGTTTTATATCGACGAAACGCTCGATGAGATGTATCGCCTCAATAATCTGTTCAAAGATCTTGAAAAAAATAACCAGATGGGGAGTTCCAAAGATGAAGAATAATTGAGGAAGGATTAGGTTTGTACGATATTTATTTTTCTGGCTAGGTCTTTTGGCAACTTCATTGTTTTCTTTTTCAGTTTTATTTCCACGAAATTTTCTTCTTTTTTATTGATAGAAAAGGTGGTGTCAGGTAACAGCCCCAACGACCAAAGCTGAGAACTGATATGATCGCTGACCTGTTGTTGCGCTATTTTTGCCGCTTTTTCAATACCCAATTTGATAAGTGGAAAATCTGGAACTCCTTTTTTCGCAGGAATTGGAGAACCATGTGGATCGATAGAAGGAAAACCAAGCCGCTCATCTACTTCATCCAACAAATCCGTAGAAAGCAAATGTTCATATTTTTCGGCTTCTTCATGGATTTGTTCTTCTGTGAGTCCCATTTGTTGAACAAGATAGGTCTCCCACAAGCGGTGAGCACGTACAAGCTGGCTCGCATTTTCAATGCCAGAAGTTGTTAAAACGATCTTTCGTTTTTCGTATTCAAGGTTGCCTTTCGTTTTTAAAGATGTTAAGTATTTGTGCAATTTGTTTTTATTAAAACCCAGTTTTTGCTGTAAATTTTCAAAAGTCAAATTACTGCTCTCCTGTAATCGAAGTGATTGTTTTAAAGTGTCTTCCAACTCGATTTTAATTTGCAATTTTCGTTTTTGGAAAAAGCGAAATAACAACCCTTTCCTTGGAGCCAGAAAAACTGCCATTAAATAAATCACAGTTGCTGTAACAGCCATGGCAGGGCCTGGTGTGGTTGTAAAAATAACGGCAAATACCATCCCCAAAACAGCAGATATCAAACCTATAAAGCCTGCCCAAAACAATACCCACCTCAATCGGTCGGTAAGCAATAAAGCTGTAGCCGCCGGAGTGATCAACATGGCTACGACCAAAATAACCCCTACCGTTTGTAAAGATGCTACAACTGCAAATGACAGTAAAAGCATGAGGTAATAATGAACTGCTGTCGTTGATATACCCATCGTTTCTGCAATGACGGGTTGAAATGTTGTCACAAAAAGGTACCGGTAAAAAACGACGATACTGATCAATACATAAATCGTAATACCTGCGGTTAAAAGCAAGTCCTGGTTGGAAACTCCCAAAACATTTCCAAAAAGGAAATCTTTGAGGTCAAGATGTACACCCTGGTCCCGACTGATCCATGAAATTCCCATGATTCCTAAAGAAAACATCGCGGTGAACACAATCCCGATAGCCGCATCATTTTTTGTGTTTACATTGTGCTGGATCCAGGTAATACCAACAGCTGTTAGCAATCCTGCTACCACTGCTCCGGTGAAGAACCCCAAAGCACTGTACCCCACAATCATAAAAGCAACCACAACACCGGGTAAAATCGCGTGTGCTAGTGCATCGCCAATCAATGCCATATTGCGCAGGACAATAAAACATCCCAGCACTCCGCACATCAAGCCAACCAATGAAGAAGCGATCAAAGCTCTAATGGCCCACTCTTCATGTAGGAAAATATCCAATATTTCAGCCATATTTAATGTACAGGTTTGATGGAATAATTAATAGTCTTTACAAAAGTAGGTATATTTTTAAAGATTTAAAAATATATTTTTAGAGTAGTCTAAAAATTGATAAACTGAATATAGCTCACACCTTTTTTCAATTTATCATTTCGTGTAACATGCCTTCTTTCATGGCATAAGCTGAAACGGAAATGCGCTGGATATTTGCTTTTTTAAGAATGAGATTGATCAGTATCAGGGCAACAATGATCATTTCGGCTCGCGATTCCGGAAGCCCATCCATTTGTAATCGCTCTGGTAAGGAAGTTTTCATTAATTGTCGGTAAAGTGGAAAAAAGTCTTCTACTTCGACAATAGAATGGAAATTCGAAATTCTTTGTTTACTCAATAGGATATCTAAAACATCAAAGGTGCCTGAAGCACCAATGAGTACAGGTGTTTCATTCTTTTTCAATACCTCAAATAACGATTCAAGGATCATCTTCAAGTGATTTTCTAAAACATGGATTTCTTCGGGGACGATTGGGTCAGTTTTATGAAAATTCTTGAAAAGTACAGAGACACCAATTGGAAAACTCTGTGCCCAAATGACTTCACGGTCATTTGCCACAATGAATTCCACACTTCCGCCACCTATGTCCATTATCAAACCATTTTGATTATTTAAAGGGACAGCCTGGATGACACCAAGGTGTATCAATCGGGCTTCTTCATCTCCGTGAATCAACTCGATTTGTATTCCGGTTTCTTTTTTTACCTGACCAATAAATTGCTTTCCGTTGCTGGCAGTTCGCAAAGCTGCGGTTCCAAAGGCTTTTATTTTTTCGACTTTTAATTGATCTATAGTGGCTTTAAAACGATGAAGGGCATCGAGGGCACGTTGGAATGGAGCCGGACCGATCTTTTGAATTCCATTTTCACCAAGGTTTACAAAAATCCTGTCACGAGCCAATTCCGTAAGATCTCCATCAGGTTGCTTCTCGCAAATCAGCAGGTGAAAGGTGTTTGTGCCAAGGTCAATGACACCGTAGCGATTGCTCATTGATTAGGTTGAATGCTTATTGCTTTTTGAATGATTTGGTCAAAGTGTTTCACTCCGGCATTTGTCATCAAATTGGAGTAAGCGGGTTTTCCATCTTTAAAAAAAACAAAAAATGAACAACCTTGAGAAAAGTAAATTTCAGCGTCCATCAAGTCGTCTCCGTCTTTTTTATAAAAAACCCTTGCAATGGCAAAACATCTGTTTTTCATATCTAAAGGAACCGGAGTATCACTTACATGTTTAAAGCTTTGCTGGATGCTGTACTTATCGCTGAGACTTGTACTGATCGGCAATTGATAGTAAGTAAAATCCGCTTGGTTGCAATTGTTCCATAAACTTTCCATTTCTTCAAGCGAAATGCTGGGCAGATATATTTCCTGTTGTGTTTGAGGGGGATTTGTTTGTGTTTCTTTTACTTCAGAGGTCGTTTCATTTTTGTTTTCAGAAGAATTGCAAGAAAGTACAAAAACAAGTGTTAGAAAAACTAAAATTCTGTGCATATTTTAAAACATATAAAGTGTACGAAATGAGATTAAATGATTTTGCAACGAAGGTAATGGAATATTTATGGAATTATTAAAATACAATACTCCAATTGATCTGGACCATCGAAATGTAAAAGCAAGATGTGACCCCGTGTAGAAAGTGGCTCCAAGCATAAAGCTCCAGTCATTTTTGTTGAAATGGTCACTTGCCAATACAAGATTGGAAACGGGAGACTCGTCTTCAACATGAGTTCGGATCAATCTGCCATAAGAAAAGCCACCATGGAAATGCAGCTTGTAATACTCTCCCTCATCATCTAGCCAATCTTTGTAATTAAAAAGTACTGGTATTTCTATGAAGTCTGTTGCAATTTTGAATGGAATAATAGAATTATCGGGAACCAAATGAGATCTGCTGCCTCTTTGACTGTAAAGTAATTCAATGTTGAAATACATTTTTTCTTTAAGGAGGATCACCCCACTCAAACCACCCACTAATCCCAGTTTGTTGTAACCCGCTGATCGATCCCCATCAAGTTGGGAAGCATTCAGTCCAAGGATTAGCCCTGCTTTGAATCGTTGCTCCTGGGCATTCGATTCAACACCTATGAGCATGTAACTAAAAAATATAATTAAAGTATAAAAAATGCGCATTATTACTTTTTTAAATGAAGATTAACTTTGTGTCTGACCGATCAATTACTAAATTTTACGATATTTGCTTGCATGATATTGCAAAGATAAGGCTGCTTTTTTATAAATAAGATAATCCAATGACGATATGTTTAAATATACAAGACACAGTTTAAAAAAGATTGAGCAAATTTTGGAGGAGATCGGTTATTCGATTCGATACGAGCGTGGAAATTTCCAATCTGGATATTGCATTGTAGAAAACAATAAAATTGCTGTAGTCAACAAATTCTTTGATATCGAAGCCCGCATTAATTGTCTTTTGGAAATAATGAGCACAATCGAAATAGACAAAAATGTATTGAGTGAGAAGTCTGCTGAGTTTTATAAAAAAATAAACAAATCTCTTTCGGCAGATCAGGAGTTTGCAGAAACCGAAAAAGCAGAATAATTTGAAAGTTACTTTTCTAGGTACAGGAACCTCGCAAGGTGTCCCGGTAATTGGTTGCGATTGCGAAGTTTGTTCATCAAAAGACCCGAAAGATAAACGACTTCGATCTTCAGTTTTGATTTCAAAAAATGATAAAAATATACTCGTTGATATCGGTCCGGATTTCCGTCAGCAAATCCTCAGCAATAAAATCAAAGACCTTCATGCAATTGTCTTGACCCATGAACATAATGACCACATCATCGGACTGGATGATGTACGTCCTTTCAATTTTCAATATCGAAAAAACATGAAGGTGTTTTGTGTCGAACGGGTAGCGAAAGAACTGAAAACCCGTTTTTCGTATGTTTTTGATCATAATCCTTACCCAGGAGCACCGAGAGTAGAGTTATGTCTGATCAACGAGCGAGACCCATTTTGTGTTGAAGGATTGAACGTCATTCCGATTGAAGTTTTTCATGGTAGTTTGTCTGTTTTGGGATACAGGGTTGATGATTTTACCTATATTACGGATGCCAAAATTTTTCCTGAGCCTTCGATAAAAAAAATAAAAGGAAGCAAGATATTAGTTTTAAATGCATTGCATCACAAGGCGCATCATTCGCATTTGAATTTGGAACAAGCGCTGGAATTCATAGATTTCATTCAACCTGAAAAAGCATTTTTGCTGCATATAAGTCATAATATGGGTTTGCATGAAGCAATTAACAACAAACTTCCCGAAAATGTGTTTTTAGCTCATGATGGTTTGACGATTAATTTGTAATTTTTTAAAATAAATATGAACAGGCTTAGCAAAGAAACGAGTCCTTACCTTTTACAACATGCCAATAATCCTGTTGACTGGTACGCCTGGAAGGAAGAAGCTTTTGAACGCGCTCGAAAGGAAAACAAACCTATTTTGGTGAGCATTGGTTATTCTACTTGCCATTGGTGTCATGTGATGGAACGAGAATCTTTTGAAGATCCAGTAGTGGCAAATTTCATGAATGAACATTTTATAAACATTAAAGTGGACAGAGAAGAGCGTCCGGATGTGGATCAAATCTACATGGAAGCTTGTCAAATAATCAATGGAAACGGCGGCTGGCCTTTGAATTGTTTTTTGACCCCGGATAAGCGCCCGTATTATGCCGGAACATATTTTCCTCCAGTTGCAGCGTATAACCGTCCGTCCTGGATACAGGTATTACAGAATATCTCCAATGCATTTCAAAACAGAAGGGATAAAGTTGAAGCCCAGGCTGATCGGCTGTTGGAAGCTATAAAAAAATCTGATAAATCGATAGTGAATATCGACATAGAAGGATTGAAAGGTTCAGTTACTTTTAAACCGGAGCTTGCTGATCAGATCTTTAACAACTTGAAAGATCGTTTTGATCGGACTGAAGGAGGCTTTGGAGGCGCTCCAAAATTTCCAGGATCTATGTCACTGATGTATTTGCTCGATTACCACTATCACACGAAAAATGATGAAGCCTTGGATCATGCGCTATTTTCCATTGACAAGATGATATTTGGAGGGATTTATGATCAACTGGAAGGCGGTTTTGCGCGGTATGCTACGGACAAAGCCTGGTTGGTTCCGCATTTTGAAAAAATGCTTTACGATAATGCATTGTTGGTAGAACTGCTGGCTGACGCCTACAAACTGACAAAAAAAGAACTTTATAAAGAAACCATCATTGAAACTTTGGATTTTATCGAAAGAGAAATGACTGATAGTAAGGGCGCTTTTTATTCGGCACTTGATGCGGATTCTGAAGGAGTAGAAGGAAAATTTTATGTTTGGTCTAAAAATGAAGTTGAGGAGATACTCGGAGAAGAAGCCGAGTTGTTTTGTCGGTTTTATGATATTACTGAAACAGGAAACTGGGAGGGGAAAAACATTTTATGGCGCAAAGAATCATTTGCTACATTCGCATCAGAAAATGAAATCGAAGTAAAAGATTTAAAAAGTATTTTACAAAAAAATAGAAACCTTTTATTGAAAGCCAGGTCAAAAAGGATAAGACCGGGACTTGACGACAAAATACTTCTGAGCTGGAATGCTCTGCAATGTTCCGCTTACGCGAATGCCTACGCTGCGCTCGGAATTGAAAAGTACAAAACAGCGGCATTAAAAAATATTAATTTTTTATTGAATAAGATGACTGATAAAAAGACAGGATCGCTTTTTCATACCTATAAAAATGAAAAAGTCCAGTATCATGGCTTTTTAGAAGATTATGCTTTTTTAATAAAAGCGTTGCTTGACGTGTATTCCATTTCATTTGAGGAATCACTTTTAAAGCAAGCTGAGCGCTATATATTGCTTGTTCAGCAAAATTTCTTTGACAATGAAGATGGATTGTTCTATTTTACATCAACACAACAAAAAGATGTCGTTGTCAGGAAAAAAGAACTTTTTGACTCAGCCATGCCATCCGGAAATTCGACAATGACAAGCAACTTGATGCGGATAGGAATAATTTTGGATGATGAAAGTTTTAAAAAGCAGGCAGAAAGGATGTTGTTGGTAATAAAAAAATCGATTGAAAATTTTCCTTCATCGTTTTCCAGGTGGGCGAGCGAGTTGCTGAATCACATTTATTCGATTAAAGAAATTGCCGTTTTAGGGCCTGAAGCAGCAGAGACAGCAAATAGAATAAATGAGCTATTTATCCCAGGCAGATTGGTGATGGCCACTTCAAATGCTGAAACAGAATATCCTCTGTTGAAGAATCGGTTTAATGAAACTGAAACGCTGATTTATTTATGTCAGAATTATAGTTGCCAGAAGCCTGTGAACAATATTGAAGATTTTATAAAACAATTGAATGATTAGTTAAACATAAAATAATTCCCGATTGAGCAAAGTGTTTTATATCTTAATGAGCAATTTAAAAATGAAGAATGAGTTATAAAATATAAAGATGATCTTCCAGGAACCATTTTAGCAAACCAATGAAGTATGAGGAATACTTTTACCTTAATAATTTGTCTAGTCTTATTCGCTTCAATTCTGCAAGCTCAACAGGCTCCTCAGTACAGCATGTACATGTTGAACAAGTATAATTTTAATCCTGCCTATGCAGGGCTTGACAATTCATTGAGTTTGACGGGGGTTTTTCGAAAACAATGGGTAGATTTAGAAGCAAGCCCTGTCACACAAAATTTGAATTTGCACATGCCATTATATTATCTGGGAGGGGCCTTTGGCATAAACCTTGAAAATGACCAGTTAGGCGCTGAAAGAAATACGAGTGCTTCGATTTCATATAATTATTTTGTGCCGGTTAGTAAAAAAAGTTTACTTTCTTTTGGTATTGGGGTAGGTGCGATACAAAAATCCTTGGATGGTTCAAAGCTGAGAGCTCCTGAAGGAGAATATACTGATATATTTGATCACAATGATAATTTCATACCGATCGGAAAGGTTTCGGCAACCGCTCCTTATGTAAATGCAGGAGTTTATTTCTTTAGTGAAAAACTTGAAATGGGAGTTGCTGCGAATAATCTGATTGAGCCAACTGCAACGCTGAGTGCAGAAGAATTAGTTAAGATTAAGTTTATTCGAAATTATTTTTTTAATTTTGCATACTCTTTTGAAATAAGTAGGAATTTGACGATTCAACCTTCAATCTTTGCAAAATCCGATTTTGTTCAAACACAGCTCGAATTTTCGGCCATTGTAAAATACAACGACAATATATTTGGAGGAGCATCGTTTAGAGGTTACAACACAAATTCAATTGATGCAGTAATTTTCATAGCTGGGTACAAATTGAATGAGAAAGTCACCATAGCCTATTCCTACGATTTGACATTATCAGGGTTAAAAAATGTGAGTAAAGGTTCACATGAAATTCTGTTAAATTATAATTTGAATAAGTTGATTGGAAAAGGCGTTCCTCCTAAGATTATTTATAACCCAAGATTTTTATAATAATCGCCAACCGTTACAAAAAATTATTCATATCTAATTGTTTAGACTTTTGAAAGTTTAAAATTTAGATTTTTAATACTATTATTTTTTGTATTAGCGTTCTTAGTACACTTTTTGTAGCAAGAATGACTACTACATATCAAAATATTGAAAGATTAATTTTTGTTTTTATATTCAACAGACTATATTTACGTTCGCTTTTTAGTAATTTAATCTAAAATTGAAGGAAAACTCGGGTGTTAAAATGAAAAAAATACTAAAATTTTTATTGGTACTGACCGTACTGGTTGTAGTAACTTCGTGCGGATCACGACAAACGGGCCAACTAATCGGAGTCCAAGACAGGCCTTCCTGGAAAGGTATTAATCCTTATGGTATGGTATATGTTCCTTCCGGAACCTTACATATTGGGCCTAGTGACCAAGATGTTTCGAATACCTTTATTCAAAGGTCTAAGACAATATCCATTCAAGGATTTTATATGGATGATACTGAAATCACTAACAATGAGTATCGCCAATTTGTTTATTGGGTTCGAGATTCGATAGCTCACGATCTTCTTGAGCATACTTACGAAGATGACCTTGGCAATGAATATATTGATTGGGAATATGAAATCGATTGGGCTAGTGAGGAGCTTGAAGACCTTTATTACCAAGGTGATGATAAATTTGCCGGTAAAAAAGAACTTGACATTTCTCAATTAGTATACGAATACGAATGGTATGATTGGCAGGCTGCTGCTCATGACAGAGTATCTAGTCGAACCACTCATATTAAAAGAGATGAAACGGTTGTTTATCCAGATACATTAGTTTGGGTACGCGACTTTGCTTATTCTTATAATGAACCAATGACAAGAAATTATTTTTGGCATCCTGCTTTTGATGACTATCCAGTAGTGGGGATTGATTGGAAAAAAGCAAATGCATTTTGTTATTGGAGGACTAAATTGTGGAATTCATACCAAGCAGATGGTGTAAACACTGAAGATTTTCGCTTGCCAACAGAACATGAATGGGAGTATGCCGCAAGAGGAGGTCATGACCTAGCTCCATTCCCATGGGGAGGATACTATATAAGAAATGCAAAAGGGTGTTTGTTGGCAAACTTTAAACCTGGACGAGGAAATTATCCAGAAGATGGAGGGTTGTACACCGTAAAAGCTGATGCATATTTTCCAAATGATTACGGATTATATAATATGGCAGGAAATGTTGCAGAATGGACTTCTTCTGCTTTTCACGAAAATGCCTATTCATTCCTACACGATTTAAATCCAGATATGCGATATGACGCTTCTGATGATGAATCGGAATCACAAAAACGTAAGGTCATCAGAGGAGGATCATGGAAGGATATTATGTTTTTCTTGCAAACAGGGACTCGTCATTGGGAGTATCAGGATACCACCAAATCATATATTGGATTTAGATGTGCACTTACTTTCTTAGGAAGATCAATAAGTGATTTTTAATAAAAAGCTTTAATGTCAAAAGGTATGGTTATTCCATACCTTTTGATGCATTTTATAAGAGTATAAAAAGAGAATTCCTACCTGGAAAATACATTATCAAAAATATTTTATTGGCGAATGTAACTTTTCTACTCTTCAGCGTTATGAAGCAGGGAAACTATAAGAATTTAGATAACCCGTAGTACATTTATAAATATTTATATTTAACTAACCTATTAAAATAGTATCAAAATGAGTTTCGTAAAAACAAATTGGTTCAAGTACCTCAAGAATCTTATCATTGGTGTAGGTGCATCAATTGTATTGTTGGGAGCACTTTTTAAATTAGAAAGTTGGAATTATGCTAGTGAAATGTTGATTGTTGGATTGAGTGTTGAGGCATTTATTTTCACTTTTCTAGGTGTTATTGGACCTGAGAAAGATTATTATTGGGAAAAACTATACCCTGGTTTAGATGATTATCATTCAAGAATTGCTCCTTTGACTGAAGGTGATGTTTCAAGTGCTCCACCTGCTCTAAACGGTGAAGTAGTTGAACAACAGCTTGGTGGAATGCTTACAGAGCTTCAAACCATGTCTAATTCTCTTGGATCTCTAAAAGCACTACAAGAAGTTGATTTTTCTGGAACAGGTGAGCAACTTAAGACCATGTCCAATTTCTATACTCGTATGAGTGAAGCAATGGCAAATCTTAACGATTCACTAGAAGACACAGAACGTTACAAAGATCAATTGTCTGCATTGAATAAGAACTTAGGTTCTTTGAATTCAGTTTATGGTAATGTTCTTTCAGCAATGTCTAACATTGGAAACGAGAACTAAGATTAAAATCAATTTCAAAACTTACTTACAATTTCAAATTTGTAAGGATTAAAAAATAAAGGGATATGTCTATACCTAAGGAACCGCGGCAGTTGATGATCAACTTGATGTACCTTGTGCTTACAGCACTGCTGGCGCTTAACGTATCCGCGGAAATATTCAACGCATTTAAGCTCGTAGATAAAGGGCTTATAAAATCAAACGCTGTTTTGGATTCTGCAAATGAGCAAATTCCAGCTCAAGTTGCTAAACTGGCTAAGAAAAAACCAGAATTACAAACCTATGCAGATCGAGCAAATCCTGTACGCGAAGTATCAAAAGAATTTGTAGAATATATTGAAACTATAAAGGATTATTTAATAGATATTTCAGGAAACAAGAACGGAGTAAAAGATCCAGAGGATTATAGAGTAATTAATGGAGTTGAGCAACTGAAAGGAAAGAAAAATAAAGATGTAACTACAAAGTATCTTGTTTTTGGTAAAAAAGATAAAGGCATTGAGCCAGAAGGACCAAAAATTAAGCAAAAGATTATTGATACTCGAAATAAGTTCATGGAATATATTGATGATGCTGATAAGGAAACTTTTATGGCTAACATCGCTCTTGAAATTGATGAAGAATCATGGAAAAAAAGTAAAGATAAAACATCATGGACGGACTACAATTTCCGGCAAATGCCAGTCGGTGCTTTACTTCCAGTATTCACTAAATTTCAAAATGATGCAAAAGCCACTGAGGCTGCAATTCTTAATTACTTACTTTCTAAAGTAGGTGGTGAAGATATCGTTTTGGACAAATTTCAGGTAGTTTCTTCTCCAAAGAAAACTTATGTCATCCAGGGTGAGAAGTTTGAAACTGATGTATTTTTAAGTGCTTCTGCTTCTGAAACTACTAATACAGGGGTCTCAATTAAGGTAAATGGTGCTTCTCTTCCTGTAAAGGATGGTGTTGCTACTTTTAGTCAGACTGCTACATCAACAGGAGTTAAAAAATATACAGCTTCTATTTCTGTTACAAATCCTGTAACAAACGAAACCAATACTTACGAAAACAATTTTGAATATGAAGTAGGATTGCGCTCATGCAACGTTTCTGCTGATAAAATGAATGTATTTTATATCGGTGTGGACAATCCAGTTTCAGTTTCTGCAGCTGGTGTACCTACGCATACACTTAGAGTGAATGGCTCTGGTGGTGGTATGGTTATGAAGCCAAGCGGTAAAGGGAAGTACATAGTTAATGTTAAAAAACCTACTCCAAAGGACAGTCCAGCTAAGATTACAGTTTCAGGTGAAGGTTTACCAGCTACTTCTTTCCCATTCCGTGTCAAACGTATTCCTGATCCGATTGCTAGACTTAGTAAGCAAAGTGGTGGATCAATGGGTAATGGTGAATTCAAGGCTCAAGGAGGTGTAGGAGCATTTTTGGATAATTTTGATTTTGATGCAACATGTAAAATACAGGGATATACTTTAACATATGTAGCAAAAAGACAGGATCCGGTAGACTCTGTTAATAGAGGTGCGCGTTATAATGAAAAATCTCGAAGATTGGTAGGTCAGGCTAAGCCAGGAGATATCTTTTACTTCGATAACGTTAAAGCCAGATGTCCTGGTGATGTAGCAGGACGTACCATCAATTCAATGGTATTTAAGATTAAGTAAAAAAATAAATAAATTAAGTCATGAAGATTGCTCTGAAATTATTAACCTTTTGTCTGTTTGGTGTTTTCGCAGTTGTAAATCCAACTTTTGGGCAAGTTCCCGAAACAGTAAAGACTGAAGCGAGTGAACCAGAAGAAGAAGGCCCAATCGATGATATCGTTGAAAAAAGGATTATCGACGAAAGGAGAGTATTGCCTTATCAGCCGTTGCGTGAAGCTGATATTTTTTGGGAAAAGCGTATTTGGAGAGTTATTGACATCCGTGAAAAGATGAATCTTCCTTTTGCTTATCCTGAAAAACCATTTTTCACAATTCTTATGGATGCTGCTGTAAATAATGAAATAACGGTTTATAGCACTGAAGACGATAAGTTTACAAGTAAACTTCAACCTGATGAAGTCGCTTCAATGGGAGCCACGGTAGATACTGTAATTACTTTCGATCCTGAGACTTACGAAGAACAGATCCAGATTGTTCGAAATGAATTGAATCCCGAAGATGTAATGCGTTTTAGAATCAAAGAAGTTTGGTTCTTTGATGAAGAAACTTCCATGCTTCAGGTTCGAATTCTGGGTATTGCACCTTTGATTGATGTTAAAGATGATAATGGTAATTTCAAATATGAAAAACCTATGTTTTGGGTATATTATCCTGAATGTAGAGAAGTACTTTCACGACATCAGGTATTCAATGTAGGTAATGATGCAAGCCCAAATTCATGGGAAGATTTACTAGAAATGCGTTATTTTTCTAGTTACATCTACAAGCAGTCTAATGTTCATGATTTTCGTTTACAGGATTACCTTTCAGGAGTTGATCTTCTGTTAGAGGCTGAAAAAATTAAACAAGAGATATTCAACTTCGAGCACGATTTGTGGTCGTATTAAACTTTTGTTTAAATTTTTTAAAAGGTTCAAACCCATTAAGGTTTGAACCTTTTTTGTTTTTGGGATCGTTTTGAATTTATTTAAAATTTGTCAATTAATCATTCTGAATATAAAGAACTCTTCTCTATTTTCTGAAGTGCAATTTATTATATTTACAGGGATCAAGATTGAACATTGAAACCCTAATGGCTAAAAAATTTCCTTTTTTTCAACAATTGGATCAAATGGATTGCGGGGCTACCTGCCTGCGCATGATTGCCCAGTATTATGGACGGTCATATTCATTACAAGCCATGAGAGAGAAATGCTATGTTGATCGTGAAGGGGTATCTATGCTTGGAATTTCAGAAGGAGCTGAAAGTATAGGAATTCGAACTTTAGCTGCCAAAATCCCTTTCATTTCCAGTTCATCCACAGATCTGGGACTGACAGAAATACCATTACCCTGTATAGTTCATTGGGAGCAAAAGCACTTTATTGTTGTTTATAAATCAAATCGGAAATATGTATGGGTTGCTGATCCGGCAAAAGGAAAATTGAAGCTAAGTCGGGAAGATTTTAAGAAAGGATGGCTCAGTGATGGCCAAAACGGATTGGCATTGCTGCTTGAGCCATCGCCGAAGTTCTACGAACTGGAAGGAGAAAAATCGGATAGAAAAGGACTAAGCTTCCTATTCAATTATTTTCGACCATACAAAAGATTAATTACCCAGTTAATATTGGGATTAATACTGGGAAGTATCTTTCAGTTGGTTTTTCCCTTTCTCACCCAGGCAATTGTTGACATAGGAATTGAAAATCAAAATATTGGTTTTATTTACCTGATTTTGATAGCCCAACTGATGCTATTCCTAAGTCAAACGATTACAAGCTTTATTCAAAGTTGGATTTTATTACACATTGGAACCAGGGTAAATATTAGTATTCTTTCCGATTTTTTGATCAAATTAATGCGATTGCCAATTGCCTTTTTTGATACAAAAATGATTGGGGATTTATTGCAGCGGATAAATGACCATGAGCGAATAAAATTATTTTTAACCAGTTCTACACTAGCAACACTTTTTTCATTTTTCAACTTAATCATTTTTGGTGTTGTTCTTTTAATTTATAATACGACAATTTTTTTCATATTCCTGATTGCCAGTGGTTTATATCTTTTTTGGATAAGTGTTTTTCTTAAAAAGCGCAAAATCATCGACTATCAGAATTTTGAACAGCTTTCAGAAAATCGAAGCACACTGATCGAATTGATCCAGGGTATGCAGGAAATCAAATTGCAAAACAGTGAAAAAAAACGACGTTGGCAATGGACTCATATTCAGGCAAAAATATTTAGAGTTAACACAAGGTCTTTAATTGTTTCACAATATCAGGATGCTGGCGCAGGTTTTATCTCACAGCTGAAAGACATCATTATTTCATTTGTTGCTGCCAAAGCTGTCATCGATGGACATATGACCCTGGGGATGATGCTTGCCGTTCAATATATCATAGGACAACTCAACGCGCCACTACAGCAGATGATCAGTTTTGTAAGGTCGACACAAGATGCAAAAATTAGCTTGGAAAGACTCGGTGAAATCCACAATCGCGAAGATGAAGAATTACCAGCCGTTCAACAATTGGAGATGCTTTCTGAGCATGCAGATTTGAAAATTGAAAATCTTAGTTTTCAGTATAACAAACTTTCAGAGTTCGTATTGGAAGATATCAATTTGACTATTCCAAATGGTAAAATGACAGCAATAGTAGGAACAAGCGGGAGTGGTAAAACAACCCTGATAAAGCTTCTTTTAGGGTTTTACAAACCTACTCAGGGAACTATTAGATTCGATAGCGTTGCCCTGGAAAATATTTCGAAAAAACTATGGCGATCAAAGTGCGGTGCAGTGTTGCAGGATGGCTTTATTTTTTCGGATAGCATAGCGAATAACATCGCAGAAAGTGATGATCAAGTTGATAAGGTGAAGTTGTTGAAAGCTGTACAATTAGCTAACATCCAGTTTTTCATAGAGTCTTTGCCTTTAAATTATAACACCATGATAGGAGCTCGTGGGAATGGAATTAGCCAGGGGCAACGCCAACGAATTTTGATTGCACGGGCTATTTATAAAGATCCTGAGTTTTTGTTTTTCGATGAAGCTACCAATGCGCTTGACACTCAAAATGAAAAAGTTATCATGGAAAATTTGAATAATTTTTTTGAAGGAAGGACAGTTGTTGTTGTAGCACACAGGCTGAGTACAGTCAAAAATGCTGATCAAATCATAGTGCTGGAAAAAGGAAAGTTGGTTGAAAAAGGTACACACAACCAATTAGTTGGTTTAAAAGGGGCTTATTATCATCTTGTGAAAGATCAACTGGAACTGGGAGCTTAATTTTACAAAAATGGATGAGCAAAAGCAGTTTATTAAAGATCCAAATGGGATTCGGTTAAATGAAAATCGGGAGCTTCAGCAAATCCTCGGCGCTCCGCCAGGCTGGATTCTCAAATGGGGAATTACAATGATTTTTGTCGGAATAGTGATATTGCTAGGAGTAAGCTGGTTGATTAAATATCCAGATATTATACCTGCCAGAGTGGTTTTGACCACAGAGCAACCCCCAATTCGTGTGTATTCAAAAATAAATGGAAAAATAGATTTTCTTAAGGTTAAAAATGATGAAAATGTAAAAGCAGGACAACTGCTTGCCATTCTTGAAAATCCAGCTGATTGGAAAGATGTGTTGACTCTTGATAGTTTTTTAAATGAAATCAGCTCTGCAAAATCCACAGAATTAATTAGAAACCTGAAAATTCCGAGAGGCCTTAAACTTGGTATATTGCAAAATCGTTATGCAGAATTTTCAAAGCAATTTGACGAGTACAATTTCTTTTTACAAAATAATCTGACCAACGCTCGCATTGCCAACTTGAACGAACAAAACGTTCAGTTGAAAGCTCTCATAAATGCAAAGAATCGGCAAAAAGAGACATTGGAAAAAGTGGTGAATCTTTCTTTAAAAGAATTGGATAGGAATAAAAAATTGAAAAAAATTGGGGCGATTAGCGACACGGAACTAGAAGCATCTGAGGCGTATTACCTCCAGCAACAACAATCGTTGGACGAATTGGATAACGACATTATTGCAAAAAAAATTCAAATTGAAAAAAACCAACTTTTGATTTTAGAGGCGAAACAACAAAATAATGAAGGTACTTCAAGCGGCTTATTTTCCATTCAAGAAGATGTGCAACGTATGAAGAGTGAAGTCGATAGTTGGAAACAAACCTTTTTAATCACAGCTCCAATTGAAGGTACAGCTTCTTTAATTCGATTTTGGAGTCCACAGCAATTCATCAGGGAGAATGAAGAATTGATCACCATAATTCCAACTGGAAATTCCGGGAAAATAATTGGAAGAGCACTGCTTCCTCTCGAAAGATCAGGGAAAGTCAAACCCTCTATGCGAGCAAGTATCAGGCTTGATGGGTACCCTTATCAGGAGTTTGGCAGTATTGAAGTAATTGTAAAAGATATCTCAGATGTACCACATGAAAATACTTATCAAATTGAATTGGAAGTTCCCCGAACGCTTAAGACAACTTATAACAAAACCATTCCTTTCCGCCAGGAGATGCAGGGCACTGCAAATATAATCACAGAAGATCGTCGTATTTTGGAACGCATTTTTGATAAAATTTTAAGTCTGATAAAAAATAAATAGGGATTTATAAAGTGAACACAATTTTAAATTGATGCTTTTTGAACTCCCAAAACATCGCCACAAAAATGATCAGATATTCCAGTGCAACCATCCAAAGATTTTCGAAATATTCTGGATAACTGTAATTGACATAAGTCAGAATAATCAATCCTGACCAGATCACTGGGAATCGAAGAGGAGTGAAAATACTCAAGACCAGTGGCAATAAAACATACCAGGGATGGACAGTCGTTGCCAAAAAGAGGTACAAACAAATACCAAAAAGCATTGCCTTGAAGAGTGGTTTGAAATCAGGATTTTGTTCTTTTATGGCAAAAAATATTATTCCAAATAAAATAATTATTCCCAGCACTGGACCAATAATCGCAATTTGGTTGTATCCTGTGATTATTTTAAATAACCAACGCAGCAAATAGTAAATGCTGGCGTTAAATTCAAATTTTTGAAAATACAGATCCAGGCTCTCTCCAAAGTTTTGAATGAAAATTCCATTGATCAACGGTGAGAACAGCAACAGCAGAACTATTCCCATAATTCCGAAATACTGTAAACTTTTTTTCCACCCCAATCTTTTGATTAAAAAAGGTAGAAAGATCAGAGGAAGCAATTTGGATGCTATGGAAAAGGCAACTGCCAATGCACTCAATACCAACCTGTTTTTAATCAAAATCCAAATGGCTAGCAAAAGGAAAAAAATCATTGCACCTTCAAAATGCAGATTGCCCATGATTTCGATAATTGCCAACGGGTTGAGTGCATAGAGTAAAACATTTTTTATGGGAAGTTTGAAATGTTCGATCAATTTGACCAGTAAAATGATTGTTCCGCATTCGAAAGCAAACATAAAAATTTTCATGACCATAGCGCTTCCGACCCAACTTTCAGGAAAGATCCAACAACTGACCGCAAATATCGCCTGACAAACCGGAGGATAAACGGTAAAATAATTTGGTGAATTCAGATTATCGTAAAGTTCCTGAGTGATTCCTGGTATATTTGACTGATTTTCAATGAAATAACTTGGAGAATGGTTGAACGGATTGATGCCATGAACAGCCAAATTTCCATCCCAAATAAAGCGGTAAATATCATCGGATAGACTTGGAAAAGAAAAGATCAGGATGATTCTTAGTAAAATTCCTAATCCAATGAAATAGTAGACGGATAAATTTTTTACTGTGAATTGAAAGATTAAAATATATACCGCAAACGATAAAGCATAATAAAATAATAACTGTTGAAAATCAGATTGCTGAACTTTAAATCCAATGCTATAAATGGTTCCAAACATCATTAGCATAGCCAGCAAATAGCCAATCCTGGGAATATGCTTTCTACGTTTCAAACCGAAAAGTTATTTATAACCTAAATGACGAATGGAATAAAAACAAATCGTTCCATACCCAAGCATCAACAAAATATGGAAATAAAAGAATGGATTGTTTTGTAAATAAATACCAGCAATAATTCCGAATAGAAAATAAATTGCCAATACTCCTTCAAAAATTGTGGTCATCGGAAGTTTTGTAGCAAGGTAATTTTGCTTTTTAAATGAATCCCGCAAACCCTGGATATTAAATTTTGGAGTCCGAATGAAAGGTGATTTTTTGCCAATATACCCCTGAATAACGGCAATAGAATTATGTAGTGATAGCCCCATCGAAAGTGCCAGGAAAACAGGAAACAGAAAAATAAATTTAAACAGCATCTTCAGATAGGATTCTTTGTGTAATTCAGCTTGGACATTCGCCACATAATAAACCAAAGTCACAGATAAAGTCGCTAAAAGAAAATATTTCATAAAATCGGTGTCAACTCCAACTACTTGTAAAGCAAACATCAACGGTACACTAAAAACTCCTGCAAGAAAAACAAATAAAAACACACCACTTGCCATAAGATGGCCCGTTGCGTGCATTTTCTTTGAGAGTGTAAGTTCGGATCTCCAGACCACCGGTAATAACTTGCGTGCATTTTCTGCACCACCTTTCATCCAGCGGAATTGCTGAGATTTCAGGCCGTTCATTTCTGCTGGTAATTCGGCAGGGGAGCCAAATTTTTCAAGGTAAATGATTTTCCAGCCTTTCAACTGGGCACGGTAGCTCAAGTCCAGATCCTCGGTAAGCGTATCTGCTTCCCAGCCGCCAGCATCCTCGATGGTTTGGCGTCGCCAAACTCCTGCCGTTCCATTAAACTGAAGTAAACAATTTCCTGCCTGTCGGCCCAATTGTTCTACAGTAAAATGCACGTTGAGCTGCATCGCCTGGAGACGGGTGAGCATGCTGTAATTTTGGTTGATATGTTCCCATCGGGTTTGAACGACACCAATTTCTTCATTTTTAAAATAAGGGATTGTCGACAAAAGGAAATCTTTTCGAGGTAAAAAATCTGCATCAAAAATAGCTATAAACTCACCTTTAGCGTGAACCATTGCTTCTTTTAAAGCACCGGCTTTGAAGCCTTTGCGATCTGTCCTATGAAACATTTCAATGTTAAACCCTTTAGCTTTATATTCTTCAACTTTCCGTCGGGATATTTCTACCGTTTCATCTATTGAATCGTCCAGAATATGAATCTCAAATTTATCTTTTGGATAATCAAATTCAACAATCTTGTCAACCAATCGCTCAACAACGTACATTTCATTAAAAATAGGCAACTGGATCGTTACAAAAGGAAGCTTTTCGTTAGCATTTGCTTTTAGATATTGCAAATTTTTATTCGTCCAATTGAATCTTTTATAATAATACAAAAGATGAAATTGCAACAGGCAATATGCCGTGATATAAAGCAGGGCAATGACATAAATAGCCAAAGTGATGTACGCTAATGTTGTCCACATATGCTTTTAGTTTGCAGTTTTTCGTTCATAGTTATGGTTTAAAGTACAAGGTTTTAAAGCTTCTTCCAGTCCTCCGTCCTCCCTTTCCTCATCCTCCTTCTTTCCCCTTCTTCCATTCTTCTACAACAACTTAAAAATTGTCCACAAGATCTTATGCCCAGCTAAAAAAGTACCTTTAATCGTTCCTGAAACTTTAGAAACGCCGATCCTTCGCCGATAACTAACAGGAATTTCGGTACATTTCAATCCATGTTTTGCAGCTTTTACCTGCATTTCGACAGTCCATCCAAAATCGGGATCTTCCATTTCGATTTCAATTAGTTTGTCAAATTTTATCGCTCTGAACGGCCCCAAATCAGTGAATTCATAACCATAAAAAAGCCGAATCAGATTGGTGGCAAGCCAGTTTCCAAAAATCTGCTGTGGCTGCATAGCCCCTCGTTCCATTTCACCAATTGCCCGAGAACCAATCACCAGGTCGATATCTTTTTCAATGATAGGTTCAACCAGGAATTTCATTTCTTTAGGGTGATCCGAATAATCTCCATCCAGAAAAACGACAATATCCGGTTGTTCCTCCGGATTTTTATTTTTTAAATAGTCAATCCCTTTCAAACAAGCACTTCCATATCCTTTTTTGGGTTGATCGAGCACCATTGCTCCAGTCTCTCGGGCAACCTGAGCTGTGTTGTCCGTTCTGGCATTATTGCAAACAATAATTTCTCTGACCAGCCCACGAGGAATATCTGCGAGCACTTTTGCAATCGAGGCTTCTTCGTTGTAAGCTGGTATAATAACATCAATTGTTGGTTTCGACATGTAAAAAGGATAATATTGGATAAGTCCTGCAACAAATTTAGCGCAAATCTAAACAATACTAATGTCTTAATGACTACAAACCGCACTAGATTATTCAACTTGAATTTTCATGATTGGTAAAATGGGTAGCTTTGTTTTCTTACCTTTGAGCAACTATTTTTGGAAGATATAGTAAAATCATTTTTAAACGACATTTCGTTTGATTCATTAATGAAATGAAAAAATCATTTGCTCGTTTTATTGAAGATTAAAGACAACTTATGAAACAATATTTTTTGTATCTGGTGATTGGAATTGCGGCGATCTTTTCCTGCAATCCCGACAATAGTTTCATCACGGACAGCGGCGCAAAACTTGAATTTTCAAAAGATACTCTTCAATTTGATACCGTTTTTACCGAACGTGGTTCGGCAACACGGATTCTCAAAGTTTATAATCGGCACAACAAAAGGATCAGGATTTCAAAAATTATGATCGCAGTGGCTCCCAATTCAGTATTTCGAATAAATGTGGATGGGATTCCCGGAGCTGTGGCCACGGATGTTGAAATTCCTGCAAATGACAGTATTTATATCTTTGGAGAAGTGACGATTGATCCAGATCAACCGGTTTCGGCCAGCCCATTTGTGATCAATGATGAGCTTATTTTTGAAACGAATGGAAATACCCAAACCGTGACTTTAGAAGCTTGGGGACAAAATGCGGTTTATATTCCAAACAGGTTTAGCGCTGACAGCCTTAGTTTGTTGAGTTGCAATGGAACCTCTATTGAATGGAGTGATGAAAAACCATATGTGATTTTTGGAGCATTATTCATTGATAATTGTACGCTGGTTTTGCCTGCTGGGGCAAAAGTGCATCTTCATGGTGGATTTGCAAAATTGGTTGATGATGAAGGCAATGTCACCACTTACAATGATGGATTGATCTACTTATTAGCAAACGGAAAACTCAAAATCGAAGGAACTGTAGAAGAACCGGTGATTATCCAGGGCGACAGGCTTGAAGAAGAATTTCAGGATATTCCGGGCCAATGGGCTGGAATCCGGATTTCGTCTGGAAGTACTGGAAATATTTTTGAAAATGTGATTGTAAAAAATTCCATTGTCGGTGTTCGGGTAGACTCAGCAGCCCAGGTTACTTTAAAAAATACACAAATCTTGAGTACGACAGGTAGTGGCCTCATCGGTTTCCATGCAGACATCACTGCTCAAAACTCTCTTTTTCATAGCAGTAGCAGCAATTGCATCCAGTTGGAATATGGCGGCAATTATGATTTTAAACATTGCACCCTGGCTAGTTACGGCGTTGATGCATCCGCTTTGCGGATGACCAATTTGTTGTGTCTTGATCAACTTTGTACCGAATACCGGGTGAATAATCTGGATGCAAAATTTATAAATTCCATCGTTTTTGGTTCGAGAAAAGATGAAATCTCTTTGTTTGAGGCGGAGGAAGCTGTTTTTGATTATAGCTTTCAGAATTGTGTGGTCAGAGTGGATGAACTGGACAATGAACCTCCGCATGATGACTTTTTTACCAACTGCGATCCTTGCCTCAATGGCGATATTAATACTGTTCTTTTTGCCAATGTAGATGAGGATGTTTATCACCTCGA
>JANQFJ010000346.1 GCA_028277915.1 Saprospiraceae bacterium
AGATTGCAATCACTAAATTCCAGCTGTTTGTGTAAGTGTTCACTTTGTTAAAACGAAATCGTGTACAAATTCTCAGATTTCTTAAAATTTTCTTAAAAAAATGTTAAAAAAATTTGGGAAATGCTGATCAGAAACCTACATTAGCAAAGCAAAATTAAATAATGAAATCCGCACAATTGCCAAATATCAATTTTGCAATCGAAAGCATTTCAATTATTATATTTTTGATTTTATTTTACTCGGCTTGACTTTTTTGGTTAAATGGTTTAAAATTAATTGGTAGTACTTTCTTTCTTATTTATGACAGAGAAAATATTTCTTTCATAATAACAGTCGGGTGAATTCTTAAAGAGCGAAGTGTTGCACTTCGCTCTTTTTATTTTAAGGGTCAAATGATAAAAAAACAGGCTAAAACCAAAGTTTCAGCCTGTCGTAAACCAAATTAAACCAATATTGATAAAAACCAAGTTCTATGAAGCCAAACTAAATCTGGCTTTTACATTTTTCTTTTTGATAAAATTCATTTTATTAATGGCATTTACATATGCCTCAACAGATGCCATTACCAAATCCTCATGCTCGCCATACCCAAAATAGTTGATGTTGTTGTAAAGTACTCTAAGACTTACTTTTCCGCCCTCACGATTGCCATGTAACAGAGATTGTACCTCAAAATCATCCAAGGTAATCTGATGATCGATGATGCTGTTGATAGCATTGAAAGCGGCATTGATAGAGCCGTTGCCAGATGCGCTCTCCCGATAGATTTCATCTTTAATATTTAATCCAACAGTTGCAACCGGTTGAAGCGGCTTTCCCGAAACGATTTGCACATCACAAACTTCGATATTATTATTGATCAGTTGTCCGTCCATGAGCAATATGAGGTCTTCATCTTTCAAATCCTTTTTGCCATCGGCCAGAATCAAAAAGCGTTGGTAAACTTCTTCCAGCTCAGTAGCATCAACTTTATATTCAAGGCGTTCGAGATGATAGCGTAGGGCTGCCTTTCCACTTCTCGCGGTTAAAACTATTGACGATTGTGAGATCCCAACATCTTCAGGAGCCAATATTTCGTAGTTTTCGCGATGTTTAATTACACCGTCCTGATGAATGCCACTTGAATGAGCAAAAGCATTTGCACCAACGATAGCTTTGTTTGGCTGAACCGGCATTCGCATCATTTTTGAAACTAATTGACTTAAGCCATTGATTCTCTGGCTTTTAATATTTGAATGCAATGTTAATCCCTTGTGTGTTTGAATAATCATGGCTACTTCTTCCAAAGAAGTGTTTCCAGCCCGCTCTCCTATTCCGTTGACAGTAACTTCAACCTGACGGGCGCCGTTTTGAATACCTGCAATCGTATTTGCCGTTGCCATTCCAAGGTCGTTATGACAATGACAGGAAAGAATGGCTTTGTGAACATTGTTCACATTTTCCATCAAAAAATTTATCTTTTCACCATAAACTTCAGGCAAACAATACCCCGTGGTGTCGGGAATATTTACAACTGTTGCACCGGCTTTTATGACAGCTTCAACCATTTTGGCGAGGAATACATTATCCGCTCTTCCTGCATCCTCTGCATAAAATTCAACATCTTCGACATACCTTTTTGCATATTTCACAGCAGCAATTGCTCTTTCGATGATTTTATCCCGAGTACTATTGAACTTATATTTTATATGATAGTCAGAAGCACCAATTCCTGTATGAATACGTTTTCTTTTAGCGTATTTTAAAGATTCTGCTGCCACTTCAATGTCATTTTCAACAGCCCTTGTCAATGCACAAATTATCGGATCATTTACCATCTTTGAAATCGCTACCACTGACTTAAAATCACCTGGGCTCGAAATTGGAAACCCTGCTTCAATGACATCAACACCCAACAATTCCAATTCTTTGGCAATGATGACTTTTTCGTCTGTATTCAATTGACAACCAGGAACTTGTTCACCATCCCGGAGCGTCGTATCAAAAAAATAAATTTTATCACTCATAATGTGTTAGTTTAAATATTCTCGATTTTTGGATTTTTTAATTTAAATTTGATACAGGAGTTTTCGCCTCTAAAGCCTTTAATACCTTCATCCCTATTTCGTTAGTTCCCAATATTTTATCTGGTTCGGTGCTTTCGTCAGCTGTGTCTAAGGTTCTAAATCCTTTTTTCAAAATAGCCTCAACAGCCCGAATCACACATTGTGAGGCTTCCTTCATCTCAAAAGAATTATCCAACATCAGCGCAGTTGACAAAATAGTCGCCAAAGGATTTGCAATATTTTTACCGGCAATATCCGGCGCTGAGCCATGAACTGGTTCATACAGCCCAACGCGATCTCCAACTGAAGCTGAAGGGAGCATCCCTAAAGAACCCGCAATTTGAGAAGCTTCGTCAGTCAGAATATCGCCGAACATATTTCCGGTTACAACTACATCGAACTGTTTTGGATCGCGGATCAGCTGCATTGCCGCATTGTCAACATACATGTGGATTACCTCCACTTCGGGAAATTCTACAGCTAATTCCTGAACAACTGATCGCCAAAGCCTCGATGAATCCAAAACATTGGCTTTATCAATCGAATGCAATCGTCCTCTCCGATTTTTTGCAGCTTTAAATGCTTTTGTGACGATTCGTTGAACTTCTTCTTTTGAATAACTCATGGTATCAAAAGCCGCCTTCGAATTGCTATTTCGATCTCCAAAATAAATTCCACCAGTCAGTTCTCTGAAGAATAATATATCAGCTCCGCGAAGCACCTCTGGTTTCAGGCTACTCGCTGCTATCAATTCATCAAAAATCTTTATCGGACGGATATTAGTGTAAAGTCCTAATTCTTTTCTGACTTTCAGCAAACCCTGCTCAGGTCTGACATTTAGTGAAGGGTTTTTGTCATACATCGGGTGCCCTACTGCACCAAGTAAAATGGCGTCTGCATTTTGACATAAATTCAGCGTTTCTTCTGGAAGCGGTACTCCGGTTTTTTCAATCGCAGCATGACCGATCAGTCCATATTCAAACTGAAAATCATAGCCAAATCGATCAGCTACAAATTTGAGAACATTCACTCCACAGTCCGTCACTTCTTTACCAATTCCATCTCCTGGGAGTATTGCAATCTTATAGTTCATTGGTCAAAATTATACTAGATTCAACATTCGTCGCTCTTCATGAGCTTTAATTTCATCCTTTTTGGACAACAGATAATCCAAATCGGAATAGCCATTCAACAGGCATTCTTTTTTATATGGATTGATTTCAAAACTGGTTTCCAAATTAAATTCAGCAATTTCAAAAAGTTGGTTTTTCAAGTCCACTTTTGCTACAACAGAACTGTTTTTTTCAACTGCTTTGAATATTTTGCTCAAAAAAATTTCATCAACCTGAACTGGTAAAATGAAATTATTCAAAGCATTGCTTTTAAAAATATCTGCAAAAAAACTTGACACCACTACTTTAAAACCATAATCACTCAGTGACCAAGCTGCATGTTCCCTGCTTGATCCACACCCAAAATTTTTTCCGGCTATTAAAATGGTTCCTGAATATTGTGGGTTATTTAAAACAAAGTCATCAAATGGTTTGTCATTTTCGTCGAATCGCCAATCTCGAAAAAGGTTTTCTCCAAACCCTTCACGAGTAGTCGCCTTCAAAAAGCGAGCAGGGATTATTTGATCGGTATCAATATTTTCCACATTCAATGGCACACAAGTAGATTCAATCATGTAATTTTTTAGTTTGTAGTAAGCGGTTTTTAGTTCGTGGTTTGTGCATTCGCTTATTCTCCTTCTCGCATTTTCCATCTTCTCTCTTCTTCCGTCCTTTTCCTTCAAATCATTTCCCTCACATCTGTAATTTCTCCAGTAACCGCAGCAGCAGCAGCTGTCAACGGGCTTACAAGAAAAGTTCTGGAACCAGGTCCTTGCCGTCCTTCAAAATTTCGATTAGACGTAGAAACGCAATATTTCCCAGCTGGAACTTTGTCTTCGTTCATTGCAAGACAAGCTGAGCAACCCGGTTGTCGTAGTTCAAAGCCAGCTTCTTTGAAAATGACATCCAATCCTTCGGCAATGGCTTGTTTTTCTACTTTTTTACTTCCTGGGACGATCCAGACATTGATATCATTTGCTTTTTTCTTCCCTTTTACGAAGTCAGCTACCATCCTCAGATCTTCAATTCTGGAATTTGTACAACTTCCAATGAAAACATAATCGATTTTAATCCCCTGAATGCGTTGATTCACCTGCAATCCCATATAATCCAAAGCTTTTTCCATATCCAAAGCAGTGCTGTTAATAACTCTTTTTGGAATGAACTGACTCACTCCAACCCCCATCCCAGGATTGGTCCCATAAGTAATCATGGGTTCAATTTCAGAAGCATCAAAAACATATTCTTTGTCAAAATCCGCATTTTTATCAGTTTTCAAAAGCTTCCATTCTTTCAAAGCGTTTATCCAATCATCATCTTTTGGTGCGTGATCTGTTTTTTTCAAATAGTCAAATGTTATCTCATCAGGAGCGATCAATCCTCCCCTTGCTCCCATTTCGATACTCATGTTACAAATCGTCATTCGGGCTTCCATCGTCAGTGATCGAATTACAGACCCCGTGTATTCAACAAAATATCCTGTGGCTCCAGAAGAGGATATTTTTGAAATAATGTAAAGGATGATATCTTTTGAAACTACTCCTTTTCCCAAGTCACCATTAATTTCAATTTTCATGGTCTTGGGTTTATATTGCAAAAGGCATTGTGTAGCAAAAACCTGCTCCACCTGGCTTGTACCTATTCCAAAAGCGATTGTACCAAAAGCACCATGTGTTGAAGTGTGACTATCACCACAAACTATCGTCATGCCTGGCAAAGTCAATCCAAGTTCAGGGCCAATGACATGGACAATTCCTTGTTTTTCGTGGCCCAGGTCAAATAGTTCTATTCCAAATTCAGCACAATTATGTTGTAAAGTTTCAACCTGAAATCTTGAAAGTTTTTCTTTGATCGGAAGGTGCTGATTAAGCGTTGGGACATTATGATCAGCCGTGGCAATGGTTTGATTGGGCCTGCGAACTTTAAGTTTTCTTTTTCTCAACCCTTCAAATGCTTGTGGCGAGGTAACTTCATGAATGTAATGTCTGTCAATGTACAACACATCAGGATATCCTTTTTTTGATTCAACGACATGCTTTTCCCAAATTTTTTCAAAAAGTGTTTTCGACATTCTCCCTATCATTTTTTTGTTTACATTTGATTTTCAAAACTAAAAACCAGGAATTGGTTTGCTAAACCAAAATCTTGTTCTTTTACAATGTCAAGCCAACCACTATTGATCATAAACAACTTATTTACAGCACTTTAAAAGGTAGAAAATTACAATGCCCAGCGTATATTCGGAGCCATTATTCAAGCTAATAAAGACACTCACAAAGTCTGAAAAACGAAATTTTAAACTTTATGCCAACCGCATCCAAAGCCAGGAAGAGGTAAAATTCATCCAGCTTTTTGATGTCCTGGACAAACTCTCATGCTATGATGAAGAGCAAATTTTAAAACGAATCTCCTCCATAAAAAAGAGTCAGCTTTCCAATTTGAAGCGTCATTTGTACAAACAATTACTTGTCAGTTTGCGTATGGTTCATATTCAGAAGAATATCGATATCCAGATTCGTGAACAACTTGATTTTGCAAAAATTTTATACAACAAAGGACTCTACCAGCAGAGCCTGAAACTCCTTGAACGAGTTAAAACAATTGCTTTTGAAAATCATCAGGATATTCACCATCTTGAAATTGTGGAATTCGAAAAGCTGATTGAATCAAGGCACATCACCCGAAGTATTGAAAATCGTGCTGATGAGTTGGCTGTTGAATCAGAAAAACGAAATCAAATTATAAGTAAAACAGGATTGTTGTCAAACCTTGCTCTTCGATTATATGGTTTGTACATTCAGGTCGGGCATATCAGAAATCAAAAAGATGCTTACTTCATGTGGGAATTTTTCAAAACGAATTTGCCTGAGTTAGATATCAATAAGCTGACCTTTTTTGAAAAAATTTATTTGTATCAATGTTATGTCTGGTACAATTATATTTTGCAGGATTTTCTAAAGTGCTATAAATATGCGTACAAATGGGTTGACCTTTATAAACAAAATCCGTCAATGTCTCTCAATGATCCGACGATGTTGATGAGAGGGTATAACAACCTTTTAGCAGCACTTTTTTACATCGGCTATCATCAGAAATATTGCAGCGCCCTGAATGAGTTTGAAGCCTTCACTGAAAAGAATTATTTAAGTTTTAACACTAATGGTAAATTGTTGAGTTTTCAATTTCTTGAAACTGCCAGAATTAACAAATATTTCATGGAAGGGCGATTTAAAGATGGATTAGTATTAATTCCGGAAATAGAAAAACAACTCAAAGAATTTGACTTACATCTGGACGAACACAGAGTGATGGTTTTTTATTACAAAATTGCTTGTCTTTATTTTGGAAGCGGCAAAAATGAAGAAACGATTGAGTACTTAAATCGAATCATCAATATTAAAGCCGGACAACTAAGAGGTGATATTCAATGTTATGCGCGAATTTTACACCTCATCGCTCATTATGAACTTGGTCATTTTGAATTACTGGAATATATCACCAAATCTGTTTATCGATTTTTAGCTAAAATGGAAGATCTCAATTTGGTTCAGACAGAAATTTTAAAATTCCTCAAAACTGCCCTGTACCTTGATCAAAACGATCTACAGCAGGCTTTTTTAAAACTGAAAAATCGTTTGGAGATTTTTAGGGAACATCCCTATGAAAAGCGTTCTTTTCTATATCTCGATATCATCTCCTGGCTGGAAAGTAAACTATCTAAAAAGCATATTGGAGAAATTATTCGTGAGAAATTTTTAAAATCACAAGCCCAACATTCTGCATAAAAAAATGTAGTTCATCATTTCAGGATGAACTACATTTTTACAAGAAATTTTAATTTTATTTCTTTTCCCAGAGATTATTGTCTCGATCTACATCCGCCATGCGGAAGGATGGGTCGATTTCAATTTTTGAAATATTTTTAAATTTCATTGGAATCTCCAGCGTATAGCCTGGATTAGTCCAAGGCCAATCTTCGGCAATAATGTACTTCATATTTGTAAACTCCTGCGCTTTTTCCCCTCTCATGATTCTCAATGGAATATTGAACACTTCTTGTTCCCCGTTTTTATTCGTAACCACTACGTCAACCGGCATAGGCATCTCTCCAATTTTTTCCAATTCAATAATCGTAGATTTTTTGTTTCCTTTCGCAACAGATTTTATCCCATAATCAATAGTGCTGACGGTATTGACCCAATATTCTTTGTACCAATCGAGTTCAAGGCCACTTTCTTTTTCCATTACTCTGATAAAATCATTGGGATTTGGATGTTTAAATTTCCAGGTGTCATAATACTTCAGCATTCCACTTTCAAATGCCTCTTTTCCAACGATATAGGACAATTGATTTAAAAAAACAGAACCCTTCACATAAGCTCCAACCCCATAAGCACTATTCGTTTTAAAATGATCCGCATGTGTGGAAAGCGGCTCTTCCATACCACTTTTTGAGAAACCAACATATCCCTGGATTGTCCCTTTGTGTGGATTGTCATTCGGTTTCATTTTTCCTAATAGGCCCTCCTTTTTCAGATAATTCATAATATCTGCTGAAGCATAACTAGTAAATCCTTCGTCCATCCAGGCATATAAACTCTCGTTGGTCCCTAAAACCATTTGATACCATGAATGCAATAGTTCATGCACTGACACTCCGACAAGGCTTCCAAAATTGCGATTGCCTGTAATCAAAGTTGCCATTGGGTACTCCATTCCACCATCTCCACCCTGTATAAATGAATATTTTTTGTAAGGATATTTACCATATTTTTTATCGGTGTAGGAAAATACACGATCCATCACATCAGGAAGGTTTGCCCATTCTTCTTCATTGTCTTTCGTTTGGATATAGAAGAAATGCATCATTACACCATTTTCTGCCTTTTTCTTTGTGTGGGTATATTCAGTATCCGCTGCCCATGCAAAGTCATGGACATTCGGAGCCACAAAACGCCAGCTGACTTTTTCGGTGTTTGATGTTTTTTTCACTTTTGCTCCAGGAGTCTCATAACCGCGTCCAATTTTATCCGGATTTTGCAAGTAGCCGGAAGCAGCTACAATAAACTCGCTGTCTATATTGATGGTCACATCAAAATCTCCCCAAACTCCGTGAAATTCACGTCCAACATAAGGATTAGCATGCCAACCCTGATAATCATATTCACACAGTTTAGGATACCATTGCGACATAGAATAGTCAACTCCTTCTGCATTGTCTCGTCCGCTTCTGCGAATCTGGATCGGTACTTGGGACTCGAATTCCATATCAAATGTTACTTTGCTATTGGGTTGAATTGGTTTATTTAAAGTGACTTCTAAAATTGTCCCAACGACTTCATATTTTACCTTTTGTCCATCCTGTTTTAATGATTTAATTTTATGATAACCAATTTCATTTTCTTTAAGGTTTGGGATTTTGCTTGAAATCCGTGGATCACCATCAGGCAGCAATGAAGATCGCACATCCATCATACTACCAGGCTGAAAAGCATTAAAATACAAGTGATAAAACACCTTGTGCAGCTCGTCAGGGGAATTGTTATAATACACCAGGTTTTGAGTGCCATTAAACTGATGCGTTGTTGCATCAAAATCGATGTTCATTTTGTATTCGACTCTTTGCTGCCATCTTTCCTGTTGGGCCATTAAGCAAACCGAAAAACTTAGAAAAGCTATTAAAACTCTGATTTTTAAAAACATGTCTTTTTATTTAATTTTAGATATTTGTGTCAAATTCATTATCAATATTTCCGAATGCCTTGTTGAGGTTTTTCCACTGATACTTTCTCCAACAAATTACAGTAAACAACACTGCTGATACAAGGAATAATGTTATCATTAACTCGATATTAACGACCTCTGTCCTAAAAATTGCATTAGTTTTCAAAGCCGATCCATCAAAAGTCACAAAAGTAGCAGAAAAAAAATTAGTAGCAGCATGAACTCCCAAAGCCAACTCTAAAGAATCATCCATCAGTGTGATAAATCCCAGAAATAATCCTACTCCAATGTAATAAGTCAACATTATGCCAGCACCGAATTTTTGCACCTCCGGATTAAAAAAATGCATACTTCCAAAAAGCACTGATGTAATGACCAAGGGGATCCATTTCTTTCGACTCAGTAATGCAATTCCCTGCATCAGATATCCACGAAAAAATACTTCTTCAAAACTTGTTTGTATGGGTAAGATCAAAATTGAAATGGCCAGAAGCGGAATAAACTTTGACCACTGAAATTGAAAAACATAAACTTCCGGACTCATGAAATACGTCACTCCCTCAATGATCATTGCAAAAAGAGTCCAAACTCCAAAAGCAAAAAATATTTTTTCCCAATTGATTTTATCGAATGTCGTAATCAAGGATTTTACGAATCTTTTATGCAATAATTTCAAAAATAGCCATAGCATTATAAAAGCTCCGACGAAACTCAGCAGCATTAAAAATAAACTAGTATTGGGTTCGAGTCCTAAAGCTTCAAAATTCGAATTTTCAATATGCCTGCTAACTGTATTCTCATCAATTCCAGGATTTTTAAACAAAATCGCAAAAAATAACGGAGCTTGTCCAACTGAAAAACCGGCAATGACACCTATGATTGTCACCAGATATGCCCACAATGGATTCAATCCCTTTTTTGCGTTATTTAAAAACATATTTAAAAAGTTAAAAGATCAGCAGGGCGTCAAAACGCATGAAATAAGTAATTTTATCTATTTTCCAGTGAAGAAAATCGACTAAGAAATTGTATTTTTCGCCGATCAATATGCGAAGTGGCAAATTTAAATTTTATTTTTTAATTTTTGTTTCAACGTTTTGTATTGCATCATCAAATGCGCAAAACGGAAAAGGGATCGCGCTTGAAGGGATGTTCCATTATGGAAAAATCATCAAACATCACGATTTTTTGAGGTATGATGTCCCAGCAAGCAGTAAAGCCTTCGACTTAAATCTCATTTTCCAAACTTACGGCAAAAAGCCCTGGAACGAACTCCACAATTATCCAATCTTTGGAATCACTACGCTTTACTATAACTTTGGAGATGAAGAGGTGCTAGGTGATGCGATTAGTATTTGTCCTAATTTGGCTATTTACCTTTTTCGAAATAAAAAGTTTTCAGTAAACGGCCAAATCGGGGCCGGACCATCTTACCTAACCAAACCATTTGACCGACTGGACAATCCAAATAATAATGCTATCGGGTCTCATATAAATCTAAATTTTTATTTTCGGTTCAATGCAAATTGGTCAATACATCCTCAATGGATCTTAAACACTGGTTTCAGTTTTACCCATTACAGCAATGCTGCGGCTGCGGTTCCAAATTATGGTATCAATATTCCTGCATTGACTCTCGGATTGAAATTTAAACCAAAACCAATAAACGAAGAAGATTTTATTGAACACGGAACAAGCAATAAACCTGAAAATCGCTTTGGAGTCAATCTTCATACAGGAGTTGCATTGAAGGAAATAAAGTCTGTGGGTGGGCCATCCTATCCGATCTATTCATTTACTGCTGCCGGAATGTATTATCTGTCCAAAACCAACAGAGCCATGTTCGGAATTGAACACGAACGGAACAAAGCAGCTTATGCTTTTGGTCATCACGTATATGAGTTCAAATCTGAAAAGGAAGCAAAAAGACGTTCCAATCGTTTTATGCTTTTTGTGGCGGATGAGTTTTTATTTGGACATATTGGATTGATGATCCAGATGGGTTTTTACCTCACAAAAGACCCTTTGCTTGCACCTTATCCGTTTTACAACAAATGGGGTTTTCATTATCACTTTTCAAAAATCGGAAAAACCAATTACAGCCTTTATATCGGAACACAAATTAAAACCCACATCTATATTGCAGATTATATTTCAATCGACATGGGCGTAACTTTTTAGAAATCAATCATTTATTTGGCAGCTCGAATGTGATATACAAAGAATATCTTATCCTGACGGGTCGTCCTCTTTGTCTTCCCGGACTCCACAAAGGCATCAAGTTAACTATCCTCAGTGCCTCTTCAGCACAGCCTCCACCAATGTCTCGAACGACTTTGGCGTTTGAGGTGCTTCCATCCTTTTCAATCACAAACTGAACAATTACGTTTCCTTCGATTTCTTGCTCCTTGGCTTCGACAGGATAGTTTAAATTTTCATAGACAAATTCCTTCAACCGTTTGTTTGCACACTTGGTTTTATCATTCCTTGGGATCTTTCGGTGTTCACAACCTGGAAATCTTGGCATTTCTTCAACAACCTGAAAAACTTCTTCACGAGATTCCTGTGCCATAAGATTTGTACAATATGCCATGCAAATAAAAATGGAGAGCAAAGTTTTCATAAGCGTTATGTTTTAAAAATAAATTTACATTTTTGAAATCAAATAGCAATGACTTACCGCCAGATCTTTTAAATCATAATCCTTAAACTTCTTGTTTAAATTGATTGAAAGTACTTCATCCACATTGCCCTTGCGACAGTCTCTCTCGGAAATGTCAATTGATAAGGCATTATAAAGTTTTTCATAATCACTACACCTCCAACGATTTTGAGGTTGTACGGAGTTGTCAATAATACCCCAGGCTAGATCCGAAAATCGAAGAAAATTGTAAATATTTATTGATTTGTCAAAATGAGCAAAATGATCAGACATATCTATAAAATGCGACATGATCCCACCTTTTGAAGAAAAGGATTTGAACTTTTCTAAAATTCCTCTTAAAACCTCCGGATAAACATGCTCAAAGGTATTATTCGAGTGAATCAAATCAATACTTTGACTAGCGAGTTGCAAATTTCGAATATCTCCAATTTTACAATTGATTTTCAATTTTTTAATAACATCCTGAAAATCAAAATCTTCTGACTCATTATTTAAAGTTTCCAATACACCAAAACGTTCATCACTGACTTTCAGAAACGGTTGTAGTTTTCCTTTCTTTTGGTAATCAATAAAAAAGCGGATCGTAGTTAAAACATTCTCTTTACTGGTCAACGAGCTTATGTCAACAGTATTGATTTGCTCGGCCCCTCTAAGAAAAAGGCTAATGGGAACAACCGGATACCAACCAGTTCCTAATTCCAAAGTAGTATTTAAATTGCGAGATGCATATCTATCAAAACTATCGATGTGTTTTTTGGCATGAATAAGACGATCTTCAAAATATTCGTCAGTCAGCTGAACTCCTCTGGTGATATATTTTTGGAAGAAAAAATTTAAACGATGGCTGGATGGCAAATAGGAAATCGCTTTTTGAACTATCGCTTTAAGTACCCACTTTTTTATCATACAATAATTTTCTCAAGTCTGTGATCCCAGGAGATTATTCCATATTTTAATTGAAACAACCTTCTTCAAAAAGTCAACAAATATAAATCTTTTCAATTGTCTTTTGCATCAAAAATATCGTAATTTGTTGTTGTCCATTATAATCACAAAATCCATTTTTAAATGAAAGGTGGTATTCCTTCAAAGAAAAAAGTCCCCGTTAAGATAAACGCATCGCTCAGCAATTATTTGTCAACTTACAACCGCAATGTCAAACTTCCTTTGCAATATGATGACTTATTACGCATCAAGACATCAATCCCACTGATTGACATGAACGATGACGATACCCTTTGGGAAACAGTTTTTTATGAAGATTCCTATACACAGGAAATCCACAAAGCACTTACCACGATTTATGCACTTTTGAAAACCGATGGAGACGTCGAGGTTATGGAACACCTTTCGGTAGCAAGAATTGATTATTGTACATTTGGAAATACAAAGCCTTTTCGGATCAGGATCATCAATAAACTCAATGACAATTACGATCACTTTTATGTAAAATTGGCGGATGCTTCGAGGGTTTATGGCTTAGAATTAGAACACATTCTATCACCAAACAGAGTGACCTATCTCGTTGATCGTGACACCTTGGTCGAAGAGCATATCGTTGGAATCCCCGGAGATGAATTTATCAAAAATAATTTGGACGATTCCAAATTCAACCAGATCAGAATCGCCAAAGAATTTGTAAAATTTAACGAAAGGTGTTTTGTGCGGTTGCTGGGAGATATGCGATCTTACAATTATGTGATAGAAATAACACCAGATATTGAAGGTTCTCAATTTCGAATTCGAACCATTGATTTTGACCAACAATCTTATGAAGGTCGGAAAAACTTTTATCTCCCTCAATATTTTAAAGACAATAATCCAATCATTTTTTTGGGAATTCAAAATATGACACTGGAAACCGTCAGACAATACCAGATGGAAGAACGAAGCCTTATTGCCAACAGGGCGAAAGCATCTTATGATCGTTTGACCGAATTACTTAGTGTTATGGCAGGAGACCAAATCTCTCAACCACAAAAAGTGGAACAACTAAAAACAGAACTGGCACAACATCATAAAAACGACATCTTCATAAAATGTAAAAATATGGGAGAAATCGTTTTTACAAACATCAAATTACTGTTGCAAAAAGACTTTAAGCAAAGCATTTTAATAGATGACTTTCAATGATTTACGAAACAAATTGAAATAATTAAATCAGTTTCTTTTCGTAACAATAAAAAGGCAGATCATTTCCATGAAACCAGCAATATCCCCCTGCCCGATGGTACTTTAATTTTTCGTACAATCTACAGGAAACTGGGTTCCCGCTATATGCATCGAGCCGAATAACGTCAAAATCATTTTCGACGCCATACGATTCAGCATACTTGCATAGGTGCTTTCCCAAACCCTTGCCTTGATCTTCGGGACTCACTGCCAATCTGTGAATGACCAATACTTTTTTTGCGGGATATTTCCAATTGATCGCATTGTACTGCTCATCCTGTTGGTTATTCAGGGTAATCGTGGCGATTAATATTTCATTTTCTTTTATTACAAAAATATTTCCTTTTCTGATGTCTTTTTCAAAAATTGAAACGGTCGGATAAGTGCCATCCCATTGATCAATCCCAGCTTTGATCAATGCAGCCGTACATTTTTTAAATAGTAACATTATTCTGTTAATGTCTTCGAGCGTAGCCTTTTTAACAATCAATTTTATTGAAATTTAATTCGAAGAAAAATAAACTTTTATACTTTGTGATTATAAATTGGTTTATAAATCCATTTCAATTATTTTTGCGAAACAACAAAACATTATCAAAATGACTAATTCAAAAATAAACTTAAGATTCGGATTAATAGCTTTATTGGTATTATTAGCTGCAATAAGTCGTTTGCTTCCGCATCCGCCAAATTTTGCACCTATCGCCGGGATGGGCCTTTTTGGAGCAGCTTATTTTTCTAAAAAGTATTTTGCATTTCTAATTCCGTTTGCTGCTTATTGGATTAGTGATCTTCTATTGGACAATATTGTTTATACACAATGGTATGATGGATTTCAATGGTTTGGAGATCCGCTAGTTTATGCAAGCTTTGCTTTAATCATTGTTTTGGGATTTGTTTTGTTGAAAAAAATCAGCGTGGGTAGGCTTATTGGTGCTGGTCTTATTTCTTCTGTTTTATTCTTTTTAACTACAAACTTTGGCACCTGGCTTGGCAGTACTACTTATCCTCAAACATTTGAAGGTCTTATTGCATGTTATGTTGCGGGGATTCCATTTTTCTGGAACACTTTGGCTGGTGATTTATTCTACATCACGGTTCTGTTTGGTTCCTTTGAGTTGGTGAAAAGGCAATATCCTCAGATCATCCAACTATCTAACTAATCCTGGATTCTAAACATTCTAAGAAGAGTCATTCTTCTGAAAATCAATTCATTGAAGGTGTAGATTTTTATGTTGAAAACGAGCTATTCGCTTTTATAGCTTCTTATAAAAGCATGGGTATTGTTGTGAAAATGGAGGAAGGGGAAAGGAAACGAATAGACAGACTGAGCCAAAAACTTCAAACTATAAACTGCAATCAAAAAACTATTTCTCATCAGGATATTTAATCCGAATGTGATTTATACTTTTCAATAACTTTTTAAACTCTATCTTACAAATTTCCAACTCTTCGAAAGTCATTTCAGAATCTTCAAGTTGTCCATTGGTTATTTTAAAAGCAATGATTTTATCCACTAATTCATTGATGTCTTGTTCGCCAGGATTTTTCAAACTTTTTGAAGCAGCTTCAATTGAATCTGCCATCATCAAAATCGTCTGTTCTTTCGTTCTTGGTCTAGGTCCCGGATATCGAAACAATGTCTCGTCAAATTCTTTTCCGGGATTTTCTTTGATGTGGTTTCTATAAAAATATTCTACTCTTGTGGTTCCGTGGTGAGTCATGATAAAATCAATCAAAACCTGAGGTAATCTATGTTTTTTAGCTAACTTCTCCCCTTCTATTACGTGGTCAATGATGATCTTGGCGCTTTCCAAATTGGTCAATTGATTGTGAGGACTTTCTCCACTTTGGTTTTCAATGAAATACGTTGGGTTGAGTGTCTTTCCGATATCGTGGTAAAGGGCAGCGACCTTCACAAGCAACTGGTCTGCTCCAATTTTTAAAGCAGCAGCCTCCGAAAGATTGGCTACCTGCAAAGAATGCTGTAATGTCCCGGGGGCTTTCAATGAGAGGTCTTTTAACAATGGCCGATTCATATCTGAAAGCTCAACTAAAGTAATGGAGGAAGTAAACCCGAATAATCGTTCCAGCAGCGGTATCAAAGGATAAGCTAATAGAGTAAGGAAAACATTCAAAAATATCCACGTGTACACAGACCAGTCAACAGACTCAATAGATCCTTCTTTTATTAATGACAACCCCAAATAGCCAATTCCGTATGCCAAAAAAATGTTGAGCATCGAAAAGAAAAACCTCGACCAATCTCTCACCTGAATATTTGCAAGCACAGCTACGATTCCCGCCAAGATTTGCAAAAAAGTAAACTCATATCCTAGCGATGATAAAAAACTTGCGATCAGGATTACAACGATATGTGTGAAAAGCGCCAAACGATCATTGTAAAATATTTTTATAACAATCGGAACGATACAGAACGGGATCATATAGGCACTCAAATTGGAGTTGACCTCCACTGCAAATACCAGATAACTGTAAACAACGAGCCACATCATCATAAAAACCAGCTGATTGAAGCTGTCGAAAACCTGCTTGGCATGAAACCTTAAATACATCAGAAAAACACCTATAATCAAACTCGTCAACAACAGGTACCCAATAAATACACCAAGATGAGACTTCTTAGACGAAACTTCCTGCTCATACTTTTTTTTAAAGGAATTAAGTTTCTGAAATATGTCCTCGGTGATCACGCCATCTTTTTGAACAATCAATTCATTTTTGGGAACCATACCCTTGGCATTGGAAACTCCTTGAATCTGATCCTCTAAAAACTTATTGGAAAGTTCTTCCGAATAAACCACATTTGGCTGAAATATGTCTTTCAAAAGTGGAATTAAAAATTCTGCTTCATTCAATCCACTATTGAATAAAGAATCGGTGACTAAGCTTTCGATTTTTTCTGTTTTAAAAAAACTCTGCAAAGTCCTTTGCTGCGTGGTGTTACCCTTTCGAAGATTGAGCACAAACTGATCCTCTTTATCTTTATGTTTTTCGTTGAGCTGGATAACGCCATTATCATAAACAAAATCTATTATCCCATATCCATAGTTAAGATATGGGCCAGGTTGGTTCAATACATTCGGATAAAGACCTTCGCTTCGTACTGCTTCAAGTTGTTGGTTGAAAGATTCCCGAAAGGATTTTTTTTCCTCCATGACGATATTCATGTCCATTTCGTAAAATGGAGAAAATCCCGCTTTTAATTCCTCGATTTCTTTTGCAAGTTGATCGTCTGGCTTTAAAATGGCAAATTCGAAGGGAGCGTGCAAATCTTCATACCTCCAGGACTGTCCTTTTTCAAAATCATATTTGAATCTTGCATTATTAGGAAAAAGATAACTAATAAAGACCACCACCAAAAGCACAAATAAATATTTGAAAAAAAGAGGTAAGTTTTGAAGTGTTGTTGAAAATTTGCTCGCCATAACTATTGTTTCGCTGTAAATATAACCAACGATTTAAATAATCCTAAAGTTTAATTAAAACTTGATCAATAAACTTTAAAACTATTTCAAAACTAGTTTTTTCGGTAAAATATTATTTAACCCAAGTTGTCGATAGTTCTATTGAAAATTATCCACAACTTCGATTATTTAAAAAGTAAGATTGGTAAAGGTAGATTCAAAAAAGATTGATTTATTTTCTCGGATTCCACGGAATTTCTTCAACATTTTGATCGTGGCCGATTTGACGACTTAATACAAAAAGATAGTCTGAAAGACGGTTGAGGTAAAGCAAAATAATTGGTTCCACCTTTTCTTCCATATTGAGTGCAACGACCATGCGCTCTGCCCGGCGACACACACATCTTGCCAGGTGACAAAAGGATACATTATGGTGTCCTCCAGGTAATATGAAATTTTTCAAATCTGGCAAATTATCATTCATCCGGTCAATTTCTTTTTCAAGCAATTCAACGTCGGACGCTAAAACATCCGGAGTAGTCATATTTTTCGATGGATCGCTGGCCAAATTCGAACCGATTGTAAAAAGACGATCCTGTATTTCTTTCAAAACCAGCCGAAGTTCCTCATCATTAATGACATCCCGAACCAATCCAATGTATGAATTCAACTCATCAACAGTTCCGTAGGATTCAATTCTAATGTGACTCTTCGGCAATCGCTTTCCTCCAAAAAGGGATGTATCTCCTTTATCCCCTGTTTTTGTATAAATTTTAAATGGCATCTTTTTTTATTAAATCGATGAATTTTTAAAAAATAACTATCCTTCAAAACCTACTTTTCTGTGCCTTCCATCACAATAGGGTTTGTTTTGAGAATGACCGCAACGACAAAAAGCAGTTGTCTTATTTTTCATCTCAACTTTGCCATCCATGTCAGTGACCTTTAGGGTTCCATAAATCAATAAAGGACCATTTGGTAAGACTTCTACAACGGTTTCCATGCTTTCTGCTTCAGCATTATTTTCATCATTCATAAGATAAGACAAGGCACCTGAGGGACAGTTTTTGACCTGGTTGACCAATTCTTCAGTTGAAGCGGCATCCACTTTTACCCAAGGTTTTTCTTTTGGGCGAAATACAGTAGGTAATTCCTTGGCACATATTCCCGAATGGATGCACAGATGTGGTTGCCAAACAACGGTAACTTCATCATTGCTATACTTTTTTTTAATTTTCTTGTCCATTATAAAAATATTGGGTGAAAGGTAATCGCCAATTAAGATAAGAAAAGTCTGTGAAAACTAATTATCATTCAGCCGATCTGGATAAAACACTCATCACATTTTCATTTATTTTATCCCATTCAACCAAACCATCACGAAGTCGAACAATGCGATGAGTAAACTGGGCAATATCGTTTTCATGGGTTACGATAATCACCGTGTTACCATTTTGATGTATTTCTTCAAAAATACCCATGATTTCAATGGAAGTTTTGCTATCGAGATTACCGGTAGGTTCGTCGGCCAAGATGATAGAAGGCTTATTTACTAAAGCTCTTGCAATTGCAACGCGCTGACGCTGCCCACCAGAAAGTTCGTTAGGTTTATGCGTCACCCGATCTGCCAACCCTACCGCTTCCAATGCTTCCATAGCCATTTCATTTCTTTTGGATTTTCCGATACCTGCATAAACAAGCGGGAGTCCAACGTTTTCCAAAGCTGTCAACCTGGGCAATAAATTGAAAGTCTGAAAAACAAAACCAATTTCTTTATTTCGAATTTCTGCCAATTCACTATCTGACATTGTACTCACATTCGTATCGTTTAGAAAATATTCTCCGCTCGTGGGTGTGTCAAGGCAACCCAACAGATTCATCAAAGTGGATTTGCCCGATCCTGAAGCTCCCATCAAAGCCAAATATTCGTTTTTTACGATATCTAGCGTAATGGACTGAAGTGCATGCACTTTTTCAGTTCCCATGATGTAGGTTTTGCGGAGTTCTTTTACAGAAATTATTGGTTTCATCTTTTGTTTTCTTATAGATTTATAAAGAGTCTCGGAATGTAATTCATTTGATCACTTTTGGTACTTTGAAATATTGTTCATCTTTTAATGGAGCATTCAACAACGCATCTTCTCTTGAAAGTTGATTTTTAATTTCATCATCTCTTAAATCAATCGCCTCATCCGAAACATGAATTAAAGGTTCAACACCTGTGGTATCCAACTCTTCCAACTTGCCGATCATTTTCAAAATATTATTTAGATCAACCTGAATTTGTTTTTTTTCTTTTTCGGATAATTCAAGCCTTGACAATTTTTCGAGTTTTGAAATTAATTTATTATCTATTTTCATTAAAAATAATTAGATGTGTGATTGTTTTTTATCGTTGAAATCAGCTATTGTTTCAAAGTAATAATGAATTTTCAATCCAAAGTTACACAAAAGGATTTCGAAGGCAATATTTTATTGGAAAGTTATTATTATTGTGTTCAGGAATTGTAAATTAGCGCTAACTAGCTTTTACCTTCAAAATTCGCCTGGATGACTTCTGACAACAAAACTCCTGAGATCAAACACGTAGCAATCGCCGGTAATATTGGAGCTGGAAAAACGACCCTTTGCACGCAACTCGGAAAACATTTTGGATGGGAAATCCATTATGAGTCAACCGATAACAATCCGTACCTAAGTGATTTCTACAATGATATGCAACGTTGGTCATTCAATCTTCAAATCTATTTCCTCAACAACAGGTATCGTCAAATCGTCAATATCCACAAGGGAGACCGAACCGTGATCCAGGATCGAACCATTTATGAAGATGCTTTCATTTTTGCTCCTAATCTTCACGATATGGGGCTGATGTCAACGAGAGATTTTCATAATTATCGAGATCTGTTTCAATTGATGATGTCGCAGGTCAAAGCTCCTGATCTCATGATTTACCTCAAAGCTGATATCTCTACTTTGGTTTCGCACATTCAATCTCGCGGGAGAGATTATGAAGGCAGTATGAGTTTGGAATATTTAAAAAGACTCAACGAGCGATATGAGAATTGGATCAAGGACTATACAGATGGTAATTTGTTGATAATCAATGCTGATGACGTTGATTTTAAAAATAACGCTGAAGACCTGGGAAAGGTTGTCAACATGGTTCAGGCTGAATTACACGGGCTTTTCCAATGATTTTTAACTTTCTAATAAGACTTTTTCCGACAAGCCTTTCGTTTTTATAAAAAATGAGAGACAATGAAATATAATGAGGAAACAAAGTCTGAAAGGATCATCAAACGAACTGCGTTGATGCTGACCGTGGCTATTTACTTTTTGATTTTTTCGGGAATCGTATTTGCTAATCGACCTGATCTTTTGCCTGAGACTGTGAAAGAATGGTTGAATATTGAAGAATTGAAAAAGCAAGAAGAGATTAAAAAAGAAACACCTGCAAGGGCACATAAAAAGAAAAAAAGAGCATAATACCATCTACTATTCGCTCAAGCCCCAAACCCAGTTCCCTTTTGTATCGAAATACCCCAACTTATCACCCTGCTCCACTCTGAAAAGACCTCGCCCTGCATAACTGATATACTCATAATCCGGCCGAACGATTAAATCCCCTTGTAAATTGGTAAGTCCACTAAATGATTTGATCCTGACCTGTGCATAGCCGTTTTTAAACTTTTCAATTTTGTCGTACTTCGGAGGGATGATCTCAATTCCTTTTTGATTGACAATTCCCCACTGACCATTCTGAGTGGATTGGACCACTGCAATTCCATGTTGAAATTCCCCAGCTTTCAGATAAACGCCATCATACATTTTGGCTTGCTGGGTGATGTAATAAAATTGATAATTGGCATCTCGAACCAAGCCTCTTCCATCGCTAAAATCATACAGGCGATTGATGCTAGGCTCAATAATATAATTGCCATACAGGTCGATCAATCCACCCTTTTTATACCCTTTGTAAACTACAGCCTTTCCATCTTCAAAATCGAGACATTTAGAAAATTCACGGGCGATAATTTCTTTTCCTTCTTTATTAATATACCCGCAAAGCCCTTCTTTTTGGACGACCGCTCTGCCCTCATTAAAAGCTGATACTTTTGAATAAATAGCCGAAACTACCAATTTGCCATTTGTATTGATAAAACCATATCGGTCTCTAAATTTCACAGCAGCCATACCTTCGCTGAATGGTCCAATTTTTTTAAAAGCTTTATTGGTAACGATCTTTCCACTTCTGTTGATCAATTTATACCGAATCTTTGAATTTCCGATTTGTACTACCGCCAAATCGTTTTCATCAAAATCACTAATAAATGAAAACTGCGGATTTAAGATATATTTGCCGGATGCATCGATCAACCCATACTTCCCATTGACTACAACTCTTGCAACACCGCTGTCAAAATCAAAAGCTTTATCAAATTTGGGATCAATAATGAAGTTGTTGTTTGCATCAATATAACCGCTGCCTTTGGGAGTGTAAACCCATGCTAATCCATTTTTAAGATTACCCAAACGAGTGTATTGAAAATTGATAACCACATCACCTTGCTTATTGATCATTCCCCACTTGTTCCCTAACTTAACGGCAGCTAGATTGTTATGGAAGTTTTTGACAAACTTAAAGCGACAAGGGATTACCTCCAGCCCTTCCTCGTTGACATATCCCCAGAGACCATTTCGTTTGACAGCAAGTCTATCCTCACTAAAGCCTCCCAATTCGTCGTACCTCAAATTGACTGTGACACGGCCCAAAGTATCAATTAAACCATACTTTTTGTCATTATTATAAATCCGTAAAATCTTGTTATTGGTATTTTCCAAAAAATGTATTCCATCGTAATCAAAAGGGATCAAAACTTTGTCGGTTGCATCAACCAGCCCCCATTTTCCTTCATATTGAACGATCCCAACTTCGTTTACAAAATCCCTTGCGAAGGAAAATTGCGGTTGCACAACGATCGTCCCAGATGTGTCCACATATCCCCATTCGCATTCCTCACAAATAATTTCAGCATCTTCTTTAAATTCTTTGTCATAAATCGTATAATCAATTAACTCATTTTTCGTAATCATTTGAGTAAGAAATTCTGATAGGTTTCCCAAGCCATAGGTTTTATTTTTAAAACTCCCTGATAGTCGACCTTTTATACTCATCCTGGCAACGCCATCTTGAAAATCTCCAATGAAAGCACAATTCTTTTTCAGCATTAATCCAACCGGCTTACGACTCACCAATCCATGACGACCATTATTAAACACAACTCTTGCACTATTATGCCCATTTTCAAAATCACTCAACCGAATGTCCCACATATTTACCTCGGTGACTAGCAAACCAACTTCATTGTTGACCATTCCATAAACCGTATGAAATCGATAATTGGTTCTCTCAAATTGATAATATCCAAGTTGTTCGATGCCAACAATGGTGAAGCCATATTCTCTTTCTACCTGAATAAAATCAAAGGAAGGTTTGATTTGCTCGGTTCCGTCTTCTAATTTTCGAAGTCCCCATTTGTCCTCTTCAGAGGAATAAAACCACTCAAATTTATTTAAAGTATAATCGTTTTCTGGTAAACCAAATCGATTGGGGAATCTACGGACTCCCTTCTTTTTCCCGATTGTGATGGTATAGTGCTTTTTAAAGCTGCTTTCATCTTTAAGCAAACCTTCTTCATCCAGATAAAACAGGCTCAATGCTTCTCCTTTAAACGCTTTGGCTTGGTCTTCTTCGAGTTCAATTTTATCAAATTCAATTGGAACAACCAATTTGCCCTGATAATTGACCACCCCAAAACGGTTATTGAGTTTGACATGACTATTTCTACCTTTTAAGGGGGCAATGTAATCAAAATCAAAGGGTATAATCAACTCATCATTTGTCGCAACAACCCCCCATTTTTTATTGACTTTTACACGAAATTGGTTTTCAGCAAAAACCTGGATTTCATTGTATTGAACAGACAGCACCAAGTTGCCGTCGACATCCATAAGGCCAAGCTGACGATCTATTTTGCACAAAATATATTGGGATGAAAAAGGATAAAAACCATCATAATTGTCTTCGGCGATGATTTTTTCAGCCGAAATGGAATAGAGGTAAGTTTGTTTTTCAGAGGTAAGTTTTAAAAAATTTGCAGAAATATTTTTAAAAGTCACATAATCGGGATTGAGCACATGTTTACCTGCTCCGTTGACTGCACCCCAAAGTTTATCTTTTTTATAAAAAAACAAATCATCACTATATATCCTTACTTCATTGCATTGTGGAGTCAGAATTTCGAAACCAGTATCTGTCAACAATCCTTTTTTATCTCCTTTGTGTGTGACAAAATAGTTGTTCCCGTATGGTGCAATCGCTTCATAGACCGGTTCACAAATACTTTTCCCAGAATAGTCAACTATTCCCCAAAGTCCATTTTTCATGAAAGCCAGATACCCACCATTCCATACATTGACTCTTTCATATCCTTTTTGTAAAACGACTTTACCTTGCAAATTGATTACCATCCATTCATCGTGGTCCATTACGGCAATCATTGTGGAATCAAGGACTTTCAGGTCTTCGTATTTTGGCAAAATCACCTCCTGTCCGCCATTTCCAAGCATTCCTACTTTTCCATCCCTTTGCATTACAGCATATCCAAATTGCTTAAACTCTCCAATGGCATCATATACCGGCCGTTGGATAATTTCACCCTCAGTATCCATCAGCCCCCACTTTTTATTCAGCTTTATTGGAAAATATTGCTGAGCAGGCAAGCATATCTGGATGAGAATTGAAAACAAAACAATGAAAATCAATCGCATAGACAAAAGGGTATTAGGCAACTGATAAAATTATTATCTTTTAAAATTCATTAACTTAATGTGAATGGAGAACAATTTTTTAAACGAATGGAAGCCAATTTTAAGTATTTTATAACACTTATAATGAAAAACAAATCCAAAAGTAACAGAATACGCTAAACAAATGTCAAAAACCTTTTAATATTTGGCATTTTTAACATTTTACAAAACGAGCTATCCTTTTAAATCCCTCTGGTATCCGAATAAACACTAAAATTGAACTGTCATTCTTATAAAAAGAAAAAAACATTATAACTAATTTACAAATACAATTCGAAACTTTATAACTTACTCTGAATTTTAATTAAATCATACCGATCCAAATCATCCACTCAAAATCACCTAAATGTATATACCAAAGATCAATCAAATCGAAGATTCCAGTGAGATTTATAGTTTTATTCGAGAAAACAGTTTTGGAATTTTGATAAATTCTGATGGTGATTTTCCTTTTGCTACGCATATTCCTATGGAACTTTTTGAAGGAAAAAATGGCGAATGGATCATTCAATGTCATATCGCCAAAGCCAATCCGCAATGGAAATATTTCGAAAATAACAGCAAAACGTTGTGTATTTTTTCAGGGGCTCATTCCTACGTTTCTTCGTCATGGTACAATTCAGTCAGTGTCCCTACCTGGAATTATATGGCCGTGCATATTTATGGAAATGCGAGGATTTTGGATGCTTCTGGAACAGAAGGTCTTCTTTCTAAACAAATTGACACCTATGAAGCAGGTCGCAGCAATCCTGTAAAAATGGATGAATACGAAGAAGGCATGATTCAAAAAATGATGAAAGGAGTTGTGGGAATTGAAATATCGGTTGAGGAAGTGCAAGCAAAATATAAGCTGAGTCAAAACAAAAATGCCCAGGATTTTGAAAACGTCGTTCATCAATTGGAAAAAAGTAAAAATCCCAACTCAAATTTGATCGCAGATAAAATGAAAAAATTAAAAAAATTGTAAATTACAACCTGTAACAAACAACTTTTAAAGAAAACAAATACCCCTTATGAAAGATCATCCAAAGTGGAATTTTGAAGAATTCACCACCTTCCTATTATTGTATGCTTCTAATGCTGACCTGGAGCTCTCACCTGATGAAGAAGTTGAAATGATGAAAAGATTAGACCTCAAGAAATACGAGGCAATAAAAGAAGAATACGAAAGCTCTTCGGATTACGAGATCATCCAAACTATTTTGAGTTATAAAGGATTATATTTCCCCACGATTGAAAGGACAAAGGAGTTGCTTTCCCTGATAAAAAGTCAGTTTTTCGCTGACGGGGAATTTAGCATTTTAGAAAAAAATACATTCCGAATCCTCAAAAAATTACTTTAGTGTTGAGCAGATAGTTTCATTGCAATTCAACACTTTTCTAAATTCCAATTCTTAACCCTTCAGCCTCTATTTACCAATAAAAAGGATGTATCTTAATTAGGTACAAATATTGATCTTTAAAGAGATTATCATCAAAACATCAAAATGGAAAGCTACAAAGCTCTTGACTATAACTTTGGGAAAGGATTGAACATCTCCACTGAAATCAGGGATTTTCTTCACGAGGCTGCAAGGTGGGCTTATGTGTTGTCAATCCTCGGATTTATAATGGTTGGATTTTTTATTGTTGTCGCTATATTCGCCGGCACTTTTATCAGTATTGTCATGAGTGAATCACAAAATGACATTTCAGGCTTTCCAAGTGCAATTTTAACAGTTATTTATCTGGTAATTGCCGGAATAAATGTTTTCCCTGTCTTGTATCTTTATAGGTTTGCCCAAAACACAAAGCATGCCCTACGATCTGACAACCAAACCGCTTTGGTCTATGCTTTTGAAAATCTTAGATCACATTACCGGTTTATAGGAATATTCGCAATAATAATTATTGGATTTTACACCCTGATATTTATCTTTTCCATTTTTGCCAGTGTGGCACTATGATTCCGAATTTCAAATATAATAATGTTTGATAATCTTGCGGATTTGTTTATGATGTCGATTAAAATGACGATCAAAAAATCGCAACATTCCAGGAATGGTGATTCTCCCAACAAAAGGGTGTTTATAGATTTCTTTTTTGAGTAATTCGTCAGGAAATGTTTCCAGGTATTCCCTTAATTCAAGTCGCTGGCTTTTCCACTTTTGAGCCGTTTTCCAAAAGGTTTCATGCTTTGGAAGGTTGTCTCCACTAATGCCTTCAGGAGCTTTCCATTTAAATGGAGAATTGAGATAGGTGTTTAACCCCATTTCCCTAAGAGTAGCTTTTGCTCCTGCGTTTTTAAGTTCTGGGTTGAAGCTCAGTTTTTTCTTGACATATTTTAAAGAGCCATTTTCAGACATCATCAGATGATGCATTGTTTGAATGACTGACCATGCATCTTCTTTAGGTTTTCGGTTTAACTGATCTTCGCTATAAACTTTAACTTCACGAAGTAAGTCGTTCAATTTTTTATCCAAGATATTTAGCTGGGCTTCCAGCTTTGGGTTGATGTTCGTAGTGGCTTTATTCATTTTCGTTCGGTGCCTTTTAATTCGCAAAATAGCAAGTTTTCACATAATTCAAATACGCAACCAATTTCAAATGTTTCAACATTTTTGGGAATTAGGTCTATTTGATGCCTTCATCGAAGCCTACATAATGCGTTTTAATTGTTGTACTCATCTCCTTTAGATTAAAACAATTTTCCTTTTTGAATTGTATTTAAAGAAATTTCCATAAAACGACTCACGATAGATTCATTTCTTCACCTAAAATGATTTATTATGAGTTACATTTATGAAAATAGTAATACTAAGTCTTTTTATAACATGGCATGGATTGCTTTTGCCATTTCGTTTGCAGGGATGGCCGTAGGAATATTTTATACTCCGGTTGATTTTGGGCTCAAAGGATTTTTAGCAATGACTTACTTTTTCAGCGTTACTTCTTGTTTTACAGTTGCAAAAGTCGTCAGAGACAAACATGAATCAGATCGAATAATCAACAAAATTGAAAGCGCTAAAACAGAAAAATTCCTCAATAAATATGGCGATCCGGTTAATGCTACATAATCGAATCTCCTTTTTTGAAAAAAAATCACCAAATAGATCAACCCCCGGCTTCTTTCAAAAAGTGTCCAGGGGTTGTAAACTTTCATGGTTATGGTTTTAAAAATCAAACCGGAGCATGGGACTCTTTTGCCATTTCATTCAAAATGAGCCGATCCGTTATGCCCGGGAAATTTTTGTAAAGCCAAACGACGAGTTTGCCCTGCATAGTCAGCACTCGGCTTCGATCGCGTTTAAGAGTAGATTTTAAAATAATTTGGGCAACTTTTTCAGCTGACATCATTTCCGCTTCGTTTCTGGGTGTTTCTTTTTGAGGATTTCCATATTTGTTGAGCGCGGTATTTCTGATATTAGAAATTGTGAAACCCGGATGAACAACAAGAACATTAAGCCCTTTTCTCATATTTTCAATCCGCAAAGTATTTAAAAATCCATCCATCGCATGTTTGGATGCACAATACCCGGTTCTGCCCGGTAGCGGAACCAAGCCTGAAATCGAAGAGACTCCAATCACCGTCCCTTTTCGTTCCAGAAGATATGGCAACGCGAACTTTGTGCAATAAACTGTTCCATAAAAATTGGTGTCCATCAGATTTTTAATTACGGATAAATCCAGTTCTTCAAAACTAGCCCGCATCGAAATGCCTGCATTATTGACCAAAACATCGATCCTTCCATATTTTTGGATGGTATAATCAATCAATAGTTTACAATCATTGATAAGTTTTACATCAGTTTTCAAATAGGAAGCCTCTCCACCAAGTATTGCGATTTGATCAACCAATTTTTTCAATTCAAATTCCCTTCTAGCTGCCAATACTACCTTTGCACCTTTTTTTGCAAATTCAAACGCACAGGCTTTTCCTATGCCAGAGGAAGCTCCCGTGACAATGACTACTTTTCCATCAAAATTATATTTCTTTGTAATGGAATCTTTACTTTTTTCCACAACCGGTTCAAGCACATTGCTTTTTTCCAGTTGCCCTTTCCTGATGTATCTGTTCTTTAAAATTTGAGTGGGATTTTTCATAGCTTTAGTTTTTTGATGTAACATCTGCTTCGTTTGTGTTGTTTGTAATCGAAGCCAGACCATAATTGCTGTACATTATTGTTTTTCTCCAATTGACGTGTGGTTTCTAAATATCTAATGTTGTTTTTAAAATATGTTTGACCGATTTTTTCGAACAAAAGGGCATGAACACCCTTCTTTTGGAATTCAGGTTTTATACCAATCAACAAAAGGTCAACAGTGTCATTTTTGCGTAAGGCTCGCCAAATCCTGAAGAATCCAAACGGAAACATTTTACCTTTCGACTTAATGAGCGCTTTTGCCAATGAAGGCATCGAAATTCCAAAAGCGACGACGTTATTTTCCTTATCCAGCACAATCGAAACATAATCTGGATTGATAAACGGTAGAAACTGCTTTTTCAGGTTTTCAATTTGGTTTTCCGTCAATTTTGAAAAGGCATATAATCCGTTGTAGGATTCATTCAATATTCCGAAAAGTTGATCGGCGTATTGTAACAAATCTTTGGTATTTTTTATTTCCGGTCGATGCAATTGAAACCTGTTTTTTACGATTTTAGCTCCTCTGGCTATTTTATCCGGAATTACTTCTGGCATATTTACTTTAAACTCAATCCAATCCACATCTTTTTCAAATCCAAGTTGCTCAAGCATTTTAGGATAGTATGGAAAATTGTAGTGAGCAAATGATGTTGGGATTTCTTCAAATCCTTCAACCAAAACTCCAGATGCATCAAATGAATTAAATCCTAAAGGTCCGTGTATAATTTCCATTTTTTCGGAGCGCCCCCAATCTTCAACAGTTTTAATCAATTGCTCTAAAACAGCTTCATCTTCATAAAAATCCAGCCAACCAAAACGCACATAATTCGTTCTATGCCTTTTGTTATAATTGTAATTAATAACGCCTCCGATCCTACCTACGATTTCATCATTTTTGAAAGCAAGCCAGAACTTTGCCTTGCAAAATTCAAAAGCTGGATTCTTCCCCGGATTTAAAGAATCTCGTTCACTTAATACAAAAGGAGGCACATAATATTTGCATGCTGCAAATAGTTTTGAAGGAAATTTTATAAACTGATTTAGTTCCTTTTGAGAGGAAACTTCTTTGATCACAATTCCCTTTTTGCTCATAACTTGAAACCCTAAACGATTCATATTCAATGAATTATTAAGTCAAGTAATTCTTTTAACAATACCGAATCTAATCGAAAAGTTGTTTTCCCGCTCTGTGGTGCTAGACAATCAATTTGTCTACAATGAGTCAAGGTAAGAATATTGAAGTGTCCTCCTTTGTACAATAAACATAACACATTGAAATTGCAGATTTAACTCCAAATATTTAATAACCCAATACAAACATAAACAATAACAAAAAACAAGGTACTAACAAATCTCAATTGGCCAAATGACAATAATCATCTGTGAGAATAGTCCTAAAAAGCTCAATTGAATTGATTTTCTTTTGATCCCGATTTCTTTATCTTTATCAAATGATGTTGATGTCTAAAAGATTAAGCTACTCTAAGTTCGGAGAAGATGGGTTTGAGGATTATTATGCGATGGTTTCAAAAGATGAAGTGATGCGTTATACGACTGGCAAGGCTTATACTTTGGAGCAAGCTAAAGCGAAATTCAAAAAAGTCATCGATATCAATAAACAACATCCTGAAATTGGCAATTTCTCTGTTCGACTTCTTGACTCTAATGAGTTCATTGGTTTATCAAAAATCACCTATATGAAAGAAGGCGAAGCTGAATTGGGCTATTCTATCATTCCTAAATTTTGGGGATTAGGGTACGGAACTGAGATGACAACCCGGATGGTCAAACTGGCAAAATGTACTCCCTACGTCGAACGACTAATGGCTATTGTAGATCCCAAGAATGGTGCATCCATTCGAATTTTAACCAAGCACGGACTTTCCTTATCTGAAATAACTACCTGGGAAAACCTTCCCGCACATTTTTATAGAATGGAACTTTAAAGTCATTTTTAAAAATCTCAAAAAAACCTCCTTTCTACTCAGAAAGACAGCCACTCCAATCGAATTGCATTTACTTAAATGGTATGTGCTCCTATTTTTGTTTTGTAAATAATTTAAAAACACCAAAAACTCAATATCATGAATCCGTTACCTGTAAATGTAATCAACAAAAGCACTCAAATAGTCTCTTTCTATCATTACAAAAACAATTTTTCAAAATTAGCGCATAAACTAGGGAAAGACTTTGCAGATCGCTCCGCGAAATATGACGAAACCGATTCCTTTGTTTACGAAAACTATGAAGACCTAAAAAAATTCAGAGTTTTTTCAGCGATGATTCCACGCGAGCTTGGTGGAGGTGGTGTTTCTCATAGCCAAATGGCTGATTTTCTAAGAATAATAGGAAGCTATGATGGTTCAACCGGATTAGCACTTTCGATGCACCAGCATTTGATTGCAGCTGCTGTCTGGAAATATTTACACGGAAAGGGCGGTGAAAAATTTCTAAGAAAAGTAGTCGATGAACAACTAATCCTCGTAAGTACCGGAGCCAGAGATTGGCTGGAATCCAATGGAGAAATGGTAAAAGTCAACGGCGGATACGAACTGACTGCCAATAAAGTTTTTGCCAGCCAATCTGCCGTGGGTGATATGCTTATCACCAGTGCAAGATATCACGATCCTGAAGAAGGTGACATGGTGCTGCATTTTCCAGTCCCAATCACTTCAAAAGGGGTAACTGTGATTAATAACTGGAAAACAATGGGCATGCGAGCGACTGGTTCAAACACGGTTCGGTTAAACAAAGTTTTTGTTCCTGATACGGCTATCGCCATGAAAAGAAAGCAGGGGGAATTAAACCAATCCTGGAACGTAGTTTTGACGGTAGCAATGCCTCTGATCATGTCAGTTTATGTAGGAATCGCAGAAAAAGCAGCCCAAATAGCTATCAATAAATCCAAAGCCAGTAATATTAAAAAAGACCAATTGCCTTATACTTTGGGTGAAATGCATAATCAATTGACTCTGACGCAAGTCATCATTAAAGACATGGTGGCTATTGCAAATGATCTTGATTTTATGCCAGACCACAACAAGGGTAATAATATCCTGACACGTAAAACTTTGGTTGCAAAGGCAGCGATCAACACTGTTAACAAAGCCATGGAAATTGTTGGTGGACAAAGCTTTTTCAGAATATTTGGAATTGAAAGATTGTTCAGAGATGTTCAGGCGGCCAATTTTCATCCACTTCCTGAAAAAGATCAACATCGATTTTCCGGAAATTTTATACTTAACGGAGAGTAATAAAATCCTTTTCAAGACAAATCAAAATCAAGAAAAATGAAAAACAGGATAAAAAAGAGTTATAAACTCGAAACCATTTATAAGGCTTTGATCATAACAAATTTGATCAATATGGCCATCAAAAGATTGGGATTACCCATTTTGGTTGTACTGCTTTCCCTTTTCTTTTTTCAAATTTCAAAAGGGAATACAACTGATAAAAATTTGGACAATATTAAAATTGAACAAATGATTCGCCAAATCCCCTGAACAATCAAATTGTTTTTTTCATAAGATTATTTTCCGTTTTATTTCTCGCAAAGATGTTTAATCATAGAAGGGTTAATCCTAGCAACGTTTGATTTTCTTTGCGAGATTGTTTATTACTCGATAATTTTTTATTAGAACCTTTCCAATCTTGTAAGTCACAAAACCTGGCTTTTCAAAAAATTCCGTTTTAAGTAAAAGGCGATTTTTATTTTTTTATAAAAAAGTACTTTCTTTACAAGATCATAAACTGAGGGGAAAATATTCTCCAAAATAAATCATATTATGACTCACAAACTTCGCCTTTTTCAAAGCATTTTACTTTGTTTTGTATTTTTCCAGCCATTCACATCAGCTCAATTTGTCAACTTTGAAGAAACCTGGAAGGAGTTTTTATCCGATCCTTTGACTGTCGATATCAGCAAGATTACAAAACCTTCAAAAGACCTAAAAGAAGATTATGCAAAGTATTCATTGATGTTTGGAACAGTAGCTTTTTGTGCTGATAATGTTAAAGAGGCAGAGAAGTTGATGGCGGAAATCGACAAAACCGGTGAGTTTGTTTACAGCAAAATTCCTGGTTTTAAAGAAAGGTATGAAAAGTTGATGGCCAACACAAAAACCTACTACAAGGTTGAAAACCAATGGCTTAACTTTTTAAAATACGAAAATGTAACGCTTGAAGACCTCGACAAAATTGGTAATCCGTTAGTTTGTGAAAAAGGAACGCTCGCCAAATATGATTACATGAAAGCCCACGCACTTTATTGTAAAGGGGATATTGCTTCCGCGAAAGCCAATTTTGAAAACCGCGTACTCAAACTTGCTGAGCGGACAACGCTTAATATCGAGGACGTCCAAGGACTTGCACCTTGTGTAAAAAACATGAAAAAGTTGTTCAATGATCTTCCTGCTTTAGCAAAGGCCTGGAAAGAATTTATTGACACTGATGTTTCAAATGGTTTTGACATGGATTTGCCTTTGATTGAGTGCAATCCGATCCCAAATATGAAAGAATACATGCTTCGCGCAGCCAAAGATGTTTGTGTTTACGGAGCAGAAAATCTTAAAAAAATTGAAGACTTACGCGCTAAAAATGCGCAGCCAATACCACCCGATCTGGGCAAAAAAATAAAATGGTTGAAATCAGAGGTTGGAAGATATAACGGCGATCTTGCCAACTTAAACAAAGCCTGGAAAGAATTTGTACCTTCAGATACGCTGAAAAGCAATATCGAATACCTATTTGAATATTGTGAAAAAGATGCTCAAATCAAGGCTTACACTATCCACGGAACTATTCACGCTTGTGAAAAAGGAGCTGAGATGCTCGAAAAAATTGCATCTGTCAGAGAAGAATATAACCCAAAACTAGATAAAACAACTCTTGACAAAATCGCCAACCTCGAAAACAAACTCAAAAAATACGAAGATGATCATGCTGCTCTCGAAACACTTTGGGCAACTCTCATCGAAAATAACGATACGCTTTTTGAAGCCTATCGATTAGAAGGGTTTTACTGTGATAAAATCGCACAAGTGAAATCCTGGACAATCAAAGGGCTCATGAACGAATGCAAAAGGGGTCAGCAGTATCTGGAGTTAATTGATGATTTGCAACAACAACACAGCCTTCAATTCGACGATGAATTATCGTGCCGCGTACTTCGCTTGCGACAAGAAGTTTGGGATTGCCGATACTGGGAATTGGTTTTACAGGCACGAAAAGAAACCCACGAAGAGCGGGAAAGGTTTGGACCTCCTTCTGCATTGATCATGGAAGAGGAATTGAATAGCGACCAGCAACCCTGCCGAACCACTGTCAAGTATAATCCATTAGGAAATATTGGGATCAAATACGTTATCTCGACTTTCCTTTGCCAAGAGATTGATTTGGCTAAGATGGGTGATCCTGAATATTACAAAAAAATTGCAGCCTGGGTGGATAATGAGGTGTTGCAAAAGTATTGCGAAGTAAGTATGCGCTGTAAGGAAGATTTCTTCATTTATCTTGAAGGTCACACTGACGGCCATGAGTTTAAAGGCGCTCGCTATAAAAGATCGCTTGATATTCCGGAAGGTACACCGTTTACCCATTTCGTTGATCAGGATACGATAGAAAAAACAACTTCACGTGAATTGACAACCTCACTCAGAAGTAACATGGAATTGGGAATTGCAAGGGCCTGGACGGTCAAAAATCAGCTCGATTTCATGGGAGTTCCGATCACCATTGGTGCCTGGGAGCATCCGGAATCTGAAAAAGGTGGTGAATACCGCCGCATCGAAATTGAATTGAATATCACCAATTTGTTACTTGATTTTTATGAAAAAAGATTAAACGAACTTGTCGAAGCATCTGGCATTGGGCCACGGCCAGATTCTTGCTGACAACAATCCTTACACAAAGATTTTATTTCCTTTAGATTTAGGGATTTTAGAAAATTTTCCTGAATTTGAAGGCACTAATAATATTCCAAAAAGCAAATGGGAGAAACGCTCAGATTGTTTACTGACCTTTTGGTGAATTGGTATTGGGTACCAATGACATTGGCATTGATCGGCGTATTTCTAACTGTTCTGATTGAAAATCGAAACCCTGCAAAAGCCACCGCATATTTACTTCTTTTAGTAGTATTGCCAATAATCGGGCTGGTTGTTTTTTACTTCTTTGGACGGGATTTCAGAAAACAAATCAAATTTCAAAAAAAAGCAAGCTGGGAAGCTTCACAAACCAAAGAATTCTGGCAAAGTATTTACAAAGTACAAGAGGAAAATTTTTCCAAATTAGCTAAAAAATACGGGCAATTGAGCAAAATTCCTTTGATGTTGTTCAATCACCGGAATTCATTGACATTTGGCAACAATCGGGTTAAGCTTTTAAAAAATGGTGAAGAAAAATTCCCTGAAGTGTTTGAGATTTTAAAAAATGCTCAACACCATATCCACATGGATTACTACATTATCGCAGAAAGCGATGTCGGAAATCAGCTTTTGGAAATCTTATTGAAAAAAGCAACTCAAGGTGTTGAGATTCGCGTTTTAGTTGACGGAATGGGTTCAAGGTACCTTCCAGATTATATAACAGCCAATAAAATACCCAATTTTTCTTTCCATCAATTTATGCCGGTTCGCTTTTCAAATCTTGCTTCGTCCAACTACCGGGATCATCAAAAAATCATCGTGATTGATGGCAAAACAGGATTTATCGGCGGCATCAATTTTAACGATAAATATTGGAACAAAGCCAAAGACCAATTGTATTGGCGGGATACACACCTGAAGATTGAAGGACCATCAGTGAATTCATTGCAGTTCAGATTCATTACCGGCTGGAAATTTGTCAGCAAAGAAGCTATTCCACTCGAAAAGCCCTATTTCAATAATCACGATAATTTTGATCAGGGATCTTTTGTTTCAATTGTAACTTCTGGCCCCTTATCTTCACGTCCGTTTGGAATGGACACGATGATTTCTCTGATTTATCTGGCTAAAAAGATTGTTCGATTAGCCAATCCGTATTTTATCCCAAGTGACGAATTGAGCTCCGCGATGATCAACGCAGCAAACTCCCGCGTAAAAGTTCAACTCCTGATCCCCGAAGAATCAGATGCTAAAATTGTACAAAGAGCCTGCTTTTCGTATTTAAAAAAATTGATAGAAAACGGAGTGGAAGTTTATTTGTATCAAAAAGGATTTATTCATTCCAAAACATTGTCAATTGACGATGAAGTCTGTTTTGTTGGATCATTAAACGCAGACATGCGAAGTTTTTACATCAATTTTGAATCCTCCGCGCTGGTTTACGATAAAAATCTGACCTTTCAAATTAATAAAAATTTTGATCATGATCTGGATGA
>JANQFJ010000004.1 GCA_028277915.1 Saprospiraceae bacterium
AATCCTTTATCTTTCCAAAAATCGTAGATAATCTCCAAGCCAACTTCAGAGCCATTTCCATTCCCTTTTAGTGTCGCCAAATAACGGAGCATACTTTCGCAATAAAGATTCACGCTTTCATGGTTCGTCTCCAACACAATCTCTTTCAACGAAGGAGATGTGTAGGTATGGATTGTTTTTCGATTTGTATTATTTGTCCCTTCCTGTTCCAATTGCATTTGGCTCGTTGCCATCTTCGATGTTGAAATGCCATAATCTTCCAATGCCTTCATCAACAAATAAGCTGCAAAAAAAGGAGGATCAGGAATCGCCCCTTCAATGGTAAAAACACCTTTTCCGGCAGGAATCGTGCCTCGAACAAAGCGAGTATAAGCATATGGAGAACCAAAAATATATGCGTTATCTCTTGAATTTACCGCAGCAGAGCTTACTTCATTGATGAGCATCAAGTTGGGAATATGCGGAGTCGTACTTTCAATTTTGGGCTGTTTCCCTAGTTTTGGGTTTTGTTGAAAATTTAAATAGAATTTGTTTTCGAGAATATTCAATCCCCAGGCACCAGAGGCGTAATAATTGCCTAAATCTTCCCAAATCCAAGTCCTCCCATTTACTGACGAACTAAAAAAAGAAGCATCACCTACGATGTTTCCTTTAATCTTTTTAATCCCGGCTTTTTTAATTGCCTGTACAAATTCTGCCAACAATTTTTCAACAGGTACAGCTTTATCAAACTTGTCCGATCCAAGAGTTGGATCGCCGTACCCTTTGATGTATAAATTGCCCTCTAAAACACCTCCCTGGGCAATCTTCCCGTCGTACTGCAATTCGGTTTTAAACTTGAAATCGGTTCCTAAAATATCCAAAGCTGTAGCTGTAGTGACGACTTTTAGTGATGAAGCAGGAATCAGACTTCGATCTTTGTCAAACTGAGCAATGACATTTCCATTTTTGACATCGATCACGCAAATTCCCAGTCCTGCATTTTTCAAATCAGCATCTTTCGCCAACGCATCGATTGCTTTTTGCAGAGAGGATTGAGCAATTGAAAAATTTAAAAACAAATATGGAAAAATGAACAAAACAAAACGCTTCATTTTATTGTCTTTAAGGTGTGAAGATAAAGATAGGATTTAAATGTAATCTGTTCTTTTCTTTTTGAAAAATCAACTTTCAATCATTTTGAATACTTTTGCATCCTGGAATAAGTAAAACCAACAAAATTGTCGAAAACAAATTTTCAATGGCTGACTAAAATGGCTTGGAGAGATAGTCGACGCAACAGAAGTCGGCTTTTGTTATTTATTTCCTCCATCGTTTTGGGAATTGCTGCGCTTGTTGCCATAAACTCTTTCAGTGGAAATCTGCTAAAGGATATTGATCGCGAAGCCAAATCTCTGCTAGGTGCTGATCTCGTTTTTGAAAGCAATCAAGTACTTGATACGATCATTGAACCGTATTTTGATACGATAGCCGTGGCTCATTCGAGTTCCGTCAATTTTGCATCAATGGTATTATTTCCAGAAAGTGGAGATACCCGATTAGCTTTCATAAAAGCCCTTGAAGGAGATTTTCCTTACTACGGCAAATTTAACACGACCCCAACAAATGCTTATTTGAATTTTTTAGATGATAAAAAAGCCATCGTCGATAAAACATTGATGCTTCAGTTTGGGATAGAAGAGGGCGACCTGATAAAAGTTGGCGAAGTCACCTTTACAATCGCTGGAAAACTAAATTCAATTCCAGGGCGAGCAGGAATTGCTTCTTCTGTTGCGCCGCAGGTCATCATTCCAAAACAATACCTGGAAGCAACGGGACTGGTCCAAATGGGAAGCCGCATTGAATATCAATATTATTACAAATTAGTCGAAAATGCACCTGCTGAAGACATTGCCAGGCAATTCAGAAAATTGTACAAAGAGCAAACTATCCGTTTCGATACCGTGGATGAGCGAAAGGAAGAAATTGGTGAGGCTTTTCTGAACATGAACAACTTTCTAAACCTCATTGGTTTTATCGCATTGCTGTTGGGTTGTATCGGAGTGGCAAGCGCAGTGCATATTTACATAAAAGACAAGCTGTCAACGGTAGCGATTCTAAGAACTTTGGGGACAAGCGGGAGACAGGCCTTTATCATCTATCTGTTGCAAATAATAGTCATGGGATTTTTAGGGAGCATTCTTGGAGCATTACTTGGTAGTGCTTTGCAAATGGTCCTTCCCATCATTTTTGGTGAATTTTTACCGATCGAAAACGTTAGCACTGATATTTCGTGGACTTCCATGTTGAAAGGAATTTTAACAGGCATGGGCATAGCCATACTTTTTGCACTGTTGCCTTTATTGGGAATCCGGAAAACTTCACCTTTGCGGACATTGCGTGTATCATTTGAAGAAAACGACAGCAAACGAGATCCTTTGAGATGGCTCGTTTACGTTTTAATCGCTTCTTTCATTGCAGGATTTACGCTTTTCCAAACGGGAGAAGTTATCGTAGCTGTTGCTTTCACCATTGGGGTCGGAATTTCGTTTCTTTTGTTAGCTGGAATGGCGCTGTTCCTCATGTGGTTTGTCCGGAAGTTTTTTCCTAGAAACTGGAATTATGTCTTACGTCAAAGCATTGCCAATTTGTACCGTCCGAATAATCAAACCCTAATTTTGATGGTTTCAATTGGACTGGGAACTGCATTGATTTCGATGCTTTTCTTCACGCAGGAATTACTGCTAAGTCAGGTTCAAATGTCCAGCACAGGAGATCAGCCAAATATGATTCTTTTTGATATTCAGCCTGCTCAAAAAGATGAACTTGCAACGATGACTGAATCATTTGATTTACCACTTATTCAACAGGTTCCCATTGTAACCATGCGTCTCGATGCCATAGATGGAGTTGACAAAGCTGCACGGCTGCAGGATACAACCTCCAAAGTCAGGCGCTGGGTTTACTTTCGGGAGTATCGAATCACCTATCGCGACACGCTTATCGACACTGAAGAAGTTGTTAAAGGAAAATGGCATGATAGTGAAAAAGACGATGAGACCATTTATGTTTCATTGTCAGAAAGTATTGCTGAAGATATGCAGGCAGACATTGGGACCAAAATCGTTTTTAATGTTCAGGGTGTTCCGATTGAAACGGAAGTTGGTAGTATCCGAAAAATCAATTGGAACAGAGTACAAACCAACTTTTTTGTTGTTTTTCCGACAGGAGTTTTGGAATCCGCACCACAGTTTAATGTGCTGATCACAAGAGTATCTTCTCCTGAGCAATCCGCAAAATTCCAACAATCCGTCGTCAAAGCCTTTCCAAACGTTTCGATCATCGATCTGACCCTGATCCTGAAAGCTGTTGACGATATTCTCAGTAAGGTATCTTTCGTGATCCGGTTTATGGCCTTGTTCAGTATTTTAACCGGTTTACTCGTATTAATCAGCTCGGTGGTCATTAGCAAATACCAACGGATTCGCGAAAGCGTGTTGCTACGAACCATTGGCGCTAACCGCCGTCAAATACTGATGATCAACGCCATCGAATATTTCATGCTAGGCACACTGGCTACTTTTACCGGAATCATTTTATCTTTCATCGGTACCTGGCTGGTTGCCAAGTTCAGTTTTAAAATTCCTTTTTCGCCGAATTTGCTACCCCCGTTTTTAGTCTTTTTAAGCATAACGGCTTTAACCGTTTTTATCGGACTTTTCAACAGCAGGGATGTTCTGAACAAACCACCCCTGGAAGTCCTAAGGGCTGAAATGTGATACCTTTTTAAAAAACTTTACGAAGGAAGTTTAAAAAGTTGATTTTCAATTCGCCATACAATTTTCTTTGGGTTTCCATGCGGTCACGCATTGGCTCCTGGTCTTCTAAATAGACCTGATTTAATGCTTCAGGATGTTTTTCAACAAGAACAACCAATTTGTGCTCAGCTGCGTTGATGTCATGTTTTAAGGTATCGATGACCTCTCTGTGCCGGATAAATTGATTTTGGTATTTTTCTACTTTAGCCATCACATCTCTGTCATGAACGCGCGCCACCAATTCCTCGAGACGGTGTTTGAAGGTGTTAATTTCATCCTGCCAAAACTTCAATTCTGAAATCCATACTCTGTGATCAAAGTGTATGTCTGAAATATACACTGGCGTTTTTTCTACCATTTTCTAAATTTTTATTTGAAAAATAAATGAATAACAATAGTACAACAGGATATATTTAAATTTTATGAAATTAATCACCTCCACAAATGATTTTTATCAATGCGAAATTGAATCATGGAATATTTCAGAATTAGCTATTAAATATTTAGAAATTTTAAGGATCAACTTTTATCATCATCATAACCAATATGAAAAAGTGCGTCGCCCTGACTGACTACAGGAGCATTGTTGTGACCAATGATATAACCGCTTCGGTGGGCCAAAACTCTAACCGAATTTTCGCCATAAGGATCATTAATAACTCCGAGAGGTTCGCCTGCATTTACTTTTGAGCCGGATTGTTTCCACCAAAGAAAAATTCCGGAACGTGAAGCTCTCAGCCAAGTGGTTTTGTTGAATATTTTTGGTTCAACGAGTGGTCTTGGAGCTGCATCTATCATGCCATGAGCATGCATTACTCTTCTCAATCCAGCCAAGCCATTTTCAATTGACAAGCCATCGAAACGCAGTGATTCTCCTCCCTCATAAACAATGATTGGTTTTTTCATACCCATGGCTACTTTTCGCAGTGATTTTGGAAGATTTGCTTTGCCCAAAAGATAAGGTGCTGCAAAAAGCTTGGCTAATTTCTCCGCTTTTTTATCACTTTTGGAATATCGAATTTGAGGGTAATTGTAACGGCTTCCGCCACCTGTATGAAAATCTATCCCAAAATCAATTGCCGGTAACACGCGTTTCGTCAGAGTTGCTGCTACCCGCGAAGCCAGTGAACCACTCATATTCCCAGGGAAAGAACGATTGACATCCTTCCCTTCAGACACATCACGCGAAAAATTGATAAATCCATAAATATTCAGCAAAGGAATTGCGATGACACTTCCTGCGTTGATCTTTTCAAAAAGTCCTTTTTTGATCGTACGACGAACGATCTCCACGCCATTGATCTCGTCACCATGAACGCCTCCCATCACCAACATGACAGGACCAGGATTTTCGCTTCGATAGACATGAATCCGAAGACTAATAACTGTTCCTGAAGGCAATCGGGCTACATTTAGTTTGATGTTCTGATTCTCACCTGGATTGATCTTCTTTTTATTAACAATCAAATGTTCGGGCATAGTTTGAGGTAAGTAGTTAAGAGTTAAGGGTTAAGGGTTAAATGGTTAGGATTTTGGTGGTTTTTAGTTTTTGATTTATAGTTCATCGTTTTCGTCCTCCATTTTCTCTGTTCTCCAACTTTTTTTATTTAAAGTATCTGACAACTAGCATTTTAAGTAAACTTAACGAAATCTTGCGCTGCGTTTTTGCTTCACTTTTTTTTCAACAAAATTGATAACTTCGGCAGCAACGTCGATTCCTGAAGTCTTTGAAATACCTTCTAAACCGGGACTAGGATTTACTTCCAAAATCAAAGGTCCTCTGTGAGATTGAAGGATATCCACTCCTGCAACATCTAATCCCAAAATATCAACTGCTTTCAATGCAGTGATAGCTTCCGCTTTTGAAAGTTGAACTGGAACTGAACTTGCTCCGCGATGAAGGTTCGAACGAAAATCACCGGGAGCAGCTGTTCTCTTCATCGAAGCTACGATTTCACCGTTTATAATAAAAACACGCACGTCCGCACCTTTTGATTCTTTGATAAATTCCTGAATGATTATCCTTTCTTTTAGACGATTGAAAGTTTCAATCACCGATTCCGCAGTATGTTGGGTTTCAGCGAGTATTACTCCTAAACCATGTGTCCCTTCCAAAAGTTTTATGACGACAGGTAATCCACCCACTGCGCGAATCAAGTCTGAAATATTCTGTGAATAATCAGTATATACTGTTTTGGGTATTCCCAAATCCGCCATTCCCAATAATTGCAAACAACGAAGCTTGTCTCTGGACCTCAAAAGCGCAGCAGAACTAACAGAAGAAAAAACATTCATCATTTCGAATTGACGAATGATAGCTGCTCCTTTAGTGGTTACAGAAGCACCAATTCTTGGAATAATAGCATCAATGGTGTGGATTCGTTCTCCTTCGTAATATACTTTCGGTCGCCCTTTTTCAACAACAATGCTACAACGCACATGATCAATCACCCGCATACGATGTCCTCGTCGTTCCCCTTCCAGATACAATTGCTGTGTTGAATACAGGCCAGGGCCCCGAGATAGAATTACGATATTCATTGGCAAGTTTTAAACTGTTTCAAATGTTTTACGTATCCTTTCAAGTACTGTTCGTTTATCAAGATAATAATATATAAGTATGAAATTCAAATCCATGGTTAAAGAAATAGACTTCATATAATTAAAAACACGAATTACGATTTATTGGCTATCTTGCCGCTTTCAAAACTCAATTCTTCTCAACATGGACTCCATCCACAACCCCATTAAACTTAATGACAAACGTACGATCAATGCCTGGGCTATGTTCGATTGGGCCAATTCAAGCTATGCACTGGTTATCGCAGTAGCCATTTTTCCGTTGTATTTCAACAGCGAGGGAGTTATGCCAGACGGCACTTTTCATTTTATGGGAATTCCTGTGACGAAAACATCACTTTTTTCATTTTCATTGACGCTGGCATACATCATTATCGCCATTGCTTTACCCATCCTTTCCGGCATTGCGGATTATGGCGGTAAAAAGATGTATTTTATGAAATTTTTCACGGCAATGGGTTCGCTGGCCTGTATTGCCTTGGTATTTTTTACAGCTGATACCATAGCTTTGGGTGTCTTTGGATTTGTAATTGCAACGGTTGGATTTGCAGGAGGACAGATTTTTTACAACTCTTTTCTACCACTAATTGCCACTGAAGATCAGTTTGACAGAGTGAGTGCAAAAGGGTTTTCTTATGGTTATATCGGTAGCGTGCTCTTATTAATTGTAAATCTCATAATGATTGAAAAACACGATTGGTTTGGGTTTGCAGACAAAGAATGGCCTGTTCGGATTTCGTTTGTAATGGTAGGCTTATGGTGGATTGGTTTTGCACAAATCACTTTTAATCGGCTACCTAAAGATACCAAACAGAATATTTCCTCACGCTTATTCCGAAAAGGTTACCTGGAATTGCAAAAAGTATGGAACATCGTCAAAAATCAAAAAAACATCAAAAGATTTCTGTTTTCCTTTTTCTTTTACAGTGCCGGTGTCCAAACGGTTTTGTTTTTGGCTTCTACTTTTGCAACTGACGAATTGAAATTTGGGGCAACCGATCTCATTATTTTAATTCTGATCCTTCAACTGGTTGCTATCGGAGGTGCTTATCTTTTTGCGACATTATCTGATAAGAAAGGCAATAAAATCTCAATTATCACCATGTTGGTTATCTGGATTAGTATTTGCGTGTTAGCCTATTTTGTTACAGAGAAAATCCAATTTTATTTGATTGCAGCTTTGGTAGGATTAGTCATGGGAGGCATACAGTCTGTTTCACGATCCACTTATTCCAAACTTATTCCATCCGAAACTGAGGATACCGCATCTTTTTTCAGTTTTTATGATGTTTTGGAAAAGATTGCTATCGTACTAGGCACCTTTAGTTTTGGGTTTATCGATCAAATGATGGGCGGCATGCGGAATAGCATTTTGGCTTTGATCTTTTACTTTGTTATCGGCTTACTAATACTCTTTTTTGTTCAAGTTAAACCTGCCAAGGTGGGATAAGAATTAGTATTTAAAAAATAATTATTCAATCCTTATTAATCATTCCACTGGAAATAATTTTTATCAAAATTATCATTCGTATTGATACTCAAAACATCCAATATCCGGAGTCATAACATCCCTCTCTTTTCCATCTAAATCATAACGAAGTTCTGGAAAAGCTGGAAGCGGAACGGCCTGACCTT
>JANQFJ010000271.1 GCA_028277915.1 Saprospiraceae bacterium
TAGGAGGTCATACTTCTACAAAAATAAAAAATTCCCGAAGCAAAAGCTTCAGGAATTATTGTAAAATTAGGCAAATATAAAGTGTAACTGATTATTCGATTTTTATCTTTTTCACAATTGAGTGTTTTCCTTTTTGAATAGTCAGAAAGTACAATCCAGGTATTTTTTGGAAAGGTGTTACTCTCGCTTCAGTATCATTGACATCAATCTGAGACCGAATTTCTTTCCCCGTAATATCAATCAATTTTATAGTGGCCCCCAATAAGCTTTTTTCACCATTCACAATAAAACTATCAGTTGAACCTGGCAAAGGATTTGGAGCGATAGCTACATCAGCAATATCGTTGACCATATCATAGTCGAATTCTATTTTCTCAATGTGCGTAAAGTCAAATGCTTGATTGAGGTCTGTTTGTCTGATTCGGTAGTAATTAACACCTTGCTTGGGTTCTGTGTCGTAATATTCATACTCACCTGCTCCTGGAGACGTTCCTGCTCCTGGAACATTTTCCAAATTTTCCCAATTTACCATATCCACTGATCGCTCGACAGTAAAAAAATCATTATCATATTCAGAATCAGTCGTCCATCGAATTCGGACATTATCTCCCTCCACGTTAACGTAGAATCGTAAAAACTTTACAGGTAATTCATTTGAAATATTAGCGAACACTGAAGTAGACAGGCATATCATGGTGAGTAAAACTCCAGACAATATAGATTTCTTCATTGGTTGATACATTTTCACAAAGTGTTTTAAATTGTTGTTGAATACTTGCACAAAACTTTTTTTAAAGTGATGCAATATTTTTATTGAATAAAACCAGGGGTGATTATTTGAGGGTAAAAAACAAAAAAAATCATTTTTTGGTGGGGAGTTATTTTGAACTGTTTTTGTACGTTCAAAACGATTTTTACAAAATCAATAACTGTTCCATATAAAGGATTTATAATTTGTTCCAAATTCTCAAATTATTCCTTTTTTAATTGAAAAACTATCTGCTTCTTTGTCCTAAATTTTGGTCATTCGAAAATAAGACCTCGCAAAAATCAACGATTAGAAATATCAAAAGTGGAACATAAATCCATCTTAATTGAGTTACAATATCTCCCGCCTGTTCAATATTTTTCAAAGTTTTTTTGCTATGAAAACATCGTCATCGAACAGTATGAAAACTATTCTAAAAGGAGCTTCAGAAATCGATGTCAAATTGCAATGGCCGATGGCATGCGCCGACTGTCTATCCCTTTGAAAAAAGGAAAAAACGAACAAAAGCCTATCCGTGAAGTTCAAATCGCAAATGAAGAAAACTGGCAAAAAATCCATTGGACGACTATCGCTTCAGCATATAGTAATGCTCCTTATTTCGAACATTATGAACATCATTTCCAGCCTTTTTATATTAAAAAATTTGAATTGCTTTTTGACTTCAATTTAGAATTGCTAAAAACTGCCATGAAAATTTTGGATTTAAATAATCATCCAAAATTGACTTCTTCTTATCAGAAAGAAACGACAGAAGATCTGACAGACTTTCGAAATCAAATCAATCCACGACGTTTTGAAAAAAATGATGACCCAAATTTCAAGGCAATGAAGTATGCACAGGTTTTTGAAGAAAAAAATGGATTTATACCTAATTTGAGTATATTAGATTTAATTTTTTGCACAGGTCCACAAGCTCCATATTATCTGGAAAATTCAGTAACCGTTTAGACCATGAGTGATATTCTCAACAAAGACCTTCAGGCATTCCGAAGCCAGATCAACCAAATTGTAAAAGAGCTGCACGATCTGTGCATTGACATCAGACACGAAGAGTTAGCCAATACAGTCAGCGAATTGAGAAACCGGATAAACGAGCCTTTCATGTTTGTCATCGTTGGTGAAGTTAAAGCCGGGAAAAGTAGTTTCATCAATGCCTTGCTCAACACCGGAAAAGAGATTTGTAAAGTCGCTCCTTCTCCCATGACGGACACTATCCAGCAGGTTATTTACGGTGAAAAGGAAGAAGAAATACAGATCAACGAATATTTAAAAAAAATAACTCAGCCAGTTGAAATTTTAAAGGAAATTGCAATCGTTGACACCCCCGGGACCAATACAATCATTGAGCACCATCAGGAAATCACAGAACGATTTATTCCCGCCGCTGATCTCATCGTTTTTGTTTTCGAAGCGAAAAACCCTTATCGCCAATCAGCATGGGACTTTTTTAATTTTATCAAAGACGACTGGCAAAAAAAGATCCTTTTTGTTTTGCAACAAAAAGATTTGATGGATGCTGATGATCTTACCGTCAATGAAAAAGGTGTAAAAGAGTATGCGATTAAAAAAGGCATTGAAGATCCATTGATTTTTTCTGTTTCTGCGAAACAGGAACTGGAAGGCAATTCCGTTGAAAGCGGCTTTGATTCGATTAGCAAATACATCCGGGACAATATCACAGGAGGCAAAGCGCCTGTTTTGAAATTGACCAATAATATCGAAATTTCGCGAAATATCAACAGACGGATTCAATCAGGCGTTAATGATCGCCAAAAACAATTGGAGTCTGACATCGCTTTTCGCGCTGATATCCGAGAAACCCTTGACCATCAGGAAAATAAATCAAAAAAACAAGTTGGAATTCTGGTTGAAAACCTCTTGGCGGCTTATGACAAAATTACTTTAAAAACCGAAAAAGAGCTTTCGAGCGGCCTTTCACTTTTCTCTTTGCTAAGACGTTCAATCGTTTCTATTTTCAACAAAAATGCCTCTGCTAAAGAATGGCTTGACGGAATTGCAAACGACCTGGAAACCAATTTGAATGAAGAGTTGAAAAACAGGCTGAATGATGGTGTGATTGACATTGCGGACAGCATCCAGCAAATGGCAAAATTGATTGATTTGAAGATCAAAAGTAGTTCAACCATATTAAAAAATAATCACGAAATTTTTAGCAATATAGCGGAACGTCGATCCAATGTGGTTAAAGACCTTCAGGAAGCGTTTGCAAGATTTATGAGCCGATCAGAAAATTTTACGGACGAAAGCCTCTTTCCCGAAAAAGGCAGTATTGCTTCAAATATCACCACAGGAAGTGGTATGGCAGCGATTGGCGTCATTTTAATGGCGGTCACCAAAGGAGCCGTTTTTGATATAACCGGCGGGATTTTAACAGCCGTTGGGGTGATGTTTGCAGGCGTAGCAGTTGGCTTGAACCGTCGAAAGATCATCAATGGTTTTCACTCTGAAATTGCAAAAGGAAGGGTGCAGATGGATGAAGAAGTCACCGAAAAACTGAATACGTACATCGATCATATCAAAGGAAAAATTGACGCAAATTTTAACGATTTTGATGCACTTTTGGAAAAAGAAGCGGAGCAAATTAAAATATTAACCGAAAAACAAGCATCCATATCTGAGCGACTCTCAACCATCGAAAAAGAAATAACTTGAATAAATCACCGAGGTATTCTCCACGTGACCCCAAGACCAATAATTAGATCCTGCGACTCTTGGTTCAATCCTGTTCCCCCATAAAGATCGATTTGAAAATTGGTTTTTAAAAGCCAAATAAATCCTCCGTTTATCCCAAATAACGTATCCACAACGCCATAGTGCTCCACGAAACAGGAAAACCGATTGAATATTTTATAGCTTAAAAAAATGGAATAGATCTCAAGCACATCCTTTGTATTATTCATCGGCCACTCCAATCCTAGATTATATTTCAGAGAAAATTTTGGTCTTAAACTATGGGAAAACGTCAGCCTGAAATCTGGTGCTACTGATTCAGGTTTGAAAGATTCATTTCCTAATATCGGTAATGTTAGATGTCCCAAAACAGCTATTTCGGGCTTCCATCTGCTTTCTTTGAGTATATTAATTTTTCCACCAACAACAAGTGGTTTCCAACCCTCAATATTTACGGGATTGATGTCACTTTTCACCTCAACGCTTTCGTATGCTATTCCGAAACGCAGTTCTACATTTTCAAATAATCCAACCCTGAGCATTGAATTATTGTAAGAAATATATTCTGATTTTACCCTTCCGGCCCTTGCTTGGGCATATTCAAAACCACTTTCAATTTGAAAAGTTCTCGCCGAAATTACAGCTGAAGAAATTGTTTGAAATGGCCGGTCAGATATTATTTCGGTTTTCTGAGCGACAACTTCAAAAATCAATAAATTTAAGAGAATTATTAATCGAAACTTCATTAGTTTTAAATGTCCTTAAAAATAAGAACTAAAACCAAACAACCAAGAAGCTTTTCTCGCAGGTGGATTATTTAACAGATCTTTTTGCCATTGGTAGCGATAATTCAACCTAAAAACTGTTTGTGCGGAAGGACGAAAACTTATTGCAGGAGTGATTGCAAAAAGTTCATCACCTATAGTTGTATTAGTCTCCCGAAAAGTTCCGTCATTCCAATCGACGTAATCCAATCGGGCTGCGAGATTCAATACCGCATTTTCCCAATTAAATACTTTCCACCTCAAAACGGGCTGAACAATGTCTAGAAAGCCGCCTTTTTGTTTATCACCATATTGTTGGGTGTACGATTCAGGGACATTAACATTCACAAAAGCTACTTCGCCGACCAGATATGTTCCTGTCGTTTTGATAGTAGTATTAAAATCTATAGCAAAAACATCTGCTCTTCGTTGCATATCGACAATCAATCCATCCACTTCAAATTTGTTGAAAACTCCTCCCATGTATGAAAATCCAATTTCACCAATTTTTCGGTTTTTCACCGTTAGTTTTCCGGTGAAGAGTGGTTTGCCATTGCTGCTTTCTTCAAACCGATGTTCATTTTCTTTTGAGGCGGGTAAAAATGTCTTGCTCAACTCATTGTCAATGATGCTATCGTCAAAACCATTTGTCAGGTAAGCTTCGTAACCAAATATCCAATTGTTTTTATAGGTCTTTCCAAAAAGTCCAAAACCCACGTTTGAAAAGGTTGCGGGCAGCAAGTTTGCCGCTACATCCGGTCTTTCCACAAACTCCCACTTTGGACCATCGTGGTTTTGGTTGAAAGCGCCAATTGGGTTTACAAGGATTCCGCCTCTGAAATTTAATAAAGGGTGAAAAGACACGTCCAAAGCTGCAAATTCTATTGCAATTTCCTTTGCTCCATCTTCAAATTCTATCTCTGAAAGAAACTTGATCCTTTTTGTAATTGAAGCGGACATGAAAACAGTCAACCGCTTTGCCTGAAATGACCAACCTTCAGATACTC
>JANQFJ010000035.1 GCA_028277915.1 Saprospiraceae bacterium
TTCTCCGATGTTGTGTTGGGTGCCGATCCGCGTCGCAAAAACGAGTCTGGCTTTTGGATCGATATTTTGGTAAACAGTCAACTCAGCCTTGATCGGATAATGTGTTTTTTTACTATCTTCCACATCTGTTTTCACGGCAGCGGTAGCATTAAATGATACTCCACGCGTAGGTATAAAATTGCTGTTTGAATTATAATAGTTAAGCCCGATTTCTCCACCTGCGTAATATTTCCTTTCAAAAATATCCTCGAGGAGTTCACTTTCATCGCTTGTAACAAATCGCCCTCTCGTTTTTTCAATTTGGACACTTTCCCCTAAAGGACCAATTGTGAATTTTCCATTACCACCAGCAAATCTTCTTTTTATCAGAGGTTTTACAAGGCCAAGGCTTTGCCTGACACGATTATAGTCAAAATCGGGATTTGGGTTTTCCGTATCATTACCCAATCCAAAATAGTTGACAACAAACTGTGGTGCCTGATATTTTGCCTCCAACTGGAAGTCTGTTTTACCAAAAGCATGTAAAAAATCTCCTTCATATTCCACACTTAAAGCAAACGTCGCAAAAGCAAATTTTCCGCTAAGCAGGTGCGTAGACGAATAAGGATCTTTTTTGAATCCATAATGCGTAAATAAAAGGTTGGCTCCAATTGCTAGTCCGTCATCAGGGTTAAAAGCAATTATCGGGAGTGGAACTAAATAATCAAATTCGTAATGATAGTCTTTTTGGTTATAAATATTTCGTTCGCGAATGTTAGACATTAAATTCCTTGTTTCGCTACTTTTCTTTTTTAACTCGTTTCCGTATTTGGAATCGTAAATTTTCGTTTTTTTAGATAACCCGCTAACCTTGGATTCGTCTTTGAATTCGTCTTTGTCCAAACCACCGATAATACGAATCAAGGGTCCTTTTTTAACTTTTCCCGTTATTTCAAATTTGTCTTCGCCATTTAAGCCAAACAATCGAATTTCTTTAGTTTCATTGGTATAAAACAATCTCTGGTAAACAATGGTGTCATTGGCTTTGCCTTTTTTGTTGTTATACATTGTCACCAGGGTTTCATCATTGTTGAGGCGCTCTACAAGGAATTTTTCCTTTTTATTTGTACCAATTACATCAACCGTTTTCGATACAAATTTGTAATGTTTTTGAGCAGTATTCATCAAATTATCCCGACGATATTTCACAAATTCCGCTAAAGTTTTACCAGTTTCTTCATAAGCGGTGTCAGGCCATGTTTTAAAAGCCGCATCAATCGCCTCATCGGTCAAGTGTTCCTGGATATACCTGACTTCATTCTGGCATTGCTCCCAGCTAAGCTCATTAATAAAAGTCCGGTCAAATTGCCTAGCAGAATAAGATTCCCACTTTATATTCTTCACCTTTGGATTGTAAACTTTGAGCTGTTTCATCGCAGGAGATGTCAAACTAACGATCCTGGTTAACAATCCGTCATATCTTGCAAATGGTTGATCACGATCACGAGGAATGGGCCGATAGACCGTATGACCTTTGTGCTTGAACGAAGCCCAACGCCACTGGTCAAAATGGCGATCCCAATCTCCGATCACCAGGTCAAACAATCGTGATCGATACGCAAAGCTTTGATCAACTTTATATTTATGACTTTTTAAAAGTTTATTTACAGCATCTGTAGTACTAACTATTTTTTTGGAATAACCAAAAGATTCCTGGTTTCTCCAATCCTTTGCAGGCCGCTCTTCAACCAAATAAACCGCTCCTCCGTAATCGTCATTGGTTTTTCCGAGAGCCGGTTGTTTCGGAATATAATACATCTTTGGGTTGGTGTGATAAATTCCAGCTGCTTTTGCGAGATAAGGAACAGCAAACGCAGCAAATGGATGCGTGGATAAATAATTGTCCTCCACCAAATATTCTGAAGCTGAAATCTTGTTGAATGGATAAGGAATCAATCTTGAAGCATCTTTTTGCATCGCTCTCATCACCCACTGCTTTCCTTCCGCATCTTTCAGTCGTAAAGAATTCGTCTGATTTCCACCTCCACGCTTAATAGGTGTCATTCCACCTTTAAAAGTACTGAGATCCAACACGGGAATATCATAATTATAGGTGTACAAGGTCCTATAATGTTTTCCCAACATTGCATTATGAAACCACCCTTTATTTTCAATTCTTTTATCGAGTATTTGCCTGTTGACTGATTGCTTTTTTTCTTCATATTCCGAAAAATCAAACTTCAATTCTGTATCTGCAATAGGCAATTTATCTTTAACTTTCTTTCTATAAACCACTTTCCCGTTTGGATCCTCATCTGTAACCCAAAATTGCACCCAAGCGGAACCATCTTTATAAAAATCCATTTGTGCAAACCCTTGTTTCACTTTATCTCCAAAGGCAAATTCGCTTCCTTTTCCAAGGACTACGGGACTGTTTTTTGACCCTGCGCCTGAAACGATGAAATGCTGTCGGTCTTCCTCAATGTATTGCAAATTATGATCATGTCCAGAAACAAAAATGAAACTTCCATTGATCTTTGCAGCATTGAGCAATCCATGTGTCAGTTCCTTATATTCAGGATGCGGAGTATCTTGCGTACTTCCCAAAGTTCCCCGCAAAAACGCGAAAAATGTCCCAAGGCCAGGTAGCGGAATGTACAGTTTTTTCTTAAGCTGTGTTAATGGAAATAAATGCTGCTTGACACTATAATAGCCTCCATGAGGACCATAGGTATATGGAGGATGATGCATAGCGATGATAACGTTTCTGTTTTTGTACTTTTTAATTGTTTCTCCAAACAGAAATGTAAACGCCTTCCTGCTTTTAGCTTCGCAGCCATCATTGATCCTGGGTTCTTTGTCCCAATCTGTCAACCACCATTGAGAATCGATCACGATAATCGCCAATCTTTCGTTGACTTCAATCACTTCAGGCCCGCTGCAACCATTGTCGGGTAAAAAGTAGTTTTCCCAATCATCATCGTCATCGACGGGTTTACCTCTCATTACGTTTATTCTTTTTTCAACGCTGTCCTCCTGTGTATGCAATCCAGTTAGCCCGTAATCGTACCAATCGTGATTCCCAGGAACAAATATCGGGTGCCCCTTATAATCTTTTAAGATATCAATCTGTGCATTCAGACGATGATTTGCCAACTCATAGTCTTTAAAAGAAGGATCTGGCGCCAAACCTCCTGGATAAATATTGTCTCCAAGAAAAAGCACATGACTTGATTCTGGTGCATTTTTCAGCTTCCGTTCTAAAAGTTTTAAAGCTGGAGCTTTTTCACCCAGCTTGGAATATCCCGCATCACCGATCAAATAAACCGTATGATCAATCTCCAGATTTTTTGGAGGAAGTAACGTTTCCCAATCTTTTTTGCTTCGATCAATTTTTGTTTTATAACTGGCGCAAGATTGAAAAATCAAGATTGGAATTATTAAAAGTAAGGCTCGTTTCATGCTAGAAAATTGTTTTTGGTGGTATTTCATTTTTTCAAAAGTACCAGTAGTCAAAGAAACAAAATATTATGTTCTAAATTACAAATCCATATTTGGATTCCAAGCTCATTTTCAAAAAAATTGGTTCTTCTTTTTTAACAATAAGCGTGGAACTCATTCTTAACAAATCAAATTACAACAGGTTTTACAGCTCATCAAGAAAATTATTATCAGGAATATATCGCATGAAATTTGATTAAAAGATATTGTTCCAACAGCGTTTTTGTTGTGAAAAAATATTGACTATCAAAAAATGGAAAAGATAACTGAACAAAGTTCCAAATATTAGGCACCTTGAAAAAATGTCAATCCGTGAGCTTTTAGTGAACATCAACAAAGAAGACCAAACTGTTCCTGAGGTTGTTGCAGGAGTCATCCCTAAGGTTGAAAAACTAGTTGGAGTAATTGTTGAAAAAATGAAAAAAGGCGGTCGGCTATTTTATGTTGGAGCTGGAACAAGTGGGCGATTGGGGATTCTGGATGCTTCGGAATGTCCTCCAACGTTTGGAGTTCCAAAGGATCGCGTGATCGGGATAATAGCTGGAGGAGATTTTGCGATCCGCAATTCCGTCGAAGATGCTGAAGATGACAATACACTTGCATGGAAAGATCTCCAACAATATTCAATCAATGAAATGGATGTAGTAGTTGGAATTGCAGCTTCGGGGACTACTCCTTACGTTGTTCAAGCTTTAAAAGACTGCCGCGATCATAATACATTCACAGCTTGTATCACCAGCAATTACAATACGCCTATCCCAAAAAACGCTGATATTCCGATTGAAATAATCGTGGGTCCTGAATTTGTAACCGGTAGTAGTAGAATGAAGGCCGGAACTGCTCAAAAGCTTATTCTCAACATGATCAGCACCAGTGTTATGATCCAATTGGGACATGTAAAAGATAACAAGATGGTCGATATGCAATTAAACAACAACAAGTTGCTTGATCGCGGCACCAGAATATTGATGCAATCTTTGAAAATCCCTTACGACCAGGCCAATCAACTGCTGCTCAAACACGGCAGCGTGCGAAAAGCTGTTCAGTTGTTCAAGTAAAACAGTAATTGTCAATACTTCATCAGTTTTTTAACAAATTGCTCATTTTGGCTTTCAATCTGAACAAAATAAATCCCAGATGGAAAAGTTGAACAATCGATTGAAATCGATGGTCGTTGGTTGATTTGCCTTTCATAGAATCTGGCTCCTTGCGCATTGAAAATTTTAATTTGAAAATCAGAGACATCTTCCGGGAAAGTGATATTCAGCATGTCTTTTACTGGATTCGGAGAAATTTCAACATCACTATTTTCAACATCTATCAAATGAGTGACTATTGTTTCAACAACGCTTACGTCATCCACAAAATAATAAGCGCCATAGGTACCCGGCTCTCCAGAAGCTAAATTATTAGGCAATGTATTCGTGGCATCGTCATCAAAAAAATTACCAATCGTCAGATAACTGTAATCTTCCTGGGCAACGATGGTATCCGAGATTAGTGTCCAGCCAACAAAATCTTCCACAAATTCAATGTGCAAAATTTGAGGAGTCAAATCAAGTGGGTCATCATTGGATGCCGAAACCGGCAGAACGGACAAATGAGCTCCAAGGTTGTTGATCGAGCTTTCCATGTAATCAGCCAGCGATACATAAAAAGAAACAATATATGCTTTGCCTGTAACCATTGATGGGGTTAAACGCACTTGTAAATACTCTCTTTGGTTTAGGCCTTCAATAGTATAAACCCATATCCCAGCCAGAACCTCCCCTGATCGAGGCGACTGCGTGCCCTTAATTCCTACTACTCCGCCATATTGGCTATCTGGCTGATAATTAAAGCAGGTGGGATCAATATTGGTAAAATATGCATCAGGCGACGCAAAAGACGGATTTTGCCAATCATTTATGGTTTGATTAAAATCCCAAGCCTGCATTATTCCGCAAAATGTTGTGTCATTTTCTTCAAAACTGGGATTGGGCACCAAATTTTGAGTGGTGGAATCTTGATGAAGAAAAAAGAAAAGCAAAAAACACAATAGCCATTTTTTCATTGAAAATCATTTTAATACAAGTTGCAAATGAGAGGGAATAAGGGGAATTTTGCAAAAATCACAACTTGCATATTTTAAGGTAATAAATTTCATTTATTTAAAAAGAAAGGAAATTTATCGCGAAAGGTTGGCTCAAAACTGTTTTCTGTCCACAATTGACATAAATTCTACTATACTCCCAGGCTCCAACCATCTCGATATTTGCGTTTTACAAACTGGTTGGCTTCATCAAAATTGGTAACTTTCATATTTTCGCCATCCCAATCCAGTTTGATTCTTCCTGGGTATAGCCAAGGATCCCAGCTAGTAGGTGTTTTTCCGGGTTTAAGCTTTTTCATATTATAACTTCGAATTCCCAGATTTCCCATCAAAACTGCTTCGGTGAATGGTCCTGCATATTCAAATCCGGAAGTTGTTGGCGTTCCTTCTTTACAGGCTTTCACCCAGTTTTGTTGATGACCACCGGCTCCGCCTTTAATCCTGGGTATTGTGGGTGCAGGTTCTTTAAAAATTTGATGCATTTTGGTGGGCAATAATCTTGGGTTAAGACCATAAACACCACACATGATTTTTCCTTTTGAACCTTCAAAAATAACTCCCCCATCGCTGTTGCCCATCTCTTCATGTGGAAGCAGTTCTTTAGGTCTTTTTGGCAGAATACCTCCATCATACCAAATCATCTCAACTGGTGGCATCCCCTCTCTTGCCGGGAATTCAAGATGCACTTTTGAAGAGGGTGGGCAGCTATCAGGAATGTCTGCAAGTTGAAAATCACCGGCATAAACCTGACTCACGCTGGCTTCTACAGAAATTGGATAACCCAATTTTAATGCTCTGAAAGGCGGATCGATCACATGGCAGCCCATATCACCGAGAGCGCCAGTGCCATAATCCCACCATCCTCGCCATTTAAATGGAAGATATGCTGGGTTATAATTCCGCTGAGGAGCGGGTCCTAACCACAAATCCCAATCCAGGTTTTCAGGAATCTTAAACTTTCCCTTTGGCGTTTGAATTCCCTGTGGCCAGATCGGTCGATTGGTCCAACAATGAACCTTGGTAACATCACCAATGGTACCCGCTTCAATCCATTCGATAATTTTTCGAACACCATCACCAGATGCTCCCTGGTTGCCCATCTGTGTTGCGACTTTGTATTTTTTTGCGGCTTCCGTCAGCATTCGCGCTTCATAAATATTATGTGTCAATGGCTTTTCAACATAAACATGTTTTCCCATTTGCATAGCAGCCATAGCGACAACGGCATGTGTGTGATCAGGTGTTGCAACCATCACAGCATCAATGTCTTTCTGCTTTTCAAGCATAACACGAAAGTCTTTGTAACGCGCTGCTTTACTATACTTTTCGAATACCCGTGCAGCCAATTTTTCATCAACATCGCATAAGGCTACAATATTTGCAACACTATCTTTCGCAGCTCCATCTAATATACCTGCTCCCCGTCCTCCGATTCCGACACCAGCAATGTTTAATCGATCACTTGGAGGAACGAAACCTTTGCCACCGAGCACATGGCGAGGGATTATCGTAATGCCTGTTGCTACAAATCCGGTTGTTTTAATAAAATTTCTTCTGGAGACGTTCTTTTTATTTTTAGCCATTGCGAAATATTTGTGAGGAGTTGGAAAAACAATGCACTAATGTATTCTTTTTTAGATATTTTACAAAATGGTGGAAATGACTAACATTTTAAGATCTATTTAACAAATTTACAACACACCAATATTTTCCAATTCTATTTTCAATTGCTCAGGAGACTGAAAATGAATCCCTTTAATATTGAGTAATTCGGCTCCTTCGATATTTTCCAATGAATCATCAATAAACACCGATCGGTTTGGAATGACATGGAAGCGATCTAAAAACAGACTATAAATTTCCTGATCAGGTTTTTTCATTTTTACCTCTCCGGAAACCAAAATGCCCTCAAACAGATTTAAAAAATCAAAGTGTTGCAAGGCATAGGGAAAAGTCTCTGCCGACCAGTTTGTCAAAGCAAATAATTGATGATCTTTTTTTTGATGTAAATGTTCCAGAATTTCTACCGTTTGTTGCATTACCTCGCCAAGCATTTCATCCCAACGATCGTAAAATGCACGAATTTCGACTTCGTATTCAGGGTGACTTTCTACCAACAATTCAGTGGCTTCCTGAAGGCTTCTACCAGCATCTTGCTGTATGTTCCAATCATGGTTGCAAATTTCAGAAAGAAAATACTTTCGTTCCTTTTCATCTGCTATAATTTTCCGATACAAATACTCCGGATTCCAGTCGATAAAAACACCTCCTAAATCAAAAATTACTGTATCAATTCCATTTTTCATTTTCATTAAAAATTAAAGAAGCAAAGATTGGACTAAAATTGATTTTCAGTTTTGGCTGGCGATTTTTTCGACCTGCGACCAAACCCGAAAAACATTTTTGTAGCAAATTTTAACAATATCTTCTTCGGAATATCCCCTTTTTAAAAGTACATAAATCAAATTGGGATAAGCCGAAACGTCTTTCAATCCAATAGGCAAAGAATCACCAACTCCATCAAAGTCAGAGCCAAAACCAACATGATCCACACCTGCCAGTTTGACCACATGGTCAATGTGATCAGCAACCAATTCTACATCGGCGTAAAAAAGTTCAGGATTTTTTCTTCGAAATTCATCATTGATTTTCTTTGCCTCATCAGTACCTTCCTCTACTCCTTTTTCAGCTAAAACAGCTCGAATTTTTTCTCTTGCTTCGTCCCAACTTTCCCTGAGATTTCCATCTAAAAATGTAGAACCAAAATTGATTTGAATAACCCCTCCGTTTTCAGCCAGTTTTTTAATCATATCATCATTCATATTCCGCTCAAATCCGGGGGTAAAATGCCGGACCGAAGAATGTGAAGCAATACAAGGAGCTTTGGTTAGCTCCATCACCTGATAAAAAGCACTATCAGAAACATGCGAAATATCTACCATGATCCCTACCTTGTTCATTTCCTTCACAACCTCCCGTCCGAATGAACTCAGACCGTTCCAAGTCCTGGTGGTATCATAAGAGCTATCGCATATTTGATTGTCGGTAGCATGAGTCAGGGTGATGTAGCGGATACCACGATCATAGAAATAACGTACATTTTTAAGGTCATTTTCGATCGGAGCACCATTTTCCATTCCCATGGGGAGAGAAAGGATACCTTTTTTAAAATTGGCTTTCACTTCTTTGGTAGAATTGCCACTGCCAAATTTGTCTGGATGAGATCTAATAATCCCTTCAACCATATCTATCAGGGTGTCTGCCAATTCTTTGGCTCCGCCATCTTTTTGATAAGACGAGGGAATATAAATGGACATAAACGGTGCATCAAGTCCTCCCTTTTTTGATCTTTCGTAATCAAAATCCCCTTTATCTGTAGACACTGGAATACCTATGTATTCTTTAGTCAATCGAAAATTGGTGACTCGCAAACGATATGGCAGGTCAACATGTCCGTCGGTGATGATATATTTGTGTGCAATTTTATCAGCAAGCGCTTTTAACTCTTCATCAGATTTGTTTGCTGTGGTAAGCTTTGGGCTGCAAGAACTTGCGTGTATCAAAAAAGCAGCAAAGGCCAAAAGGATAACTCTCATATTCAGTTTCTTTTAAAAAGTCCTAAATTTAGAAAGTATCCCTCAGAAATTTAAACCGTGCCAAAGATTATAAATTATACTGCTTTTCTATGGCCCTGATTTTATGCTCTGCTTCAAAAGGAATTCCGCTCTGGCTCCCAAAAATCTGCTTGCCTGTTTTTTTCAATTGTATCTTATCCACTAATATTCGAACAATTCCCTTACTCAATTCACCCTCATTAGCTGCCTGAGCAATGATTGGCAAAAGCTCCAGCTGGATACTTAAAGAATTCGCATGTACCAAAATCACACAAGCTATATCTCTCCATTCTCTACCAACCTGTGACTCTCCGGGGTATCCATATTTTTTAATGATGTTATTGATTTCTTTCTCATTTTGGATGTCCAAGATTTTTTGTTTTTGGACAAATTCAGGAGAGTTTAAAAAATTATCTTTTCCGCGATATTTTTGATCTTTAAGTTTTAAATCATACAAAGCCTTAATCAATTCATAATTGAGACCTCTGTAAAAAGACGGGGCTTTCAACTCTAGTTTTTCATTTGTTTCTGTTCCATCGCAATCT
>JANQFJ010000037.1 GCA_028277915.1 Saprospiraceae bacterium
GCATCATTATATAGTGCTTTCCCCCCTGTATCATCAATGTTGACCGTACCCCCATCATTGGAAAAAGTGTCATTGTTGTATATCCCATCGGTACCACAGTCTGATATGGTAATTGTGCCTTCATTATTAAAGGTGCCATCATTGGAAATCCCCTGGGATGTTATACTTAAATTCTGCCCAATAAGGATGCTGCCATAATTGTCCAATTGCCCTGCATTATCGATTCCGTTGTTGGAAGCATCACCTATATGTAATGACCCATTGGGGGCACTTATGGTCAGGTATCCTCCACTTTCAATGGTGAGGGACTTAATTGTTGCCGTATTTGATAAGACAGGATCATTGGTTACATCAGGGATGACGATATCGTCGGAAGGGTTAGGGAAACCACTTGGTGACCAATTATCCGGATTATTCCAATCACTATTAGTGAACCCCGTCCATGTTCTGGTAGCTGCTTGAGAAGTGATAGCAACAACCATTAATAGCAAAAAAGGGATGGCTTTCATATTGAAACTTGCTATTACCCCTGAACCTGAGTCGAAAGTAGTTTCGATTGCAGAATTGATTGAATTTTTCATTTGAAATATTTTTTATTTTATATTGAAATATTAAAAGGGCATTTATAACCGGCAACCCCAAACCTGATAAATACCGGGCATGGTGATCATGGTGTTTTTTTGCTCTTCAAATTTTTTAAGTTCAAAAATCAAAACTTGCAATTCTGTTGCTGTGCTCAATTTTTTGTTTATAAGGATTGGAACCATTTGCTCTAAAGTGAGCGATGCTATTTGCTTGTTTTTGCCGGTCAAAAAGGAAGGGCCTACCTGTTGTACCTTTATATTTTCAAATCCGGCATTGTGAAATTCTGAATGTAGTTGTTTTCCATTTTTAGTATTCGTACTTTGTCGTAGCCTGATTGCCATATATAATTCTATCAGTCGGTCAAAAGCATAACAATTGGGAAAGCAGTGGAATTGGGAAAAATCCAGGTCTTCCATCATGGCAAACCCACCGGGCCTTAAACTCCTGTAAACTTGATGTAAAACTGTCGAAGAATTGGAGAGTTGTGGAAATAGAAAACCTTTATAAACAAAGTCATACGTCTGTTTTTCATTCCATTCCAAAATGTTTTGATAACTTAAGTCTACCTGATCCAACTTGTTTTGAAGTACTTTTTCTGCTGCTATTTTGATAAAATCGATGTTGGTATCTATGCCTGTCATCTTGCCTTCCGAACCGACAAGTGTTTTTAGAAGCAGGGTATTGTTACCTGTACCACAGCCTAAATCCAAGCCAGACATGCCTTTTTGAATAGGTACCTTTCGGAAAAAAGCCCGGGTCGAAGGAGTTAAAATATTGGACAAAATCTGACTGCGTTTTATGCTTGTAGCCCTGCCCATTTTTGATTTTTTATTCTTAATTTTCATGATTGATATATTCGCACTCATCTGAAAACAATGTTTTATTTTATTTCCTAATGGTCGATTCTGATGAATCGGTTTCTTCCCTTCAAATTCCCTTCAAAAGTTCATTTAGGTCTTTTGATCCCACATTAAAGCGGGACCGTTCAGTCATGGTACAAATATGCCCGCAGATCAAGGGTTTGACCTTGGACAATTCATTCAAAAACTTGGACAATTCTTACAAAAAGCGAGGAAAAGTTTGGACATTTTTTACACGTGAGCGCAAACAAGAAATGCTAAAACACTGACAATCAATTACTTGCGAATTGCATTGGGAGAAATGTTAAATTCTTTGGAAAAGACCCTTGAAAAGTAGGCTGGATCTGTAAATCCAACTTCATAAGCAACTTCAGAAACGTTCATTTCTGTACTTTGAAGCAGTTCTTTTCCTTTATAGAGGCGAACACTTCGAATGAATGGGACAGGAGATTTATCCGTTAGTGCTTTTATTTTTCGATATAATTGAGATTCGCTCAAATTCATTTTTTTGGCCAGCTGAACATTTCCGAAATTATCATCAGAAATATTTTCTTCAATTAGTTTTTGCACTTTTATCAAAAAGGCATCTTCCCGACTTGTCGGGTTTTCTTCTTCGAAAGGTTTAAAATCAAAGGTTTTATACCGCTCCTGCAATCGCTTTCTCAATTCCAGTAATTTTTTCAATCGAATCAACAATTCTTTTTGTTCAAAGGGTTTCGTCAAGTAAGCATCGGCGCCTCTTTCTAATCCACTGATTCTGGAATCCAGGTCAGCTTTGGCCGTGAGTAAAATAATCGGTATATGGCTGGTTCGTTCGTCCTGCTTGAGCGTATCGCATAATTCAAACCCATCTTTTTCAGGCATCATTACATCACTGACGATAAGATCGGGGATCTGTTCAATAGCTTCATCGATGCCCTCTTGTCCATTCCGGGCAATATGCAATTGGTATTCATCTTCCAGGCATGCCACCAGGAATTGAATAACGTCAGGATTATCTTCAACGATAAGAAGGTTGGGAAGCGATGATTCGGATTCAAAAGGCAAAAGGACTTCTGTGGCAGCAGTGGTTTTTGACGGTGGTTCCCCTGCGAAAACAGTTGGGGGCATTATTGTTTCATCTTTTTCTAATAACGTTGAAGCCTCATCCTTTATAATAGAATTTGTGGTGATGGGGAGTTTAACAAAAAAGATGGTTCCTTTACCAATTTCACTCTGTACTTCTATTTTACCGTTCAACAATTTAACTAGTTCTCGGGTCAAAGCAAGTCCGATACCTGTACCTTCCCCTTTTCGTGTACTGGAATCATCTACCTGATAAAAACGATCAAATATATTCGCTAATCGATCTTTGGGAATTCCATCTCCGGTATCTTCTATCCGAATTTGTAACCATTGCCCATCCTTTTCACTTTTTTGGTCAATATGGAAATAGATGTTCCCATCATATGGCGTGAATTTTATAGCGTTGGAAAGCAGGTTGGAAATGATCCTGAGCAATTTATCGGAATCATAATCCATTTGTATTGATGACTGGGCAGCCAGAAAATGTAATTGTATCCCTTTATTCTGTGCATAGGATTGATAGGATTCAGTGATATATCGCAGATATTGAAACACATCTCCCTGAACGAGGTTTACTTCCATGTTCTGGGATTCGAGTTTCCGTAAATTCAGAATTTGATTCACCAAATGGAGCAGGTTATCTGAGTTTTGTTTGATCATTTGAGTTCCTTTATCCAACCAAACGTCCGGCTTGGCTTTTATCTGTTCGATCATACCTGAAATGATGGTAAGTGGTGTCCGGAATTCATGGGAGATATTAGTGAAAAAGCGGGATTTGGCCTCATCTAACTCTTCTAACTTTTCTTTTTGTGCTTCTATGACCGTTTTCTGTTCTTTCAACTCTTCATTCAATTTGCTCAAGTGCTCATTTGCCCTCTGTTTGGATCGGTTGTACCATACGGCAGCCACTATAAACAAGATCGCAACTGCCAGAATGGTGTACAAAATATGTTGAAATTTTTGTTGCTCCTGAATTTCCTGTTTTCGTTCAAAAGCGATTTGCTGCTTTTCTTGTTCAAATTGATAATCGGCTTCTAAACGAGCTATTTTTTTAACATTTTTTTCATTAAACAAACTATCCTGAAGGCTCCTAGTAGTTTCAAGGTAATTAAGTGCCTGATCATTAAAATTGAGACTTTTATATATTCGATAAAGAACTTCTGATGCTTCCATTTCAAGTTCTTTGTTGCCAGAGTCAGTGGCTACTTTTAAAGCTTCATCCAATTCTGCAATAGCCTGATCTGTATTGCCTTGTTTAAAATGAATGCTCCCTAAATTTTTTAAAGTCATAGACTTAATAAACAATTCGTTTGACTCTCTTGATACAATCAAAGCTTCTTGAAAAAAAACGAGTGCCGAATCCTGGCGGTTCAGTTTTTCATAACATGTTCCGAGGTTAAAATAATGATTGGCACTTTCAATCGCTTGATTTTCTTTTTTTACCCAAAAAAGGGATTGGTTCAGGTATTGAAGTGCCGTTTCATAGTCCTCCTTCAGCATATAAACTTTTCCTTTTCTAAATAGCAGATGTGATTTTAGAATTTTAGTCCCCGATTTCTCCCAAAACGTAAAAGATTTTTCAATATAATACAAAGCTTGCTCATCGTCTTCCATTGATAAATAGACTTCACTTAATGCATCACAACAATCGGCAACAGCTCTCCAATTTTTTGCCTCTTGATGAATTGTCATAGCAGTTTGGTAATATTCCAAAGACTGGGGCAGATAGCCCATAACAAAGCAACTGTACCCCATCATCTGATAAAATATTGCCTCACCGCCTTTATCCTTTGTTTCCTGCATCAGCATCAACCCCTCTTCGTAATAGTTCAAGGCTTTTTCCAGGTTATTGGATCTGGCTGCATTGTTTCCTAGATTTCTCAGAATACCAGCCTGATATCTAATATTGCCTAGTTCTTTTTGAAGCATCAAAGCTCGGGTATAATAAATTTCTGAAGTATCATAGATTGTAAGATGAGAATAAGCTCTTCCTAAATTATTAAATGCATCAAACTGCAAGTCTTTATCTCCAATAAGGATTGACAACGCAAGAGATTCATTTAAATAATCTATTGCGAGTCTCTTTTTATGCAGGCTATTAAAGGTTTTTCCAACAATTAGTAAAGATTGGGCTTGTCTTTTTTTATCATCCATTTCCAAAGCAATTTCATTGGCTTTTTCAAAGAAATAGATCGAACTATCCAATTGCTTTAATTCTTCATAAATGCGTCCTTTTGTATGCCATAGCTCATAAAGTCCGATATTATATTTGATATTTTCCGCTAAAGGGAATGCTGCGTCTAATATATGGAGGGCGCTGTCTTGATTGATATTGTATAAGTTCAAGGCAATCTCCTTCATCAAAAGGATACGGGTGGTGTCTTTATCAGCGTTGGCTAGCTCGCTCCGTAAACTATCGATCAATGAAGCCTGGGCTTTTGTTTCGTTATTGGAAAGCCATAGAAAAAAAAGTAGAAAAATGCTCCATCCCCCTCTTTTCAAAACTGGAAATAGGGTCCACTTACAAAATATTGATATAGTACAGTAAATATCTCGAAGCATAATCTTTAAATGATGATAATTATACCAATTTAATAGGGTACGAAGTGTATTTCAAATGACTTTTGTCACCTTTCAATTTACTTCTTTTTCCTTTGAATACTCAAAGCTATTCTTTCCGCATTCTCCTCTGCATCAATCCCAATATACTCTCTGAGTTGAGGTTCTGAAGAATGTCCTGTCATTGGCATTATCTGGGATAATGAATATCCCATCAAATAAAGATTAGCCACGAAACTCCGACGGCAAGTATGGGAAGAGATGGCTTCATATTTTGAAATAAAACTTTTTTCTACTCTTGCTTTCCTTCCCATGAATTGTTTTACAGACCCAAAAGGCTGCATCCCAAATGTATTTTGCATATCTTAAAACTTTATCAGCAATAGCCTTTTCACTTTCATCATAACCCACTACACTACGATATCAAATACTTAATCATTCCTTGATCCTCCTGTTCCATATTTTTCTATTATTTCTGTTGCTTCTTGTAGCAATGGTTTTCCTATTTTCAAACTTACACCTGTTTTTGACCTATCATAATACCAGCGGCCATTTTTTAAGTCTTTATACTTTAGCTTCGCTATATCAATCAGATTAACGCCGAAGCAATAAAAAGAAAACCACCAGATAGCTAGGTATTTATCTTGGCATTCGGTTAGATTTTGGACATTTTTTAGTTGAATCAATTGCTCCCTCGACAAATCTTTCATCTTATTTTTGTTAACCTTAGCAATTTTTGATTTCTTATATTTTGAAATGTCGAATCCACGTGGGTTTGTATAAGGATTCTTAAATGGATTGTTCTTATAGTCTACAATCTGCTCCTCAACCGCTTTATTGAAAACTGATCTCAAATGCACTAGGTAATTGTAACATTTAATGCCTCTCTCTTGATTTTTTTACAAATTCCTTAAGCCAATATTCATCAAACTCAGCAAAAGAAATATCTCCTGGAGAAACCTTCAATACTGCTTTACCAGTGTATCCATAATAGTTAGCAGATTTTGGCTGGTCATTTCTTTCAAAATCATCTGCTACCCGGTTACAAAATTCAGCCACCTTCATACCCTTCAACTCAGAATTTTCTTCAGCCTGATTATCAAAGAAATAAACAAACCTGTTGTAGTTGAATTCTTTATCCTGGAAGTGCTCTTTGTAGATATCTTTTGCTCTTTGTAACTCCCCATCAATAATATCTTGATAATCCTGAACATTTTTCATGTTGGACAGCTCAACTTTTTCTTTTTTCCGCCTTTTATCCTTGTAAATGGTGAATTGGTGATCAAAAGCGTAAACATCTAAACGCTTACGTCTAACTTTTCTGTCCCAGGTAACCTGAAGGACTACTGGATATTTTCCATCCTTACGTTGCACAGAAGAAGATTTATGCAATCTAATGACAAACATTACTGACATCGACAATCATTTTAATAATTGAAAAATGTATAATTGCATGGTTACCATAATAATATGTCGAAAAAAATCAACTCTAAACGGATTCAAAATCCATTTCACTCCAACAAATAATTTCAATCGAACCTTAGATAGTATAATAACACACGTGTGTAGAGTTCATTTATACAAGTTTATCACTGGCATCTTCTATTATATCCTTGAAAGAAACAAACTAATCTTTTTCTTCGTCCGTTCAAAAAACCATCCTTCTCCTTTCTCTATTTTCTCCAACGTCCGTTCATCAACACCTATTTCCTTTGCCAGAACATTTCGTCTAATCCCTCTTTTTTGATTATTAATAATGATTATCAAAAGTACAATGCAAGTAATCCCAATTGTAGTAGTTACTAAAAATATTATCTTCAGACGTTTGGATAATTTCTTAAACCATTTTGAAATGGTATTTTGACCAAAAAAAATCATGGACAATAAACCTATTATTGATGCTATTCCACCTAAGATTGATATGGTATTAGTTATATCCATAAATTTCTTATAACTTGTAAATACACATAATTAATTGCGTGTATTTACCTTAAAATTAATCCTTCCTATCTATAAAACAAAACAACTGCAGTCAAGAAATCAGTTGGCATTATAAATATTTAGTAGTCAAGTTATCACACCTTTGTATGAACGGATAAACTTGTCCTAATCGATTCTATCCGTTATTATCCGTTTAAATCGCATGGTTCCTGCTAAAGCGAATTGACAATGACTTAATCGGTTTGCTGAATGTACAAAATGTCATCAAGCTAGTTTTATCTCGGAATATGAATCAAGGGCATAAGTAGCAATTTTTAAAGCCTCCAAAGCAACATTTTTACCTCTTTAGATACCAACACTACGCTTGATCCGTAATGAGCTTTCCAACCAAATGTTAGCTTTAGCACAATGATGTAGAGCTTTGGAAAATGAGCACTGTAGTAATCAAAATGCTCCATGCATGTAGTGGCTTTGTTCCATAGTTCCTCAAACTCCTCCACATTTTTCTGTAGATCGAAGAATTCAATACGGGTATACAAAGTTAACTCCTTGGACAAACACGAATAAATCCCAATATCAAAAAATAAATTGACTAGTTATTAGCTTTGAAAGAATGACAGGAAATTCCAGCTAAAGAATACAATAATTGTCAGGATTGCAGCAACTATCAATATTGTAATCAACTTTGTCATTACAAAAGACCTTCCTTTTTGGCTTCTCAGATATGCTTTTTCAACTGATTTTAGCTTTGGAAATATTTCAATAAAATCTTCATCGTTGGCAACTTCAAAAAGCGTCTTTTGTAACTTTTGTTCTTTGGGAGAAGTAAATTCGGGTTTAGATTGTTTTTCTACTTCATTTTTAGCATTATTATTTGATTGATTGAAATGGCCTCCATTATTTAAATGTGAGTTTTTGTTGGTTTTCATTGTATTGATGGATAACGCAGTCAACTAATATTTAGCTTAGTTTCATGTTAATTCTTATTTCAATTCTTGGAATCTTAGGTCATTTTGAATGGATTCTATTAATTCTTTTTTTATTTCATATTTCCTCTTTTTTACAAACTGTTTACTTAAGCCAAGGATCTTAGCAATTTCCTGCGTTGAGTGTTTCAGGAAATATAAATTCATGATTTGCTGACTTGTTGAATTTAATTTAGACAAATGAGTCCATAATAATACAAATTTTTCTGCTTTTTCAATTATATTAATTACGTCTATGTCTAATTTTGTCATTTCAAATTCATCAGCTAGAGGTTCTATCCTTTTGGTTTTTCGCATCGATTTCAGCCATTAGAATCTGCAAATAGAAAAAACAAAGGTTGAATTATTACAGGCTCTCAATTTCAATGAGTCAACATATAGAAGTGTTTTGGTAAAAGGGAGGAAAATCCAATTAGAAAACATCTTATTTCTGGTTTCATAATGACCTTATTTGCATGACTAAAATTCATACTAATTTAGCCCACTAAGATCGGATGTTTATACAGGGACAATTAGCCTCTACATTGAGCTAGACAAGAAGATGATCATACATAGTTGGTCGGCATACATTTACAATATCTCCAGTGATTTTATTCCTGTTAAGATACTTCATAAGAGTTAATAGAGATTAAGGGATTATCTTGGCTGACCCCTAAAAGAATTGGGATGCCTATAGGTGATTTTAAATCGAAGTTGCAATATAAATTGTTCAATTGTTTCACATATGTTTCACATTTTTACATTCAAATAAATAATCTCTTTGTAATGCATTGATTATAAAGAGATTATATTAGCTGTGAGAGAAGGATTCGAACCTTCACGGAGCGGTTAGTCCCAATTGCTCAGGATTTGTCCCTTTTTCTCCACCCCCTAGACAGGAGGGCACGGCTGCCTGTTTCGTCACCTCACATTTTTATTGGGATTTGATCTTTTTCAATTCCTGCATTGCATAATACAAATGTAAAGATATTGATTGTATTAATGCAAATAATTTAATAAATTTAAATAATTTTTACAAAATTCATAAAAATATTCCAAAATCGAAGTCATATTGGCAATTATTTATTGGCAATTATTTAGATTATTAACAATTTTGCATTCGTTTGTATAATTTTTGCGATTTAACTATTTATATGATGAAAATGCTGAACAATATTTAAGTATTTTTGAAATTTTTAAAATATATTAAATCCAAAAAAGAAAGTACTTTTGCAAAGTCATGATTTAAACACAAAACTCATGAAAACCTTAATATCTTCATTGATCCTAATCCTTGGTCTGACATGTAATGAGAGTGTCCCAAAAGATTTTCATCTCACCGAAAATATTATCCAGTCAACGAATAAGATGAAAGGCCTTAACTTCGTAGCTCCACCAAATCCTTATCCTAATAATCCGATGAAAGCTGTAAAAGAAATCGGTGCAAATTGGATTGCTGTGATTCCATATGGCTTCACGCGTGTCAACCGCCCCTCGGTAGGCTATAATGCGGACTGGCAGTGGTGGGGGGAGCGCCCTGAAGGGGTACAAAAAACAATTGAATTAGCAAAATCTTCTGATGTAAATGTAATTTTAAAACCACAGGTTTATGTGCCTGGAGGGTGGACAGGAGATCTCGATTTTAAAAGTGAACAGGAATGGCAAAATTGGGAAAAAGACTACGAAGATTTTTTGATTCCTTTTGCAAAAATGGCGGATAGTCTTGATGTTGAATTGCTTTGCGTCGGTACTGAGTTCAAAAGAAGTGTTAAAAAAAGAGAGCTGTTTTGGCGGGGGCTTATTCAAAAAGTAAGAAAAGTTTACAAAGGAAAATTGACTTACGCAGCCAATTGGGATGAATATCCGGACGTACCTTTTTGGGATGCTCTTGACTATGTAGGAGTCAATGCTTACTTTCCGCTTACCAATTCAAAAACCCCAAAAATTGCTGAATTAAAAAAAGCCTGGTGGCCATATCTCAAAGATATTCGTCGGTTTTATAAAACAGTAAAAAAACCAATCCTTTTTACAGAATATGGATATCTCAGCGTTGACGGGTGTGCTTTCAATACCTGGGAACTGGAACCAAAAGTGAAGCAACTTGACATCAATCAAAAAGCACAAGCCAATGCAATCCATGCCTTATTTGAAACCTTTTGGGAAGAACCATACTGGAACGGGGGGTTTATATGGAAATGGTTCCCAAATATGCGCGGCGGTGAGGGATACAACGAACGGGATTATACTCCTCAAGGCAAAGCCGGACAAGACGTTTTACAAAAATGGTTTTTGGAAAAATAATTTTATTTGAAAAATCAGCCTCCTGCGATATATCTCATGATCTCAGCGCAAAGAATTGCCCCTATCGTTCCTATTCCGTAGCCTAGTACCGCCATCAAAGCACCCACCGGAGCTAAAGAAGGGCTAAAAGCTGAGGCAACTACCGGAGCTGATGCAGCGCCACCAACATTGGCCTGGCTCCCTACCGCTACAAAGAAAAACGGAGCTCGAATGAGCTTAGCTACGATCAACAAAATAACCACATGAATGATCATCCAGATAATACCAATAGCAAATAATCCAAGATTTTTAAACACTTCACCAAGGTTCATTTTCATTCCAATCGTAGCCACCAGAATAAAAATGAAAATCGACCCCCAATTGGATGCACCTACACCCTCCATTTTTCTTGCTCTCGTAAATGACAAAGTTATACCTATTGCCGTAGCAATCACAATTAACCAAAAGAATCCCGACATCAATGAGTGAAGCCCCCAAGCTTCCAATGTTTCCTTGCTTCCCTTAAGCAATGGGACAATAATCGCTGATCCAAAATGTGATAAAGCCACTGCACCAAAAGCTATTGCAAGCATTATAAATAATTTAGTTGTTGTCGGCACTTCTGCTACGCTAGCTTTGTAATCTGCCATTTTCTCCTTTAATTCTGAAATCGCAGAGCTATCGGCTTTAAGCCATTTGTCCATGCGAGTGGAAATATTAGCTCCATAGAGTAAAAAGCCCATCCAGATATTTGCGACGACCACATCGACAATTATCATAGTCGGAAAAATAGGCTTTTCCACAACCTCATAAATCACCGCCATTGCATTTTGGTTAGCTCCTCCGCCGATCCAACTTCCGGCAACAGTTGAAAGCCCCCTCCACAACTGATCTGCATCAGCCACAATAATATTCGGTGCAAAATTCAACACTAAATACAGTGCAATCGGTCCACCAATAACAATCCCCAAAGTTCCAGCAAAAAACATAATCAATGCTTTGGGCCCAAGGTTAATCAAACCTTGAAAATCTATACTAATACAAAGTAATACCAAACTTGCAGGTAACAAATACCTCGAAGCCACATAATACAATTGTGAATGACGTTGAAATTCTTCAAAACCTTTCGACTGAATGCCATTTTCCATTAACAGAGCCATTTTTGCATCAAGGCTTAAACCGTCAGGCAGTGTAATTTCATAATTTTTCAGAAGCAATTCTTTCAAACTATCGTCACTCATTGCCAACAAAGCATTATATCCTTTATCAGGAACCCCACTCTCTTTTAGAAACTCAGTAATAGCATCATAACTCATACCGCTCGGCAAGGTCACATCATACATCGCCAACAGTTCACTAACGCTAGGGTCATACCAATGAGCAGCAATCAAACCAAGAGGCCAATGCAAAAGTGCTGGTAAAAAATAGCATAATAGAAGCGCCGGAACGTAGGTATAAAACTTCTTCCAGCCTGGAGTTTCTAAACTTGAAGTATAAAATACAGCTGCTAAAACAGTCAATAGCATTCCTAATACAACCGCATCACTTGTAAAAATTGGTTCCATTTCTGTAGTTTTGGTTTGGCGCTAAAGATAGTATTTTATCGTAAATTTGAAACGAAATAAGGACGTGGGTTGATTTTAAAATAAATGGAAATTTAAAATTGGCTTAACGTATTTGGAAAGTATATTTCAATATGAATCAAAAAGGGATTATAAGAATCGCACTCATTGTATTGATTATTTTGCTCAATATTGGATGCGATCAAAAGACGAAACAAATTGCTCAATCTACGCTCAACCCAAATGAAGTGAGCACCTATTTTTTCGACACTTTCAGGATTATTTATGCTGAAAATGAAGGCGCTTTTCTGAGTGCCGGATCAGAATTGGAAGGAACTTGGCATTTGATT
>JANQFJ010000049.1 GCA_028277915.1 Saprospiraceae bacterium
TCGCTCACAAAGCGGAAGAAGAAGGCGTTTTTGTTGCAGAGACTATCGTTGGACAAAAACCACACATTGATTACAATCTGATTCCTGGAGTTGTTTACACATGGCCGGAAGTCGCCGGAGTTGGAAAAACAGAAGCCGAAGTGAAAGAAGCCGGGACACCTTATAAAGTTGGAAAATTTCCATTCAGAGCACTTGGGCGTGCAAGAGCTAGTACCGATACTGATGGCATGGTAAAAATTATTGCTCATAAGGAAACAGACGAAGTTTTGGGTGTTCATATCGTAGGAGCAAGAGCAGCGGATATTATCGCTGAGGCTGTTGCACTTATGGAATTCAGAGCATCTGCAGAGGACATAGCCCGGATGAGCCATGCTCATCCGACGTACACCGAAGCTGTCAAAGAAGCAGCATTAAATGCCACGGATAAGCGAGCGCTGCACATGTAATTGCAGATTGTTTTTTGCCTTATTTATTGGAAAACCAAAACAAAGCTTCCTTTTTTCTCCTCCGTGAAATGGGAACATTTGATCCGTTACTCAAAAGGAAGTGGTTATTCTTTTGCAATGCTTTTATATGATAACTATTTATGAGAAAGGAGCGATGGCATCTGAAAAACTCTTTGTCTTTAAGGATGTCTTCAAAATGCCCCAAGGTTTTGGAGGATATTTTGGTTTTCCCATTTGCTAAATGAAACGTGCTGTAATTACGATCACCTTCTATTTTGATTATGTCTCGCAGCAACATTTTTATTCCACCTTCCTGTGTGGGTAAAAAAAGCACTTGATCCAGCGTATCTTTTTTATTAAAATTATTTAAAGCCGTCCTGATCTGATCCTGGTGGAGGGAGACATCACCATTAGAAGGGTATCTCCGGATAGCTTTAAAAAGCTCTGTAGGGTTTATAGGTTTTACGATATAATCCAATGCATTGAAACGGATGGCTTGAATAGCATAATGACTATGAGCGGTTACAAAAATGGTTTGAAAATCAATAGTTTCCAAAGATGCCAGAACTTCAAATCCATTCATGTCTGGCATTTCAACATCAAGAAATACGAGATCAGGTTGCAGTGACTTTATCATGCTAAGTGCTTCTGTTCCACTGCTCGCTTTCCCAATCACTTCAATCTTTTCATTCGTCTCTTGAAGAAGGTCGTAAAGCACTTCAATGTTTAAAAGATTGTCATCAACTATTATGCTTCGCAATTTCATAGAGCCATTAATTTCTGAATTTCATATAATTTTATAAAATTAAAAAATACGATATTATCTTAATAATTTAACAAAAAATCGGATTTGATAAACCGTTTGATAAGTTTGACAACCACTTGATAAGCATAACTTGATAATCTTACAATTCTGTGTTTTATTTATCAAACATATTTGAATGACTTTATGATAATCAGCTTGAGGTGGAAGATTTGCTCGATAAAATTAGCTGATAATAAAAATTTTCAAGCAAAACTCTTGAAATATGAGAGATTCATCCTACTATGATGAAGATAATTGGCTCAAAGCTTTCATGCTTGTTTATTGGTTATTCTTTTTATTCCTTTTGGGGAGTCCTCCTCTTTACGGTCAGGTAATAAACCTAGATTCTTTATATGTTATTTGGCAGGATCAAAACCAGCCAGATTCAACGAGAGCTATAGCCTATCATGAATACATTAAAGAATCATCCAATACGATAAACCCGGACAGTTCTTTGGTATTAATTAATGAATTAATTGAGTTTTCGAAATTACATGACTTTCGAGAAGGATACAATTTGGGCTTATCAAGAAAATGTTGGGCATATTTTAACCTTGGAAAATACAACTTAGCGCTTGATATCGCGGAACTTTTATTGAAGAATTATCAGGAGTCAGATGAGAAAACTAAAATCGCTTGGTCTTATAATCGTTTGGGTACTATTTATAACAGGTTAGGAAGCCATTCAATGGCCCTTAAATGCTATTTGAAGAGTTTAAAGATTTTGGAAAATTTAAAGGATAAAAAAGGAATAGCCAGCCTTATTAATAATATTGGCAATTTGTATACTGGCCAAAAAGATTATCCAATGGCTATGGATTATTATAAGCGGAGTCTGAAGATAGCTGAAGAAATTAGGGATACGCATAACATTGTACTAGCTTTAAAAAATATTAGTTGGAATTTTTCTCACCAAAAATTATATGAAGAAGCTCAAGGCAACAACTTACGTATATTAAGAATCTATGAAAAACTGAAAAACAAAGAAGGAATAGCTATTACTTATGGTAGAATTGGTTCAATTTATTTAGAACAAGACTTGTTTGTTAAGGCTCTTGATTTTCATGAACGCAGTTTAAATATCAATAAAAAATTAAATAACCGTTATGGGATCGCTTTAGATTTTGACAATATTGGGAATGTGTACTTTGAAAAAGGAGACTATAATAAAGCCCGTTATTATCATAACCAAAGTTTGGAGATTAGAGAGGAGCTTGGAGATAAACCTCAAATAATATGGTCATTAAATAAAAAAGGTACAGCTTATTTAAAACTAGGCAATTATGATGAAGCTTTGAACATGTGTAAGAGATCCTTTTCCATTTGTGAGGAACTTAACCAGTTAGCTGAAATGTACTCAGCATGTGATTGCTTGTACAAATCTTACAAAGCAATAGGAAAGAACAATGAGGCACTGGCTTACCTCGAAAAACGGAACGAAATAAATGACACACTCAAGAGAGAGGAAACATCAAGACTTCTTCAAAAAATGGAGTTTGACGAACAGGCCTTTGTAAGTGAATTACAATATCAGCAAAGTATCAGCGACGAGAAATTAAAAAAAAATATTTTCCTTCTGCTTGGAATTATTGCTTTGTTATTAACCATTGGCTTGTTTACCCGCCTTCACTATGTGCGTAAAACTGAGGCTATTTTGAAAGAAAAAAATCAGCAAGTAGAAGCTGAAAAAGAAAAGGCGAAAGCGTCAGAAAAAGCCAAACAGCAGTTCCTCGCCAATATGAGCCACGAGATTAGAACACCAATGAATGCTATCAAGGGCATGACAGATATTTTGTTGCGACGAACCCCTCAATCTGAGCAACTTTCCTACCTTAATGCTATTAAAGAATCCTCTAATTCGCTCCTCGTCATCATCAACGATATTCTTGATATTTCAAAAATTGAAGCTGGAAAAATTGATCTGGAAGAAATTCCATTCTCTTTGAAAGAAGTGGTCGATAACGTAAATATGATCATGAATTTCAAAGTGGAAGAAAAAGGCTTGTTATTGAAAATGGATATGAAAGAGGGCATTGCCGACAAAGTTATTGGTGACCCCACCCGCTTGCATCAAATCCTTCTCAATTTGACGGGAAATGCTATCAAGTTCACAGAAAAAGGCATGGTCACTATTCAGTTGAAAACAGAGGAATTCGACGATGGCAAAATGATGGCTAATTTTTGCGTTTCAGACACCGGAGTAGGGATAGGCAAAGACCATCTTGAAAAAATATTTGAGACTTTCGAACAGGCTTATTCGGATACGATGCGGAAGTTTGGAGGCACCGGACTTGGCCTGAGCATTTCCAAAAAACTGGTAGAAATACAGGGTGGAAAAATCTGGGCAGAAAGCAAAAAAGGCAAAGGCAGCCAGTTTTATTTTACAATTCCTTTCAAGGTTGATACTCAACAAGAATCTACGATTCCTGAAGAGCAAACATCAAATGACGAAAATATCGCTGCTCAATTGAAAGGTATAAAAGTACTATTGGTAGAAGACAATCAATTCAATGCCATCGTCGCACAGGAAGAGCTGGAAGATGCGATTGAAGAAGTAGAAGTAGAAATCGCTGAAAACGGTGTGATCGCCATTGAAAAAGTAGCACACGGCGATTATGATATTATTTTAATGGACGTGCAAATGCCTGTGATGAACGGTTATGAAGCGACTCATGCGATTCGGAATTTATCGAATGGAAAAGCCAACACGCCCATCATTGCCATGACCGCCAACGTGATGAAAGAAGAAATCGAGCGATGTTACGAAGCAGGAATGGATGACTTTATCGGAAAACCTTTCGATACGGAAGAATTGCTTAAGAAAATCTACCTTTTAAAGAAATAGCCGATCAAATTAACCGCTTGATAACTCTAAATACCATTAGATAATTATTACTACCTACCTGCAAATGATAAACTTTATCTTGAAGAAAATTTTCTAACCAAACAAGTGTAGCTATGTTAGATCAAAAGTCCAAAATTTTTATCGTTGATGATGAACCATTACTTGCTGAAATGCTAAGTGATTATTTAAATGAAAACAATCCAAACCTCTTTGTAAAATCTTTCCCGACCGGCGAAAAATGCCTTAAAAATCTGGATGAAAACCCTGATCTGGTTGTTTTGGATTATTATCTGAATTCTAAAGAAAAAGATGCAGCAAACGGCATTGATATTCTCAAAGAAATCAAATCGAGAAACAAATCTTTACCTGTCATAATGCTTTCCAGTCAAAAAAGTTATAGCACTGCTGCTCAGACTATTGGTTATGGTGCCATGCATTATGTTATAAAGGGGCAAGATGCCTTTCGGGAAATTTCAGAACTTATCAAAGCGAATGTATAAATGGTGGACTTATCTTTTTTGAAAAAATTTACGAAAGGCGATGAAAAAAAAATGAAGCGATACATTGGTATCTTTTTAAATATTGCCCCAGAGACATTTGTGAAGATGGAACAAAATATCGTCGATCAGAATTGGGAGCAGCTTCGTATCAATGCCCACTCCTTAAAACCACAAGCAGATTATATGGGAATTGCTGCCTTAAAAGATGTTTTAATAAATATTGAAAATGCGGTAAAAGAAGGTAGATCCACAGAACTTATACAACTATACCAACAGGCATTTCAACTGCACGAAGAGGCTTCGCTTTTTCTGTCTGAACATATCAAGGGATTATAATTCAGATATTTTTTTGAGTGTTCATTAATAAAAAAGTGAAATGTGCGAAGTCATTCCCGCTCTTCCACTTTCTCCAACAACCAGTTTTTTGCGGCTAAAGCTTTGCAATTGTTGATCTGAATTTTAATTTTTTCAACGGCATTTTTGTTGTATTCGGGGATGTTTGCAAGTTTCTTTGTGAAGCGGAGTACATTCATGTATTGCTGTTTCATTTCTTTGGAGATCAATCGGTTACGCCTCAAATAAATGCTAAAACTATCAATCAGCGAATCCAAAGCCATCGTTTCCTTCAATTCGTAATAAGTTTTTAGAAGTATCAATTTTCCACCTAAAGAATGTACGAGTGTACGGTATTCTACCTCTCGGAGTTGATCGATTACCTCTTCATACTCTCCTTTGTAGAAATAAACCTTTGCAAGGTTGTATTTGAGATTGTTGTCCTGGACTTCTTTTGGAAGCTTGTCTGTAAAATTTTGAATAAAATCTTCAACCCAGTCAAATTGTTTGAGATGCAAACCAACGCTGATGATATTTTTATAGTTCTGTGCTGTAATAAGGCCATTGTCTAAAATATTTCCCTGGTTGATTTGCATTTTAAAAATCTCGAAAAGGTTATTGTAATACTCGTGCAGTCCTGCATTGATTTTTATTGTGATGTAATAATTTTTGAGATGGATATAAAGCAACTTTATCTCTTCAGGTGAAAACTTATCGCTTTGTTCAAAAAGCAATTGTTTGAGTGCTTCGGCGAAAGACTCGTCTTCAGGGTTGAGTAGCATCTGTGCTACCAAATAATAAGCATTGACAGAAGGTTCTTTTCGGAATTCACTTTCCTTGATTATTTCCAAAAAAGATGGAAACAACTGTACTTTTGAGTCAAAGGAGAGAAAGTTTTTGTACCCAAGAAAGTCGCAATAGTTTTTCAGTTTTTTGGTAATGTAAAAACAGTCGAGGTGATAATCTGCATTTTCAAGATTTTCGAGGTTGTCAGGCTTTTTCTTCATTTGCTCCAGGTGTTTGTGACAGTTTTGTTCAATCAGAAAAGTGTTGTAATGGAATTCGTCATCGCGAAAACCCACTCTTTGCTGCAAATCTCTGGTTTGTCTTACAATCCCCGTAAAATGTTTATTCAAGTCCGGTTCATTAATAGCTGAAAGCAAATAAGTTTGTTCTTGAAAAGGCGTATTTTTAAATTGTTTGTAAGCCAAAAAGCTGTGTGCCATCTTAGTCAGATCGGAGCACAACCTTCTAAGCTGAACGTCTTTGTATTTTTTTTGTGGGAATAACTTTTTCCACACATTTTCTTTTTCTAATTGAGGGTATTTTTCACCATTGTTTACTGGCGAAGCAAGTTGATAATTGATGATATCAAATAGGCTGATCAGGTCTTGATTTTCATTGAAAAACGGCGAAGAAAGGTACTTTTTGAAGTTATTAAGTTGAGGTTTGGAAAAGGTATTTAACAAACTAATTAACTTATCACTCAGCATTTTCGACTGTTTTTTATGGAAACTTGGTCACAAGTTAGTAAAAATAAACAAATTATTTGGATAAATCAATGTTGGCTGGAATTGTAATTGATTGATTATCAATTTGTTGACAATTAAATGACAAATAATTTCACGGTACAAAAAAAAATAATGTTCTTTTTTAAACGAATATTTAGTTGCATTTTTATAAATCAAATTTTTATAAGGCAACAAAATGCTTATCGTATGAGAATCACAAAATCTAAACTCAAGGTATCTTTCTCAAGTATTCTAATTTTTTCATTGTTGTTATTTAGTCAGTTAAATGCCAATACAAACTCCCATGAAAATGGTGCTGCTGATAGACTGAACACTGCTTGCGAAGCGGATTTTATCCATTCAGAATATGACGGCTCCATGCCGGTTTTGGGTGGAGTTGTGTTTGAAAACATTTCTGAAGGGGCTTATACTGAAACGACCTGGGATTTTGGAGATGGTAATGATTACTATACGATAGCTGAAAATACCGTTACTCATTTTTATAGCCAAAGCGGTATTTATCAGGTGAACTTGTCAGTTTGGAATGCTACTGCTCAGGATTGTTTTTCTACAATTACAAAAACTATTGAAGTCTGGATTCCCGATGATCCTTGTGAGATTCTGGATTGTGTTTGGCCGGGAGATACCAATGCCGATGGTGTTTCAAACATGGAAGATGTGTTAAATATCGGCCTTGAATTTGGCGCTGTTGGTCCTGCAAGGGATAGTATTTGTGGAGGGTGGTATGGCCATCTTGCTGAAGATTGGGACGACAATACTGTGGAAGGAGTCAATCTCAAACATGGCGATTGCAATGGTGATGGAATTATCGATCTTTCCGATCTTCCTTACACATCAAATATTGATGAATCTTACACTCAACTGGAAGGAGGAATTGGTTATGCAGATTCGGATGGTCCGGATATAAAGTTACAATTCAACGTTGATACGGTTCACCTCACCAATGCTCTTGATGCAACTCCAATCAGTGCCGCATTGATGCTTGGTAGTAGCAGTGTACCTATGGAAGATGTTTATGGAGTTGTTTTGTACATGGAATTTACCGGAGAATATCTTGATTCTAATTCCCAGATAAATGTCGATTATGATGAAAATAGTTTTTTTGGTGGATATGGAGAAGTGATTCCACGGGCAGTTGATTTGACTGACCAGGGACAGCTGGATTTTGCTATAACCAGAAAAAATGGCGAAAATGCTAGTGGGTACGGTAGAATAGCGTCTGTTAATTTTATTATTGATGCAGATATTATTGATGGTCGCGCTGAAGATGAAGGTCAATCATTTGATGTTGCATTAAATGTGTTAAAAGTGATTAATAAAGATGGCGACGAATTGGATATAAATCTTTCCGCAGAACCAGCTTCTGTTTTCTTTGTAAATAATATCGTCACGAGCGTTGTAGATCCAGCACTTTCAGAAAAGGTAAAAGTTTATCCAAATCCTGTTTCGGATGATTTGAATATCGACCTTGGCGACTTAGAAGGTCAGACACTTGAGCTCTATGACGTTTTAGGGAAACAGGTTTCCTATCGTGAGCTCCAGTCAGAGAAATTGATCGATTTAAAAGTTGATCAATTTGAAGAAGGAATCTATATGCTTAAAATTCAGACAGATCAGGGAATTGTAAGCAAACGTGTGGTTGTGAAGTAATTTCCTATAAAAAATAAAAAAAGGTGTTTCATTGAAAAGTGGGGCACCTTTTTCATTTTCCACCAACGACGATTACAATCTCGCCTTTTATTTTTTTATTTGAAAAATGATCAATCAGGTTTTTGAGACTTTCTGAAACGACTTCTTCGTGGACTTTAGTGAGTTCCCTGCAAACACATGCCTGCCTTTCCGATCCGCAATGATCAGCTAGTTGGTTTAGACATTTCAGCAAACGATAGGGCGATTCATAAAGGATAAAGGTGTTTGGCAGTTCACATAAATATTCAAGACGGGTTTTGCGTCCTTTTTTATGTGGTAAAAAACCTTCAAAATGAAATCGGTCGCAAGGCAACCCACTGACTACCAACGCCGGAACAAAGGCTGTAGCACCTGGCAAACACTCTACCTTTATTCCATTTTGTACACAGGCTCGCGCAAGCAAAAATCCCGGATCAGAGATGCCTGGAGTTCCTGCATCCGAGATTAGAGCAAGGGTTTCACCATTCTGAAGCCGTTCGACTAAATTATTGACGGTTGCATGTTCGTTAAAAGCATGATAAGAACGAAGCGGAGTTTC
>JANQFJ010000063.1 GCA_028277915.1 Saprospiraceae bacterium
CAACTCGTAAAAGTTTCCAACGGACATTTTGGTCAAGATTTTTTTGTCAGCCAGTATGATTTTCACGTAATCCTTCAGCCCTTCGATGTACAAAATATCATTGAGATTAATTTTGACCTTTTTTCGGTCTGCTTTGACGAAAATATGCAGCTGGCTTTTAGTTGGTGATTGTTTTGATTGCTTCTTTTTTTCTAAAAATTTATCGATGGCTTTTAAAAATCGATTAAAAGGAATCGGTTTTACGAGGTAATCCAGCACATTGTGTTCAAACCCTTCGACAGCGTATTCGCGGTAAGCTGTGGTGATGATCACTTCCGGTTGATTGTCAATGGATTCGATCAATTCTAAGCCTGTCAATTCGGGCATTTCAATATCCAAAAAAAGTAAATCAGGATTTAGTGTTTTTAGCTGGTTAAAAGCCTCGACGGGTTCGGTTGTTGCTCCGCAAATTTCAAACTGATCGAGCTTTAAAAGGTGGTTTTCAATCACTTTTATGGCCAGCGGTTCATCATCGACAATGTAACATTTAAATTTTTCCATGGTTGAAATTTAATTCCAGGCGAACGCTAAAAAAATCCTCGCTGTCATCAATTTTTAACTGGTGGCGTTTTGGATAAATCATTGCCAGTCTTTGATGGATATTTTGCAATCCGACACCACCGTTTTTAGCTTTATTCTTTTGCTGCTTTTTACTGTTTTCAATATTAAAAACGAATTTGTCGTCATAGACTTTCAGTTTCAAATTTATCCAAAAAATACCATTTTTATTCACTCCTCCATGTTTGAAACAGTTTTCTACAAAAGGCAATAAGATCAAAGGAGAAACTTTGATTTTTTCATCGATCACTGAAAAGTCTGCCTTTAATTGCAATTTTTCACCATAACGCAATTTTTCCAAATCCAGGTAACTTTTCAACAATTCCACTTCCTTTGAAAGCGATACTTTTTCTTTGTTTGCCCAATAGACCAGGTAATCCAGCAATTCGGTCAATTTCAAAATACTATCAGCCGTCAGATCAGATTTTTGCAAAGCCAGGCTGTAAATATTATTGAGCGTATTGAACAAAAATGCGGATGCAGCTGACCTTTGAGAAGTTTCAGCTCTGCTTCTGCTTTGGCTTTGATGAGTTGTTCGTTTTGTTTTTGATTTTTTCGCCAATCACCGATGATGTATAAACAAACGGCAAGGGCAACAACCGAATAATCCCGAATGATGTTTTTAACCATCTTCAATGCGGGCATTTTCCAATATTCGCCTTCATTGATGTAATTGACCAATTCAATCCACTTAATCCGAGCAAAAAAGATAAAACCCATCGCGAGAATAGCACACAAAATGAAAGGTATAATTTTCTTCTTTTGTAAAAATCGAGGAAGAGCAAACCAGGCGATAAAATAGGTCGGGATCATCAAAACCGGCAACGAAAGAATAGTCGAACGCAAAAATATCCACCCTTTCCCGGGAGATAAGTGAATCATATTCGCTAGATATTCCAGCAAAACATAAACTGACCACAATAAAGCGTGGATGGCTGCAATTTTCAGCTTTTTTTCATTCCACTTCATTCAATAAAGAACGATAAAATTCGGCAAATAAAATGGTTTTTGTCTATCAACACCATGATGTGGTGGAGATTCAACTAGATGGAGTGGAGCAATGGCAGTTTAACCAGTTTTTGTGTTTTCAGGTTTTTGGTTTGTCAAAACTTGAGGATTGTTGAGTTTTTTCATCTTCACATTTATTCACCTACAAATCATAGCATCCTCCCTCGCAAAAAGTTGTAGCACGGACACTTTCAGTGAAATCAGGTTGAATGACCCAACCCTGAACAGCTTTATATAAGTTTTTATCAGTAAATATTCGTTTACAAAATTTCAAAAAATGAAAAAAACTTGGATCTCATTCAGTTTTGTAATTTTTTCAATAGTTTCGGTTTTTAGTCAGAACATCAACTGGGAAAAAATTTACCTGCACGAAGGTTTTGCTTTCAACAATCCCGTAATGGACATTTTGCCACTGGGGAATGAAGGATATTTGTTGGCCGGAACTGTTTTTTACAATAATGCGATCAATCACCAATATATACGAATTATCAAAACAGACACACTCGGCGAAGTCATTTGGGACAAATTTTTAAATATGGATGATGAAAATTTTACCTTTTGGCAGCAAGCAAATTCGATTGCAGCCACTACTGATGGCAATTTTTTGATCTGCGGTGTTGATCATATGTATAATTCTAATGAGAAAGCTTATTTTGTAAAAATAGACTCAAATGGCGATACCCTCTGGACTAAAAAATTTGCATTCGAAAATACAGCTAAAAGCCTGAAAATGATCCCGCTTGGAAATGATGAATTTGCTTTTGCAGGAGCTGCTTCGGATTCTAATTTTGCTCATTCGGCGCTTCTCGGTAAAATTGATGGAAACGGGCAACTATTATGGAATCAAAATTATTTTTCAACAGAAGACATAACTGAAGCATGGGATTTGAAACAAACCAATGATGGAGGGTTTGTCCTTTGCGGAATTACAGAGTATAATATTTTTATCACCAAAACCGATGCAAATGGGCAGGAAGAATGGTCCAAAATATTTCATTATGACACTTATGCTAACAGTTTCAGCATTCTTCAAACTTCCGATAGCGGTTTTTTAATAGGTGGAGGACATTACAATGGTGATGAACTCCAAACTATAATTTTAAAAACAAATGCACAAGGCGATTCACTTTGGAGTAAGAGCCTCAGCGACCAAAATCGCTTTATTACCAGCATGCACCAAAATTCGGACGGAAGCATCGGAGTCACAACCGCAACACAAGGTTTTTATAATGGTATGTTTGGAGGATCGGGCGATTTTTTCAAAATTGATGAAGCGGGAAACATTGAGCATCATTTACCGCTTGTTGGGCAAGGAAATGCCATTGAACCATTAACCAACGGTTGCTATCTAATCGGTGGTAGCAATAGCCCACCAGTTGATTATAAAGAGTACATGTACTTGGCAAAGATTGATGACATGATCAATTCTAATGAAGAAGCAGCTTTAGAAAATCCGGCTGAAATTTTTCCAAACCCTGCTAATCAAATCATCCAAGTTCAAATTCAACAATTGAAAAATGACTTAAGGTTTCAACTTTTTGATGCATTGGGGCGACAATTAAGGTCAAATCAAATTCAAAATAACTCAACGGAAATTCCAGTCAAAAACTTCCCAGCTGGGATCTATTATTATAATTTGGGAACAGAACAAAAAGCATATCAATCCGGAATAATTATAATCAAACGTTGATCTTAAATTTCAGCAGACAAATCGCGAGTATTCCGCAATAAAAAATCAACCTTCAGGTTATATTAAAACCACAGAAAAATCATTCTGTGGTTTTTTTATTTTTGCAGTCTGCTTTATGATCGAAAGAGTAAAAATATTATTATTTATTTGGTTAGTGTGCTTAAACTGGTTAGCAGCTCAGACATTTCCAGGTCAGACGGACGGTACTGAGCAGGCAAAGGATTCATTGAACCAAACTTCGGAAGTAGCAGAACCAGACACCTTTGATTTCACTTATTTTTACCAGGACAATCCGGGACTTGAATATTCCTTTTCTGATACTTTGCTCAACAATAATTTTCAGCAATATGATCCGATTCGGGATGGCAAGCTGGATTATGCAAATTTGGGATATTTAGGCTCGGCGCACCATCAGTTGGTTTATCAGCCTATATTTCGGCAAGGGTTTGATATAGGTTTCCATCAATTTGATTTGTACAAAATAGATGGAGCAACACTGCCTTATTACCGGCTTACAAAAGCTTTTACAAACGCTTGGTTTTTGAATGGCACCACCAAGCAAGATGGTTATTTTAAAGGGCAATTTAGTCGCGATTTTAAAAATGGTCTGAGTTTTTCAATCGACTATAAAAAGATCAATAGTACCGGAAAATATAAAGGGCAGAGGGCCATCAATACTGCCTTGGCTACTGGTTTTTGGTATCACCACAAAAGTGGAAAATATGACGCTTTTATCACTTATGTTTTCAATTCAAACGAACACCAGGACAATGGCGGCATCAATGATACACTCTTAACCGTTGACAATACCGAACGAGAATTCAATTATCCTGTAAAACTTTCAACAGCCTTTACCTTTCATGAGGAGCGGGAGTATATTTTAACTCATCACTACAATGTATTGGGGCAACCGGATTCTTTGAAAAATACAGAAAGTAAAAGAGCCTTGACTTTTACTCATAATATCAAATGGGCGAAGAACAGTTACAAATTTTATGAAACCAGTCCCGATTCAAGTTATTATGGCATATTGCAAACTGACAACCGTGGGCTTCGACATTTTGTTCGTCACAAAAAACTGGAAAGTTCTTTTTGGGTCAGCACTTCAAAAGCCAGTAATACTAAAGGATCAACGCAGCGGGATTTGTTTAAAGCCGGATTGATTTACAAAAGACATTTGCTCGAACAGGAGCCGCTTGACAGTACGTTGAATAACCTGTTTGTTACAGGCCAATGGAATTTTACGCCAGGCAAAAGCCTCTCTCTTAAAACTTCTGCGCATTTTGGACTTTGGGACAACGCAGGTGATTACCGGCTCAACGGAAATTTATTCATCAATCTTAAAAAAGCTGGTTTCATAAATATCAATGCAAACAATCAGCTTTATGCTCCTTCGCTGATGCAATACCGAATGTTTATTTCTCAGCAACCTTTGTGGAAAAATAATTTTGATAAAACGCTGGAAACGAATTTGGCGATTAGTTATGGTATTCCAAAAATTGGTTTTGAAATCTCTGGCCAATATCATTTGTTGAATAATTACATTTACTACGATACGCTCGCATTTCCCAGGCAACAGGGCATTCCGATCAGCATAGCTCAACTGATCGTTGATCAGAATTTTAAACTTGGAAATTTTCATCTGGATAATTCAATAGTTTTGCAGACGCATTCTGAAAACGAGATTCGTTTACCGTCCTTTTACTCAAAGCACAGCTTATATTTTGAAGGTAAGATTTTTAAAAAGATAATGCTTTTGCGAGTGGGATTTGATTTGCGAATGAACAGCAATTATTTTGAAGAATATTATCATCCGCTCGTCGGTCAATTTCAGCTTCAAGACAAAGAAGAAATATTGTTTTATCCAGCGGTTGATGCATTTCTGACATTTAAAGTAAAAAGTCTTCGTTTTTTTATAAAAGGAGAAAACATGACCTATCTTGTTTATGATCAGTACAAACAATTATTTGTTCAAATACCAAGTTATCCCCAACCTTTTGCAAACATCCGTTTAGGGCTTTCCTGGCAGTTTTTGAACTAAACTTTACAACTCATAATTTGGACTAAAGCTGGATTTTCCTTCAGAATAGAAATCATTGATATACTCAACTATCTCATCAGGATCATCCATGATTGGCATCAGTTTGAGGTCGCCTTCGCTGATATTCTCAAATTCATTTAGCATCACTTTTACAATCCAGTCCTTCAAGCCTGTCCAATATTCGGTACCAACCAACACAACTGGAACACGGGTTATTTTTTTTGTTTGGATCAATGTGAGTACTTCAAAAAGCTCATCCATTGTTCCAAATCCTCCAGGTAACACCACGAAAGCCTGTGCATATTTTACAAACATCACTTTACGAACAAAGAAATACCTGTGGCTCAAGTTATGCTCCGGATCGATGAATGGGTTGTGGCTTTGTTCGAAAGGAAGGTCGATATTTAAACCAACCGACAAACCTCCACTAAGCTTGGCTCCTTTATTACCAGCTTCCATAATTCCAGGCCCTCCTCCTGTTATTACACCATAGCCTTCGTCAGTCAGTTTGGAAGCAATTTTTACGGCAAGTCTATAATATTTGTCATCGGATTGGGTTCGCGCAGAACCGAAAATGGAAATACATGGATCTGTATTGTTCATCACTTCAAAGCCATCAACAAATTCAGAGAGCACCTTAAACATTGTCCAGGAATTTTCTCCTTTTAGCTTGCTCCATTGTTTTACTCGGCGGGGAGGAGTATTATTTTCTGGGTTTTTATCTTTTTGGGTATCTTCCATAATTAGTTATTTTTTGCGTCAAAAAGCCCGTCAAAACGATTGACAGGCTTCCCTTTATCTTTCTATATTCTACTAATTGTCAAACAATCGGTTTTGTCATTTCAGTTTACACTTTGAGCAATGCGTATTTGTCATACTCACTTTTCACAAACTTAATTAAATCATCAACATTTTCATACTTTTCAAATAAATCTCCCAATTTAGAAAATCCTCTTGAAGAAGTCGAAACGTAATTTTTAACATCCTGCTCGGTGATTTTATCGCCGCTCAAAATAATCAGTCGTTCCACTACATTTCGCAATTCACGAATATTTCCGGTCCAATTCACTCTTTGTAATGCATTCAGCGCTCCTTTCGTGGCCTCTTTTGGGCTGGTACCATATTCATTACACACCATATCGATAAAATGTTCTACCAACAGGGGAATATCTTCAAGCCTTTCGTTAAGCGTAGGGACATCAACAATGATAACTGCAAGACGATGATACAAATCTTCGCGAAACCTGTTCAGTGCAATTTCGTTACGAAGATCTTTATTGGTTGCAGCAATCACACGCACATCCACCTTGATTTCTTTTTCTCCTCCGACCCTGGTTATTCTGCTTTCCTGCAAAGCGCGAAGTACTTTTGCCTGAGCTTTGAGGCTCATATCGCCAATTTCGTCAAGGAAAATTGTTCCACCATTGGCTTGTTCAAACTTTCCGATACGCTGTTTATGAGCAGAAGTGAAAGAACCTTTTTCGTGTCCAAAAAGTTCACTTTCAATCAATTCTGAAGGAATGGCAGCACAGTTTACTTCAATAATAGGATGATCTCTTCGAGGACTTTTTTCATGGATCCATCGAGCAACCAATTCTTTACCTGTTCCATTTGAACCGGTTATTAAGACACGCGCTTCAGTAGGTGCCACGCGATCTATCGTCTGTTTAATATTTTCAATCGCCTCTGATTCACCAATAATAGCCTGAGTTTTGGCTTTTGAAACCTTTCGTTTCAAGACTTTGGTTTCAACGATAAGGCTTGACTTATCCATTGCATTTCGAACGGTGATCAGCATACGATTGAGGTCAGGTGGTTTTGATATGAAATCAAAAGCTCCTCTTTTTACGGCATCGACAGCGGTATCAATATTGGCATGTCCCGAAATCATAATCACAGGCGTATCAGGTGCCAAAAGTTGTACACGTTCTAAAGCCTCAAGGCCGTCCATTTTTGGCATTTTGATGTCCATAATAACAACATCATATTCGGTTTGTTTGAGTTTTACCATGCAATCGAGCCCGTCGGTTGCTTCGTCTACTTCGTATTTTTCGAAC
>JANQFJ010000078.1 GCA_028277915.1 Saprospiraceae bacterium
ATCCGACACTGCAAATATTTTGTTGGAAGGAGGATACCAAACTGGTTGGTTTTGAAAATCAAAGTCTAAAATAACCTGAAATTCGCTATTATCTAAAGGGTAATAAATCGGTAATTCTAATGTCGAATCCCAACTCACCTTTTGTGATTGCAAGCCAAAACCATTTTTCTGATTTCCAGTGATGTAATGAATGATTGCCATGGAATCACCCTCCAAAGCTATAAATGGACCTTCACGATCCAATTGATAAGGGATAGATTTATCAAAACCATATTTTATAGACTGGTTAAAGAAAATTGTAAAAAGGAGAAAAGAAGCTATTAGCAAAAAAATTAATAATAATAAATAATGATAATATTTAAACGATAGCTTTTTCATGGGTTTATCAAAATCTTGCCTTCAGCAAAGCGTTTTAATATAAAATCTCAATCGAGCATTTGTAGCTTATTCGGCAAATCCTTTTCAGTAATATCATCCAGCTTCATTTCAAAGGAAAGATTTTCGGCTATCTCCATTACTTCTATTCCTGCCACCATTTTGAAATGGTCCATAGCTATGACAACAATACTGGCCTCCACACCTTTTGGCACATCAGATTTACTTACTTTAACACCGTTGATGTCGCTTTCCATTTTAATAATCGTGTTATAGTCTGACAATACTATAAATCCGACAATATCGGTAAGGATCGTTCCATAACCATAAAGGCTTACTTCAACTGATGTTAAATCATTCAAAGAAGGATCTTGAGCTCCACACATCCAGCCTTGATCCTCCGTGTCAAATTGCAATGTCATATCAACGCCATTTACATCAACAGGACTATTGTTCACCAACATCCAGTTGCTGTTGCGTTTGTAATGCGCCATATTTCCCAAAGAAGAAATTTGATTGTTTACAGGCAAAGTGACCTCAATGACATCCTGCAGATTGACAGGTTCATAATCTTTAAAAGCTACAAAATCAATAATCCCTCCGTACTCCAGTATGGTATTGTCTGAGGTTGATGGTTTGTCGAGAAGGATCATTTCGCTTTTTTTCAATAGCTCTTTTGTAACGACTTTAACCTCTCCCATGACTGTTTCATTGTTTTTCTTGAAAGAGCCTGCGTTGATCACTAACTTGCCACCGTTGGAAGTAATAATGATTTCGTCTGACGAAGCATCGATGGTAATCGTGTCAGCGCTGATGTCTTGCCTTGCAAAAAATTCATTCAGGTTTTCGAAAGGAAGCCTTAAAGTCGTATTGGGAGTTGTATCATCAATCGCACATGACGGAATAATCAACGAAAGTAAAATCACACCGTATAAAATGCAAAGATTCTTCATTTATTCAGGGTTGTAATTTAGTTCAAATTTGACCCTAAATTAAAATATTTTTTTTAAACAATTGCAGTATCACAGACGACTTAACATTATGATAATTTATCAAGGGTAAGCTACGGAGATAATTCCTTCAAATGGAAAATCCAACGACATTCCATTTGAATTAAATAATCTGCAAAAACCAGAAATATCGAGTTTTTTAGTTTTTTCTCCGTTTTCATTGAGTTCAAAATCTTCAATCGCTGTAATCAAAAAATTGCTGGAATTTGGTTGCTCCTGAAAATCTGAACGATACACAACTCCATCAGGATCAGTGTATTGAATCAACACCCTGCTCAGCTGCAAAGAATCTTCACCCCCCGGCACAATTGTTTTATCATAAGAAAATCGCGAACCGCAAATCGTCGGCATTGTACCTCCCTGAATGATCAAAGATTTACAAATATCATCAATACACCCACTTGCATCAGTGATCGTAACGCAAAAAGTATCCATCAGTGAGCCGTTATGAAAAAGCGTAAAAGTATCCGTCGTTGTTCCATTGCCCCACATGTAGGTAAAAGGTGCATCGCCGTTTATCATTTCAGCTTTAAGCTGCAAAAAAATCGGAGAATTGTCTTCGATGTAAAAATCTGCCTGGCAGTTGGTGCTATTGGGATCTAAATAAATTTCATTGCAATATTCAATCTGACAATTGTTATTGTTCATGATTTCCAGACAAACATCGAGGGAAGATACATTTTGACTTTCTGAAAAAGTCAGCACAACTTCCTCTGTAAAAAATGTCTCCGTAATACTTGAAGAATCCACATCATAATTTACTATCCACTGAAAAAAGTTTGGACCATTTCCTTCCGGTTCTGCAGTTAGCGTTACAACAATACTATCCTCTGAAGTTGATGGGTTAAACATTTTGTATGCATAATTTCCTGGGAATAATGCACTTTCAACATCAACTCCTGTAGCAGTTGTCTGTTCGAAGTTTCGTATTTCAACCAACAATTCTTCTTTACAATCGCTTACACAATCGCTGGTCTTTGCAAATCGACCTCGAAAACTGAATACATCCGAATCATCATTGGTATGATCCGTAAATAAGTAAAAATCATTTTCGCCAGCTGTGATGTCAATATCTCCCCCTTTGATTGAAAATACAGGCGTACCGGTTTCAGTCGGTGGCAACTCTTCCGGCTTACAGGAAACCATAATAATAATTAAAAAGAGTATATAAAAATTGAATGCTTTCATAAGCAATTGTCATTCTATTTTATAAAATACCAGGTTGCAGAAATATTAAAAGTAATTGGATCGCTTTCCTTCAAAACAACACCAGAGCTTAATTTTCCAAAACGATAAATTCCCCTTAATCCCACAGCCCACTGTTGATCAAGTGAATATTTGTAACCCAACAACAAACTGGTTTGGAATGTCGAAAAATCCTTTTTTTCAATCCACCCAGAAGAAAAATTTTCAACTAAAAACTCATTTTCATCAGTACGCTCCCAGGGTTGCAGGCTCGTTTCTTTTTCAATATCCCCTTGAACTCCCAAAAGGTAAGAAAACGCAAGCCCGCCTTCTATTCCGTGTTTTCCGATATGATACTTCGCATAAAGCGGCAAATCAATAAAATGAAGACTCTTAGGTTTTGTATAATGGTTGACTGTTCGCTTTCCAAAACCATAAATGGTCTGGGTAGTCACGGAACCTAGACCAGTTAAATTGGCATCAAAAGTTCCTTTACGAAAAGTGTACAAAAGTTCTCCATTGAAAGATAGCTTTTTCGATAATTTGAACTGTCCAGTTGCGCCACCACTTCCACCAATCCACGTTTTAACATCGTTTCCTGTTTTAGGATAAAACATAGAAGCGATAGATAATCCAAATTTGAATTTTCCCGACTTGGAAATTTGTGGTTTATAATGATCTTCCAAAATCAGATAATCACCCATTGCCAGCTGCTCCACAAGTCCGGCAATCGGTGAAAGTTCAGAAACGGACTCCAGCTTTTCGGTTTCTTTCAAAATTAATTCGTTGGACTGCAGGTCGTTAATTTCAGTGGATTGTTTAACATTTTGCTGAGATTTTTTTTGATCAACTTTCATTGATGGAATCAAATCAGGACCAACCTGGTTTTGGATCAACCGATTTTCTTTATTCTTTACAATTTTAGAAGCGTTTGAAGCTTTTTCATCATTTTTGTTGTTAGCCTCTAATATGGATTCATTATTATCATTTTCAATACTTTCGCTAGTCAAATTATTCTTTTGCTGAGAAATTATATTCGCATCTAAAAGTTTTAAATCTGTTGAATTCCTTTCATCATTTGTAGTTGTTGATTTTGAACCAACCAGATTATTTTGATTGGTCAAGTTCTCTTTTTGAACGGATAATTCTGAAACGACCTCTGCAACATTGTCTGCTTTTGGGTTTATCCAACCAAACAAAACTATACTTCCTCCTACAATGAAAAATGCCAAAAATCCGAGCAGCCAAAAATATCGCCCGTACCGACGTTTTCTTTTATCAGCTTCAATCATTTGCTCCGCTTCTTCCCAATAGGATTCTTTAAAATCAAACTCGCGATTCTGGAGCTTTTTGTTGAAAAAATTATCAAGATTACTCATAATCATATGACTTTTGAAGAATTAATTGCTTTTTGCATCATTTCCCTGATTTTTTTACGTCCAGACGAAAGATGCCATTTTGAAGTCCCTTCGGTTATCTCCAACAATTCACCAATTTCCTTGTGGGAATACCCGTCAATCGCAAACAGGTTGAACACTTTTTGGCTCACCGGAGGTAATTGTTTAATAAAACTCTCCAATTGATCCGCATCAAAAAGCTGGTCCGCCAGATTAAAATCGATCATACTGTCGGTAACATCAAAATCTGTAAAATCTGTATGTTCAATTAATTCCTTTACTTTTCTGTTTTTTCTAAAATCGTCAATAATCGTATTGATCATTATTCGCCTGATCCAGGCCTCAAAAGGGGTTTCCGATTTGTATTTGTTTAAGTTGTTTAAAATTTTCAAAAAACCGACATTCAAGATGGAAGCTGCTTCTGATTCATCTTTTTTGTATCTGATACAAACGCCCATTAAAAGATTGAAGCAGCTTTTGTAAAGCTGAAACTGGCCTCTCCGATCACCATTTATACAATCATTTAAAAGTTGTGGGCTTATCTTCATCAATACAAAAAATCAATTGCGCAATCTCAATGAAAGGAGTCCGGTATTTAATATCCATTGACTCCTTTCACTTATAAGTTAATCCAGGAAAACTATTTTTTAATTACTTTTCTTGAAATCGATTCTTTCCCGTCTATGATGTTTATAAAATATAACCCAGAAGGTAAATACTCCATATCGAAACTATGGGTATAAACTCCAGGATACAATTCCACAGTTTCAGCAAAAATAGTTTGGCCATCAACGCTCATCATAGAGAAAATGACTTCAGCTCTTTCTTTGGCAACTAATTGCAGGTTGACTCTGTCATTCGCTGGATTTGGAAAAATTTCAATGCTGTTTTCGTTCAACAAATCTTTGATGCTGACAGTAGCTGCGCTGTCTTCATCGACTATAAAATCAAGGTTTTCGACAGATGGATTTTCAGGGCCAATGGTCACCTGGTACATCACATGTTCAATTCCCGGAATTTCGATGTAAACTTTGTAGGTACCCCAGGCAAGATTGTCAAATTTGTATTCTCCATTAGCATTGGTAACAGTATGACTAACAGGGTTATCATTTACATCCAACAACAGCATAGTGACATTTTCCAATGGATCTCCATCTCCTCTGTGATCCGCTCCACCGGTCAGGTTTGCTCCTTCACTCACTAACCCTCCTATAAATCCTGGCCCTCCGGGATTATCGCCTTCCACCATTTGAATTAAAACGGAATTGGTTGTATTAGCTGCAACGCTGAGCGTGGTTGCTTCATTCCACCATAACACCTCATCAAAATAAGTCGGCATAAAATCTTCATAATCCAATGAGTTTGGCCCGAGAGCCGCTTTTATAAGGTAATTGCCCTCTTCCACATTATCAAAATGGAAATAACCTTGTGAGAAATTCACCTCATCAACTGCTGTCAGCGATTCTTCAACCGGATCATATTTAATCAAATAAGCTGTTCCATTTGGACCACCACCATTGATCGAATCACCTGTTGTAACAACATATCCATAGATCTGGCTTAAAAAACTCACAGTAACACAATCTTCTGCAGAACAACCATTCGAAGTGGTTATTGTAACACAGTAACTACCCGGCACAGGAGGAATGATGGATTGTGTAGTTTCGCCGGTACTCCAAAGGTAAGTCACTGCTTGTCCATTTGCAGGATTGGCACTTGCATACAATGTCCCACTGTTTGTATATTGAATATAAACATAACAAGAATCTTGATTATTATTTCCAAGTGTTCCACAAGCTGTTGATGCACAACCGTTTGCATCAACCATTGTTACGCAATAGGTTCCGCCATTTGGGTCATTTGGACAGAAAGTTGATCCGGTATCGCCATTTTCCCAAACGTAAGTAAAGGGTGCTGTACCATAACCCGTGGCTTCTAAACACCATGTTCCAGGAATCTGAGCAACGGTTACCCAACAAAGTGTATCATTATTTCCACCATAGTAATAACAAGCATCCGCTTCACACCCAATAGCATCAGTGATAGTGACACAATAGGTCCCCGGAGCATTGGGAAAAATTGACTCAGTAGCCTCATTCGTGCTCCAGGCATAAGTAAATGGTGCTGTACCATTCGCCACAGCGATCAATGCACCCAACGCAGAATTTTCGATAAAAACTGAACAATTCGGATCATTGTCATCATCAACTGTAAAACAGCTACTTGCTTCACAGCCATTAGCATCAGTGATAGTAACGCAATATGTACCAGCTTGTGAAACGACGATTGATTGGGTCAATTCACCAGTACTCCATGCATAAGTAAATGGTGCATCACCAGTAGGCTGGGCAGTTAATTCAGTACCTGTATTTCCACCGGTTGAATCCTGTGATATCCAGACACTACAAGTATTTCCGTTAGGATTAAGCTCTCCGCAGGCTGTAGCTACACAACCGTCGGCATCTGTCATTGTAACACAATATACTCCGCCTCCTGTTGGATTGTTCACACAAAACACATCACTCGTTGATCCGTTATCCCATAAATAGGTAAATGGAGCAGTACCTGTAGCTTCAGCTAAAAGGCAATAGCCTCCCTGAATCTGAGTTACCGTAACCCAACAAGTAGTATCAATAGTAGTTTCAGCATTTTTAGACCAAACTTGAGTCAGGCTCAAAATCAAAGTAAAAAGTAGAATTATTTTTTTCATCGTTTGTTATTTTAAAAAATTGATTTTATGTTTTCAACCTCATACACGGGTATTTTTTGATTAAGGTTGGGTGGGGTTAAGTTTTTATTTAATTATAATGTTTTAAGGTTTGTAGTTTGTGTGTTTTGATTGGGTAATTGAGCTGAATAAATTACTAGATCACCCGTCGTTCCCTCTTCTTTCATACTTTCTCCTTCTTCCTTTCTTCTTTCCCTTTCTTTCCTCTTCACAAATTATATTTCCTTCAAAAACCCAATGATTACCAATCTGTTTTCTAATTCATTATTTTTGTTTAAAATTACGAAAAATGATCAGACCTCTTGCTGAAAGGATGCGGCCAATTTCCTTGGATGATTTTATCGGGCAAAATCATTTGGTCGGAGATGGGGCCGTTTTACGGCTAGCCATAGAGTCGGGAAATATCCCTTCATTTATCCTTTGGGGGCCTCCAGGAGTTGGGAAAACCACTTTAGCCAGCATCATTGCTCATCAGTTGAAAAGACCATTTCATACGCTGAGTGCAATTAATTCAGGTGTAAAAGATATCCGTGAAACGATCAATAAAGCAAAAGGGCAGCATTTTTTTAACAAACCTAATCCAATCCTTTTTATTGATGAAATCCATCGTTTTAGCAAATCCCAACAGGACTCTTTGCTGGGAGCCGTCGAAAAGGGAATTATCACTTTAATCGGCGCAACTACTGAAAATCCAAGTTTCGAGGTCATTTCAGCATTGTTATCCCGTTGTCAGGTTTATGTTTTAAAACATCTGACAAAAGATGAACTCATTCAATTGGTCGCTACCGCGTTAAAAAAGGATGAATATTTGAAAGAAAAACCAATCAAGGTTAAGGAATACGAAGCTTTACTGCAATATTCCGGAGGAGATGCTCGAAAATTGTACAATATACTTGAATTGGTATCAAACCATCCGGCTGAAAAAAACAAAATCGTCATCACCAATGAATTAGTAAAAGAGCTAATCCAACAAAACATTGCTATTTATGACAAAGGTGGTGAACAACATTACGATATTGCTTCTGCCCTGATCAAATCAATCAGAGGAAGTGATCCAAATGCAGCTGTTTATTGGCTCGCCCGAATGATCGAAGGAGGTGAAGACATCAAGTTTATTGCTCGCAGATTAATGATTTCCGCTTCGGAGGATATTGGTCTTGCCAATCCAAATGCATTGCTCATGACAACGACTGCTTTTCAGGCTATCCAGGCGATAGGATTACCAGAAGCCCGGATCATACTTTCGCAGGCAGCAATTTATCTGGCCTGTTCTCCAAAAAGCAATTCTTCTTATATGGCAATCAGGAAAGCACAACAAATGGTTCAGAAAACCGGAAATTTACCTGTACCGCTAGAGATACGAAATGCCCCGACAAGATTGATGAAAGATCTGGATTATGGTAAAAATTACAAATACGCACATGATTTTGAAAATAACTTTGTGGAAATGGAATTTTTGCCGAAAGAGATTGCAAATACCAGATTTTTTGATCCTTCTAATATCCCTTCTGAGGAACGATTTAGAAAATTTTTAAAAGATAAGTGGAAAGAAAAGTATGGGTATTAATTTATCCAATTTGCAAGCAAATTGATCGGAGTTTTTTTCTTCACAGGGTAAAATTGGGGTAAAATGGAAAGAAAAGAGGATAGTTAGGTTTAACCCCGGTATTATTTAATGAATTTTTAAAGCAAAATCCATAACTTCAATAGAAAAGCTCCGTAACATGCCTCTTCCACGTAGCATAAACCACTTGCTTGATAAACTAATCTGGGTATTGTTATTAATCGGACTAACCTTTTCTTGTGATCCGCGGAATAAGGAGGCTAACTATCAGCTTATCCAATCTGTTAATCAGGCAAATGTGCATACACCTGATATACAATATTTAATTAGCAGAAACGGAGACACTATCCCCACCGGAGTCGCTATACCTTCCAAAGGAAAATGGATAAACCCGGAAAGTGTTTCAGCTCCTAAAGTGGTAAATGCAGGAGATCCAAAAATCTTTACCACACAAAATAATATACATCCTGCTGGTGATCCAGATACCTTTCGTACATTCCAAACTTCAAAAAAAATCCCCACGGATAAAGATAGTGTTCCTATACTGAATACTTTAACGGTAAAAATCAAAGTAGCCCCTGCCTTTCATTCTCCTGTCCAGCCAGGACAGTCACCTCGATTCAAAGATGCTGCAATCGACGGTTTGCAATATTTGGACATTGATCAGGGCATGAATGGATCTTCTGTCAACTCGATAATTGAAGATAGTCAGGGCTATTTATGGTTTGCGACTTCAGGAGGCATTACTCGCTATGATGGTAACAATTTTACACATTTTACTACCAAAGAAGGTTTAACCAGCAATAATATTACCTCTATTTTAGAGGATCACAAAGGCAATTTATGGATCATCCCTGACAATGGAGGACTAATTTGTTATGACGGAAGCGATTTTACACATTATACAATTGGAAGTGGCCGAATAAATTTAGTGATTTCTATTTTGGAAGATAGTCAAAAGAATTTATGGATCGGAACACGAGATGGATTGGTCCGTTTTGATGGCCAAAGTTTTTTCCTTTATTCAACAAAAGAAGGATTGAGTGTTAACTCTGTCCATTCAATTTTAGAGGACAGCCAAGGATTTTTATGGTTGGGTACCTCGTTGGGGTTAAATCGGTTTGATGGCAAAAGCTTCACTTTTTACAAGGGAATGCAGAAGTTAGGTTACTATTATGTGAATTCTATTATAGAGGACCATAAGGGGGATTTATGGTTTGGTAGTTCGCGCGGATTGAGTAGGTTTGATGGCAATAGCATTATTCATTACACAACAAATGAAGGATTGAGTGATAATTCTGTCCTGTCTGTTAAAGAGGATAGGCAGGGTAATCTTTGGATCGGGACTTGGAGTAGTGGCGTAAACCGTTTTGATGGAAAAAACTTTACTCATTATACGACCAAGGAGGGCTTGAGTAACAATAAAGTGTTTTCCATTCTTGAGGATAACCAGGGTGTCTTTTGGTTCGGAACCGGCGCCGGTGGTGTGAATCGTTTTGACACTAATGGCTTTAACTTTTATCAAAAAAGAAATGGACTGAGTAATGATAACATCCAATCTTTATTAGAAGATAGCAAGGGTAATATCTGGATCGGGACTGCTGGAGGGGGCCTAAATTGTTATAATGGTAACCAGTTTTTTCATTATACAACGAAAGAAGGAATAAGCAGCAATAGCGTGTATTCTATCATTGAGGATAACAAAAAGAATTTATGGTTTGGGACTTGGAGAGGTGGGGTAAACCGCTTTGATGGCCACAATTTTATTCACTACACCGTAAGGGAAGGTTTGAGTCGCAATTGGGTTAAGGACATTTTGGAGGATCGCCATGGTCACCTTTGGTTCGGAACTTCGGGTGGTGGAATAAGTCAATATAATGGACACAGTTTTACCCAATATACTCAAAATGATGGCCTGATTGATAACTTTGTACACTCCATTTTGGAGGATCGCCAAGGAAATTTATGGATTGGAACCCAACGTGGATTGAGTCGCTTTGATGGCAATTATTTCATCCACTACACGACCAATGAGGGCTTGAGCCATAATTCGATCATTTGCATGGAAGAAGATAGAAAAGGAAATCTATGGTTCGGGACTTCGGGTGGCGGAATAAATCGCTTTGATGGTAATAATTTCATACACTACACAACAAAAGATGGCTTGAGTCACAATGTTGTTTTGTCCATTCAGGAGGACAGTTTGAAAAATATTTGGCTAAGTACACAAAAAGGAATCACTTTATTGGTTCCTCAACAAGATGAGCTTTCCCTGACTAGCAATTCAAAGACAAAGGACTATCGTGTTATTACTTATGGAAAAGCAGATGGATTGAAAAGGTTAAACTTTGAAGCAAACAGCGTTTATTTAAATCAAAAGAATCAAATTTGGTGGGGCTCTCAGGGTGGTTTGACAATGCTCGACCTCAATCAATTTTCATTACCCCAAACTTCTCCAAAAGTAATGCTTAATGCAATAAGTGTGCAGAACAGATTTGTAGACTTTCGAAGACTTCATGATTCATCTCATACTTTCTCTTTTGGAGATATTCTTCGCCAATCCTTTGATTCAGTAGTTGCTTTTTATAATTATCCAGTTGATATGACACTGCCTTATGATCTTAACCATCTAACATTCCAATTTTCGGGAATGGATTGGGCGGCTCCTCATAAGATGAAGTATAGTTATATTTTGGATGGAGCTGATAAAAACTGGAGTGATCCAAAACCGACGAACATTGCAGATTATCGCAATATTCCTTATGGCACCTTCACCTTTAAAGTAAAAGCTATAGGAGCGGCTCAGTCCTGGAGTAATGTCACTGAGTACACTTTCACAATTCGCCCGCCCTGGTGGCATACCTGGTGGGCCAGAACGCTTTACTTTGTTTTTGGTTTGGCTGCAATTTACAGTTACATCCATTGGCGCACTTATGCTCTCAGAAAACGCCAGAAAGAACTCGAACAAACCGTTACTGAGCGTACTGCGGAAGTAGTTGCACAAAAAGAAGTAATCCAAAAAGAAAAAGAGCGATCTGAAGAATTGCTACTCAACATTCTCCCTTCTGAAACTGCTGAAGAGCTCAAACAATTTGGAGCAGCTCAAGCTAAGGATTATGAAATGGTCACGGTACTCTTCACCGATTTCAAAGGTTTTACAATGCATTCTGAGCGATTAAGCGCAAAGGAACTGGTAGCTGAAATAGACCACTGTTTTAAAGCTTTCGATCAAATCATGGAAAAGCACAATATCGAGAAAATCAAAACCATTGGTGATGCTTATATGGCTGCCGCCGGATTACCTGTTCCTAATACGACTAACCCAGCAGATGCTGTAAAAGCAGCCCTGGCCATTTGTGATTTTATGCAACAATATCATTCTAAACGAAAAGCAGCAGGTCAGGAAGCTTTTGAAATCCGTATCGGCATACATACCGGTCCAGTTGTCGCCGGTATTGTAGGCATCAAGAAATTCGCCTATGATATATGGGGAGATACTGTGAATCTTGCAGCGCGAATGGAAAGCAGTGGTGAAGTAGGTAGAGTCAATATTAGTCAAAGCACTTATGAGCATTTAAAGGGAAATGATGAGTTTACTTTTATCTCCAGAGGTAAAGTGAAAGCCAAAAATAAGGGGGAAATTGAAATGTTTTTCGTGGAGAATGGAAAGTAAGAAAATCCCAGCTTTTATCTTATATCCAATCTGAAACAATGAAATTTCTAAAATCTAATATTGATGATATTTGGTGGGTTTAACGGTTAAAAGAATCACTGGACATTCACTACGATTGACTGGATACAAAGATATTCGTGGAAATTAGAGTGTTGAAAAGAAAATGGTTATTTTTAATTGTATAACTCCTAATCCAATTAACCATGAAAAGATTATTTACTCTTCTTACCCTCTTTCTAATACCATATTTTCCAATCCAGGCTCAAACACTCGATCCAAACTTGGAAAGTACTTTTCAAGACATTCTGGAACAATATAAAATCGGTTGGGGAGTCATTGGTCTGAGCGCCGCTGTAAAAACCGATGATGGAATTTGGGCGAGTGCTGTCGGAATCAGTTCCGCTACCGAACCTCTGGACGTTGAACACACTTTTGCGATTGCCAGCGTTTCGAAAACCATCGTTTCAGCAACTATCCTTCGGATGGTGGAGGATGGTTTGCTAGACTTGGGTGACAGTATCGGAATGTATTTAGATGAATACGAAAATGTAGATACTAATGTAACTATTCGCCAATTGTTGAATCACACAAGCGGAATCTTTGATTTTCAATATCATTCAGAATATGGCGATTTTGTCAGTGAGGATTGGAATGCTATTTTACCTGTTCAGGAAGTATTAGAATCCTTTATCAATCCACCCCTGTTTGAACCTGGGGAAGAATGGTCTTATTCCAATACCAATTATATTTTATTAGGTCAGATTATTAAAGCAGTATCTGGAGAGGACTATTACGATGAAGCAGAAGAACGTTTTTCATTTGATGAAGAATATCCATCAATCAACGTTATGCCTTGGGAGTATAGCCAGGATTCTTTAGCTCATTGGTGGGGAGACACGACTATGGCTGGGAATGGTCCGCTATTAGATAATCACGAGCTGGGATTAGGTTGGAATTCAATTCTGTCCACATATGATGCCTCCGGTGCTTATGCTGCTACACCGACTGACGTGGCAAGATGGGCTTTTGACTTGTATTCTGGTGACCTGTTAAGTGACACCTCAATGAATGAAATGTTAACTATTACTCCTCCTTCTACTTGGTATGGACTTGGAGTTCAATTTGTAAATAACCCTTGTGGTCAGACTCTGGTTGGACATGGCGGCAGCCTTGGTTATCGAACTAGTACTCGTTATGATCGAGAAAATCGAATCTCCGTTTCTGTTCATTGCAATGAGTATTCTAATGTCGTACTTGATCTGTCGAAATCATTGATCTGTGCGTATGATAATTATCTGGCGACTTCCACTCATGGAGTTGCTGCACTTGAATCCCTGGAGGTGTATCCGAACCCAACCAATGATATTGTTTATTTTGAAGGGCTTAAACAAGAAAAATGTAACATCCGGGTAATGAATACTTTGGGAGCGATTCTCAAGAGTCAGGATCAGATTGGAGATGGATATGTGGATTTAACCAATTTACCCGAAGGATTGTATTTTTTAGAATTTCAAAATGAAAATCTTTCTGTCATAAAAAGAATAATGAAAGAATAGACATTTTATTTTCTAAAATCATTTTGACTATTTAAACATTTGCGTTTCAGGCGTTTTGGTTTGTTGATGTCTTTGTAAAATTTTTTAACAAATCGATTCATATCTTTTCGCCACCCTTTCTCCAATAATTCAAAATTGTCAATAAAATCAAGGATTTCTTTTTCTTTACTTTTATAAAGTTGTATAACTTTTTCAGTTTCTTCGTCACTTGGATACTCTCCAATATAAATTCGCTGTCGAACACCAAATTGGGGATAATCGGGATTGGGTACTGAATAGTCCGCATTGACCAATCCTGAATAATCAAAATCATAAGGGACAACGATGATTTTTTTTGTTTTGCGATTTTTTATCAACTTGATATTGTGTAAAAGCCCAACATTCCAGTCTGTATTGCTGATCATATATTGGAACATGCAGAGAACGTCATATTCAAAACTGCTGCAGGAATCCGGTGAAACTTCATATTTGTTGATTTCCGAAGCGTTGAGACGATCAGCCATTTCATCGGTACCTTCGATCAAAAATGAAAACTTTGTTACAGGTTTTACATCATTTTCTTTGTCTTTGTAGTTTACATTGATCAGTTTTACATTAAAGCTATTCTTCGTTATTATGTTGTACATTTTATAAACCATGTACTCCCTCAAAAGGTAGAACTCATATCTCTTGCTATTTCGACAAAAGTTGACCAGCTTAAGTTTGTCGTGTTTTTTCTTAATACCTTTCTTTTTCAATTCATCCTTGGAAAAATTCAATAAAAAAGGAGGCATATCGCAAATGGTTTTGCGAGATTTTCCGCGTGGTGATATTTTTACATTCCAATTTTGCAATTGACCGTTTGATTGGTAAGAATATGTAGAAGGGACTTCAAAATCTTTGAATTTGTTGTCAATCAAACTATCCAAATTTGTTGTCAAAGTAACTTCTGCAATGGAAGGATCTAGAGAAAAATGCTGGAACAACGTGATTTTTTTTCCTTTTTTAGTTTTCTTTTTCTTAAAAATAGATCCAGATAAATCAAGGGAATCTGATTGAGCAAATGATGACAAAGGGCACAAAAGTAAAACAATTAGCAGTTGGGGCAGTAATTTCATGATGTGAGTTATTACAGATGATTGAATAAATTTAAACAATCATCTGTAATTATCATAAACTCTTGTTTACAAAGGCGTGACGCGATTGTTGATTGCTGTCGAGAATATCATAAAATGAATTCAGATATTTCAGCATATCTTTTTTGTTCTTCTTATTAAGCTGATCCGTATTTTTTACAACATCAAAAAGTCCATCTTTATGTTTTTTAAAATAACGGATAATTTCACTCAGTTCTTCAAGATTTTTCACTTTATCCATATAAATTCGCTGACGCACCGAGACTTGCTTATAATCTGCATTTGGACGAGCATAAGAAGTATTGACCAATCCTGCGAAATCAAAATCATATGGGATCATCATGGTTTCTTTGCCATCATCTGACTTTACAATTTTGATATTGTGGATCATATTTGTTTTCCAGTCTGTATTACCAATCATGAATTGAAACATGCTAAACAAGTGGCGGTCGCGACCTTCCATGACGTTCAAATCCAAATTGTATTCTTCGATTTCATCGCCACCAAGTCGGTCAGACATTTCTTTGGTATTTTCAATGAGAAAACCAAACCGCGTCTCAGGCGCTCCATCTCCAGATGAATTCACATATGTTATTTCAACCAACTTTACTTCAAAAGCTTGTGTTGTAAGCTTATTGAATAGTTTGTAAGCTAAAAATTCGCGAAGTACATTTTGCTTATCTCCCTCAGAGTCAAGACAATGAGTTACCAGCTTGAACGATTTGTAGGTTGGACTAAATCCATCTTCAGTAAGATCATCTTTGTAAAATTTTAATTTCAATGGAGGAAAATCGCAGATTTTGCGTCGAAACTTACCCCTTGCTTTTATTTTCAAGGCTTTTTGAAATATTTCACCATCACTATTGATGTAAGTCATTACAGCAGGTTGATACTTTCCTTCTTTTTTATTTTCGATGAGTCTTGTAAAGTCAGATTCCAGCGTAATGCTCAAATTTGGTTCGACTTTCAAATCATCAAAAATACTCATCGCACTTTTCTCATAATCCGTCAAAACCACATTCGAATCAGAAGTAAAGCGCTGAAGCTGAGCTGTAAGCAATGAAACATTCAAAAGAAAACAAATCGATAAAACCAGAGGGATCTTAGAAGATAAAATTCTAGTCATGATAGTTCAACATTAGGTAGTTCCGAGTAATATAACTTACACTATAAGGACGAAATAAATCCAAAAAAAACGCTTCATCTTATAGTATATAGACAGACGACCGTTTTTTTCAGATAAACAAACCTCTTTAAAAAATCAAAATTCATTTTCTTTCGATATTAGAAAAAAAATGAATCAACTTTTAAAAAATTTCCGTTTCAATCAAATTGGGGGCAAATTTCGGTTGAAAACATTTAAGAGTCAAGCCCTGTTTAGATGAAGAAAAAGGGCCATATTTTGAAAATGGGATTTCACGAAATATTATAATCTGTTTCTGTGATCAATCCCTTCAAAATTGTGTTTTAATAAAATCCAGATCAATTATAATTTTGTATATTTGTGCACATTTTTTTTAACGGAAAACCAATATTTTTACCAATTTTCATCTTATACCAATTTAAACCAAAAAAAATCAAGATTTATGAACGTAGCCACCGTTGAAAATCTGCAAATCATAAAAGAAAGTGCTCGTGATTTTGCAGAACAATACATACGTCCCTATGTGATGGAATGGGACGAATCCCAACACTTTCCTGTTGACTTAATGCACCGTTTAGGAGAACATGGTTTTCTTGGGGTTTTGGTCCCTGAAGAGTATGGAGGATCTGGTCTCGGGTACCAGGAATATATCACTGTGATCGAAGAAATTGCGAAAGTTTGCGGTTCAATTGGCCTTTCTGTAGC
>JANQFJ010000101.1 GCA_028277915.1 Saprospiraceae bacterium
TACACAAGCAAATAAACCTGTAACGAATGAAGCGGTGAAGCCTGCAATTAATGGTAAGAGTATTTCTGAACTGTATGTAATTTGCCCACTGAAAATATCTTTTCCCATTTTACCTAAAATGAGTGGGACAACCATTAAAAAGGAAAAACGAGCGGCCCTTTCGCGATCTATGCCCAACAAAACTGAAGTAGAAATCGTAGCTCCGGAACGTGAAATGCCTGGCAAAATAGCAATCGTCTGAGAAACGCCAATGATAAAAGCATCCAGGTAACTGACTTTTTTCTCGGTTCTTCGAGCTTGGTCAGCCAGGTAAAGCAAAAGTGCTGTGATGATGAGCATGAATCCGACAAGCGCAATGTTCCGGTCAAAAAGTAAATTCATTTGATTTTCGAAAGTAAGCCCAACTACGACAGCAGGGATCATGGATACGATGATCTTTAGAGAATAATGAAATTCTTCATTATTCTTAAATTGGAAGAGGCCGCTGAAAATTTCAGCAATTTCTTTTCGAAATACGACCATTGTACTCAATGCCGTGGCTGCATGCAGCACTACTGTAAATAACATACGGTTGCCATCATTTTTGGGGCTATATTCCAAAAAAAACTTTGCTAATTCGATGTGGCCACTACTGCTTACGGGTAAAAACTCGGTCAATCCCTGAACGATCCCAAGGATTATTGAAAAGAGGATGTTATCCATTTAATTTGCTCTAAAATCAGGAAGTTTATTTTTTAAACACAGCAACAATTTCAACAATCAGCCCTAATAAAATTAAAATAGGAGCGAGGACTGTCCTTCGATTACTATAAATTATATTTGGGTCCCAGGTATTATTATCAGGCATATCACCACCCAGCATTAAAATAAAACCCAGAAACATCAATCCCATTCCTGCAACCATCAAAATATAGTGTTGCTTTCCGTAAATCAGTTCGTCATTCGAAGCACCTAAGGCAGAGGACCTGGCTCTTGAAACGGTTGGAGTTACTTTTTTTCTGGGACTGGAAGCAACGACCTTCTTTTTTATTTTTTTACTCATTATAAAAGTGTTTCTAAATTTTTTTAATACAAGTCATCAACACGCATTTTTAGGTATTTATTGACTACATAAAAAGTACTAAGACCAGAAATCAACATGCCTAAAATAATTAAACCTATAAACAATGCTGAGAATTCGAACGAAGCTTGCGAGTCATCAAAAGCAGAAATATCCAACTGTATAAAAACCAATAATCCAATCAGTAAAAATATCGCTATCAATGCACTCCAAAAACCATTTTTTATACTTCTTATCAAATATGGCTTACTGATGAATCCCCAGGAAGCCCCTATCAACTCCATGTTTTTTATTAAAAACCGGTTGGAATAAAGAGCTAGTTTGATTGTATTATAGATTAATGTAACTGCCACAAAGATGAACAAAATACCAATGATTAAAGAAATATAGCCGATCTTTTTAATGTTGGTTTCAATATTGTCCACAAGTCCTTCCTGATAGAATACATCATTGACAATTGGAATGTTCATCAAATCACCTCTTATTTTCGCCAAACTGTCGGAAAACATATATTCCGATTTGGTATTAAATGTCACGACATCATAAAGTGGATTGTTAAATCCCAATTTTATAAAATCTTCTCCAAAATCCTCTCTCAATAATTCTGCTGCCTGATCTTTGCTTGTAAAAGTTATAGATCCTTCTTTTATAAATTGCCTGGACTCCAATTGTTTGATAGCGAGGTCAATCTGAGTTTTTTTAGTGTCTGGTTTGAATTCAACCATCAAATTGACTTTTTCTTTGAATTGTGTTACTATCTTTTGTCCTTGTATAATCACTAATCCGAAAATCCCCAACAAAAAAAGAACTAATGCCACTCCAATAATGGAATAAAAAAAACTGACGTTTCTACGTGATATTGCTGTTTTGTCGTCTCGGATCATTGCTTTGTAGGCTTTTAATAGAGCCACAAATCTAAGAAATATATCATTATTTTGGCATGGATTATTTTATGAATAGTGAAATGTAAAGCCAATGAAAATTGATCTGAAAATATTGTTAAGTCGTTCTGATTCAATTGAATTAACAGCTTTACGATTACTCCAATTGGCCAAAATGGTACAATTTTTTAAAATTGATAATCGTTTTCAAAAAGGAATTGTTGTACGGAAGAATTAAAAAAAATATTTACTTTTAAAATTCTTTTACAAAACCTTCTGATAAAAAAGAAGATTTGAAAACAGCAATTCTGTTTTTAAAAATGGTATGATGAAAAAACAAATGCTTTTAATGGTGTGCCTCGTATTTTCACTATATACAGTGGCACAGGTGAATCTTGACAATAATTCATTTGAAGGAACACCAAAAGATGCTGAAATGCCAAACGGATGGCATTCGTGCAATCCGGGGACGACTCCTGATATACTCCCTGGACCGTGGGGTGTTGTGCTGGAAGCTTCTGATGGAAATACTTTTATGGGGCTCATCACGAGGGATAATGGCGAATGGGAAGCCGTCGGCCAACGCTTAAGAAAGCCTTTAACAGCAAAAGGATGTTACACCTTTACACTTGATTTGGCGCATTCCAAAACCTACAATAATTACAACAATTCTATTAAATTGAAAATCTGGGGTGGTAAATCCCGTTGTACAAAAGATCAGTTGCTCACCGAAAGTAAGGTGATCACTCACTCAGATTGGGAAACTTACGAATTTTCCATTTCGCCTGAGGATACGATAAACTACATCATTTTTGAGGCGTTTTTTGGCGATGACAGGATTAAGCCTTGGAAAGGTAATATCCTGATTGACAACTGCTCTGAAATACGAAAATGTGATCGAGCATGATCTAAATGTACTTTTATTCTTCAGCTTTTTCTTTCAGTCGTTTGCCTTCCTCCTCCAGCGCTTTGCCTTCTTTTTCGAGTTCTTCGATGGCTTCTTTAGCCTTCTCCTTGTCGATAACATCCGAGCCAGATTTTAGTAGTTCTTCAAGGTCTTTTTTCTTTTCTTCCCACACACCTTTTCTTTGTTCCCAGCTTTCGATTTCTTCCACAAGCTCACCACCTTTTTCTTTTGCTTTGTTTAAAAGATCGCCAATTTTATCCAGTGCTTTGTCATATTTTCCGTCTCTAAATTTTTGATATTCAGCTTTCAGCAATTCAGCACCGGCACCTACGACTTCAGCTCCTTTTCCAAAAATTTCTTTAGCTTGTTCCTTTTCAGTTTCGGTTCCAAAGAAATAATTATAAATCAAAAGTCCTAGAACTATTACAACAAGAGTGGAGATAATTTTACGAATCATGAGTATTTTGTTTTATAGATTTTACTTACAAATTTAAGAATTGAATCAGTAACTAAACGACTAAAAAGACGTTTGCTATGAATATTTATACTAATGGAATAAGTCCACGGTACTTTTATTAAAAGAAAACCCTTTAATTCTAACATTTTGTATAATTTCGCAGCTTGGTTTCTCATTTTTCTATTTGGAGGAACTTTTAAGATTTTGTGCCGGTTTTAACTAATTAATATTACAAATTATACCGATCTGAACAATGGAATATAAGCCTAGAGCAATTGAGATTAAATGGAAAAATTACTGGGAGGAAAATAAGATTTATAAAGTCGAAAATCCAAAACCTGGTGAAGCAACTAAGCCGAAATTCTACGTTTTAGATATGTTTCCGTATCCATCCGGTGCAGGACTTCATGTTGGGCATCCACTCGGATACATCGCTTCCGATATTTTTGCTCGATACAAAAGGATGAATGGATTTAATGTTTTACATCCGATGGGCTATGATGCATTTGGTTTGCCAGCAGAACAATACGCAATTCAAACCGGCGTGCATCCAGCAGTTTCAACTGATAAAAATATTAAACGGTATCGCGAACAATTGGAAAATCTAGGATTCAGTTTCGATTGGGACAGAGAAGTCAAAACCTGTGATCCTGCCTATTATAAATGGACACAATGGATATTTTTGCAGTTGTTCAAGCATTATTATGACACTGATTTGCAAAAGGCCGTTCCAATTGAAGATTTGATTGAAAAATTTGAAGCGAATGGCAATGCAAATATAAATGCAGCGAGTTCGTCAGATGAAATATTTTCAGCTGAAGAATGGAACAGCAAGAGCCCAAAGCAAAAAGACGATGTTTTGATGAACTACCGTTTGGCATATCGAAAAGTGAGTTACGTCAACTGGTGTGAAGCCTTGGGGACTGTTTTGGCAAATGATGAAGTAAAAGACGGCGTTTCAGAACGTGGTGGATTTCCTGTTGTCCAAAAACCAATGCTTCAGTGGTCTTTGAGAATTACCGCTTACGCAGAAAGATTGTTAAACGATCTTGATACCGTGGAATGGTCCGATGCTTTAAAAACAATGCAACGTAACTGGATTGGCCGGTCTGAAGGAGCTCAGTTGTTTTTTGAAGTAGAAAACAGCGATGAAAAAATTGAAATATTCACCACACGTCCGGATACCATTTTTGGAGCAACTTACATGGTTTTAGCTCCAGAACATCCTTTGGTATCTACATTGACCACACCCGAAAAGCAATCCACAATAGATGCATATTTAAATTATGTCAAATCTCGCTCTGACCGTGAAAGGATGGCTGAAGTAAAAGAAGTCACCGGAGCCTTTTTGGGATCATTTGCGATCAACCCGATAACCAAAACACGAATTCCAATTTGGATAGGAGAGTATGTTTTGATGGACTATGGAACCGGTGCTATCATGGCCGTTCCAAGTGATGACGAGAGAGACTATACTTTTGCTACAAAATTTGAATTACCCATAATTGATGTTATCGACAAGGCGGATTATCCGGGAGCTGGTAAACACGACAAATTAGGCAAAATGATCAATTCTGGCTTTCTAAATGGGATGGAAGTACCGGATGCCATCGAAGCAACATTAAAACAAATCGAAGACTTAGGTATAGGGCAGCGACAAGTGAATTACAAATTGAGAGATGCCAACTATAGTCGTCAGCGTTACTGGGGAGAACCTTTTCCAGTAAAATACGACTCTGATGGTGTGGCGCATGCTTTGTCCGACGATCAATTGCCATTGGAACTTCCTGAGTTGGAAGATTACAAACCTGGAGCTGGAGGACAATCGCCTTTAGCGAGAAATGAAAGCTGGGTGAACACTGAAGAGGGTTTTTCTTACGAAACTGATACGATGCCTGGCTTTGCAGGTTCTTCCTGGTATTTTTTGCGGTATATGGATGCGGCTAATGACACGGAGTTTGCTAGTCAGGATGCCGTAAATTATTGGAAAGATGTTGACCTTTATATCGGTGGCACTGAACATGCTGTTGGGCATTTGATGTATTCTCGATTTTGGAATAAGTTCTTGTATGATAAAGGATTGGTACCAACAGTTGAGCCATTTAAGAAATTGATCAATCAAGGGATGATACAAGGTGTGATTGAGTACATTTTTTTGATGAAAGATAAAAAAGAAGGGTTTTCGCATTTTAAATGTGCAAAATTGATTGAAATGGAAGGCCAGGCTGAAGCTGTAAGGATTCCTGTTTTGGTTGATTTTGTCAATGATTATGGATCACCAAATTCTTATTTGAGTATTGAAAGTTTCAAGCAATTCATAGCGTGGAGACCGGAGTACAAGGATGCAATTTTTGAGTGTTCGAAAGGTATTTACCACAAAGGAGTTTTTACTTCAAAAAAAGATGCAACGGATAGTCATTTATTCACAAAATCTGAGATTGGCAAAATGTCAAAAAGATATTTCAATGTTGTGAATCCCGATGATGTGGTTGAGAAATATGGTGCAGATTGCTTCCGCATGTACGAAATGTTTTTAGGCCCGATAGAGCATGCAAAACCGTGGGATACAAAAGGTATAGATGGGGTTTCGAAGTTTTTGCGAAAATTTTGGAGTTTGTTTTTTGATGATGATGGGAATTTTAGTGTGAATGATACAAATCCTTCAAAAGATGAATTAAAAATGTTGCACACCGCGATCAAAAAGGTAAGTGAAGATATTGAACGCTTTTCCTTTAATACCTGTGTGAGCGCTTTTATGGTTGCTGTGAATGATTTGAAAAAGATAAAATCCAATAATCGAAGAATCCTTGAAGATTTGGTAAGATTGATCGCGCCGTTTGCGCCGCATATTGCGGAAGAGTTGTGGGAAAAACTTGGAAAGATGGAACATTCAAAAACCATTCAGGAGGCGCAATTTCCAAAATTGAATGAAGCATATTTGAAGGAGGATTCTGTAAAGTATCCCATTGCGATAAATGGAAAAACCAGGGTTTTTGCAGATTTTCCTGCAGATGCTTCAAAAGATGACCTTGAAAAAGCAGCGATAGAAATAGAAGATATCCAAAAATGGACAGACGGGAAAACGGTGAGAAAAATAATCGTTGTACCAAATCGAATGATCAATATTGTAGTGGGTTAGGCCATTAGAAGCTTCCTAAAACCAAAAAAGCTCAGTTAAATTTTTAGCTGAGCTTTTTTGGTTTAAAAACAAAGAATAAACTTACAGCGGGTTATATATTTGCAAGGTTAGTCTCGATGTTTATTGTTATTCAATTTCTTGTTGTGTTATTCATCTTAGGTTTTTTAGATGTTTTAACACCTCTTTTTTAAAAAAACGAGAGCTATTCTTTGTTTGAAATCCTGATAGGCAAAAGATTTAAATCCTTTGCCTTAAGATAGTATGGCGGACTCATAATCATGTGTTTAAAAAAGATTATAAACTTAAATTTTTCCACTTTTACAGGATAAACAGAATTATACCTTGTGAAAAAAATGAAATTCCAATTTAATTTTTTCAAAGAACCTATTATATACCCAATTACCTCATCATGTGAGTAATAATCGCAATATATTAATATTCTACATTAAAACAAAGTTGCGATATAAAAATTTACTATTGGTGAAAATTTTGATAAACAATTTTGTTTATTATGTAAATTGGCATTAATTTTATTCTTTGGATTTTGATAAAATGATCTTTGGTTTCCCTTATATTTAATGGTTTTGTCTATATTTTTTATTGAAAATATGTGCCAATTTGCTTAACTCAAATTGGATAAAAAACTATAAGATTTCTACTAAATATTCAAATTTTATTAATTTAGTGGAAACTATGAGCGTCAATATTCCCGACATTTCTTGTTAATCGCCTAATGATATAGTTTCTCTTATAACCATCAAAGGAATTTATATGCATGCCAAATGTTGTCGGTACAAATTGCTGATTTTGGTGATTTTGAGTTTTTGTTTGAATAATGCCTCAGCAGCTAATTCAGAATTTTATAAAAAAGAAACTTTAAATTCCCAACAACAATTCAACTTTTCTTCTTCCAATCCCAATCCGAGTATTTGTGGGATTGACTTTTTGATATTTGACTATAGTTGTACCGCATCGAATCGATATGAAATTATGGTAAACGGCATAACTCCTGATCAATTGGGAATCGATATTGTATTGGAAGAAGTACGCTTTATAATAGAACACACATGGGATAATGATCTTGATATCACATTGGAATCTCCAAACAATGTAGTAGTTGAATTAAGCACTGATAATGGCGGAGGAGCAGATAATTATGGTGACCCGTCAGATTTGACCTGTGCCAGCTATACTGCTTTGTCGATGAGTGGCTGTCAGTCGATAGTTGATGGGAATGCTCCTTTCATTGGAACCTATATTCCTGAGGGTGATTTTGATGATTTTCATGACGGAAGTGATCCTAACGGGATTTGGACTTTGCAAATTTGTGATGATGCGGCATCAGATGTTGGATCTCTACAATTTGTGGAGTTGGTTTTTTCAGAGGCTGTTTGTGATGCACCGGCTGATTTGACATTGGAAAGTTTTGATTCTACTGCTGCTCAGATCTCATGGGCTGTTGGAAGTTGCGCAAGTACTATTATAGAATATGGTAGCCCCGGCTTTGTACCTGGAACGGGTAGTTCTGCAGGCGAAGGTACTGTTGTTTCACTTTCGTGTCCGGTTGCTCAGCCATATGTTTTGACAAATTTATCTCCTGAAACCGAATACGAGGTTTATATCCGCAACGAATGCTCTTCAGGCGGATTTGTAAGAAACCCTTGTTCAGTTATTTTTAAAACAGATTGCACAACTCCTGTGATGACGCTTTCAGAAAATTTTGATACTCAGGTATCTTGTTCCACAAGTTGCTCGGCGGATTGTGATATTGACGGTGTTTGGAGCAATAGTATAAACGACGATTTTGACTGGTTGGTGGATGCCAATGGGACAACTTCTTCCAACACTGGTCCGTCTGATGATATAACTGGAGGGGGAAATTATGTCTATATCGAGACATCAGGGGGAGCTTGCCAGGGTGCAAGCCAGGCTGATTTAGTATCCACTTGTCTTTTAATTGGTGCAGAAAGTGAATCCTGTCACCTTTCATTTTATTATCACATGTTTGGAACAGGAGTGAATACACTTAGCCTGGATATTTCCCTTAATGATGGTTTAAATTGGATAAACATGTGGTCGCTTTCAGGTGATCAAGGTGATAGGTGGGAGAAAGTTTTCATTGATTTGGGGGCTTTCCATGACAATATTGCAAAATTGCGATTTTCAGCACTTGGCGGGATTAATTTTCGGGGTGATATTGCAATTGACAATATTCAATTATATGGAACTACCGTGATCGGTGAGCCTGCGTACACATTCTATTTCGATAATGATGGTGATGGTTTTGGGGATATGAACGTACCATTTATGACATGTACTGATTTCCCGCCTGCAAACTATGTTGAAAATAATGCGGATTGTGATGATAATGATGCCTTTATTCATCCAAATGCCCTTGAAATCCCTTGTAATGCAATAGACGAAAATTGCAATGGAATGACAGATGACAATATTTTGGCAGATCCTGTTATTACAAATACAGATTTTTGTTTGGGCGAATCAGTGCTGTTGGAAGGAAGCGGAAATCTCTACTGGTATGATTCACTCATCGGAGGAAATTTATTGTTTTCAGGTAATACTTTTGATGCTGGTGTTTTAACGGAAGACACAGTTTTTTATGTTGTTGATTCCTTAAACACCTCTTGTAAAAGTCAGCGGGTGGAAATTGGTGTTTCCTTACATCCAAACCCTGAACTTTTTACAACTGATATGCCCGAAATATGTCAAGGGGAAAACTTTGATTTAAGTTCTGTAAATATTATTGATTTCAACAACACAATGGGCACTTTAAGTTTTCACAACGATTCTCCGGCAAATGATTCCAACAAACTAGGAAGCCCGATTGTTTCTCCTGTGATAACTCAATCGTTTTACATTCTATCCACCACTGCAGCTGGATGTACCGATGAAATTGAGGTGATAGTTTTAGTAAATTCTGCTCCCCAGGTTGTCATCAACTCTGATGACACTTTGCGAATTTGTAAAGCCAGTTCACAAGTATTGACCAGTCAACCCCTTGGGGGAGGTGTGCTACCTTTTTCATATGAATGGAGCAATGGATCAACAAACACGCTCATAGCCATTACAGCAGGGACGCCAGGTACCATAGAGCCGGTTTGGTTGGCTGTAACAGATTCGATTGGATGTGCTCATGTTGATACTGTTTTTATTGAAACGGTAGAAAGCATTACCAGTACTTCCACAAGCACCGAAGCGGTGACTTCCTGCGGTGGCAATGATGGAATAATCACAGTAACCCCACTGGATGGAATCCCTCCTTATCAAATATCATGGTCAGGCCCAGTTAATGGAACTGTTTCAAACATCAACGGAAGTTATGATATTCAAAATCTTGAACAAGGAGCTTACAGTATCAACATTTCAGACAGCGATCCTTTTGGCTTAGGCTGTCAAATGACAGTACCGGTTGTTATCGTTAACGGACCATCGGCGACTATTGATCCAAATATTTTGATTTCCGATGCAAGTTGTGTTGGTGCGTCTGATGGTTCGATCGATATCTCGGTGACTGGAAACAATCCTACTTTTTTATGGAGCAACAGCAGCACAACTGAAGACATCTCAAATATCCCTTCAGGGACTTACAGCGTTACAGTTACTGATGGAAATTGTACAAATGTGATTGATGATATTGAAGTGGAAGAACCCGATACCTTTAGTTATTATTCGGATATTACCGATGTGAGTTGTTTTGGAATGAGTGACGGAAGTATTGAAGTTTTTGTCTCCGGAGGTACCATTCCCTATACTATTAATTGGAATAATGCAACTATTGGAAGTCAAAACAACGATTTGACAGAAGGGGTATACGATTTCAATTTAACTGATGCCAACGGCTGTATTTTTAATTCAGATATGATTTCAGTCAATGAACCTGAACCATTAGAACTCGAAATACTTGAACTAATAAACCCTTCCTGTTTTGGTGGAAATGATGGAAGTCTTGACATTTCAATAACAGGAGGTACAGCTCCCTATTCTTACGATTGGAATAATGGAGCAATGTCAGAAGACCTTTTCCTACTTGAGGACGGTGAATATCAGTTGACTGTAACAGACGTCAGAGACTGTGAACTAGTGTCATCATCAATTTTTATATCTGAGCCCAGTGAACTTAATTACAATATCACAAATATGCAAGCACCTTCCTGTAATAATCTATCTGATGGTGCAATTGAGGTGGAAATATCCGGTGGTACTCCACCATATTTTTACAACTGGAGCAATGGCGCAATCACTGAAGATGCAACCAGCCTGGAAGAAGGAGTTTATGGCCTAACCGTAACAGATAGTAATAATTGTGATTTGAAAATCAACGGTTTAGAGCTTGTTGCTCCTTCAGTAATGTCCATATCACTGGACGCAATTCAAAATGCCTTTTGTGATGGTGTAGCGGATGGAAGTCTTGATGTTTCAATCACAGGAGGTACCTCTCCATATTTTTATAATTGGAACAATGGCGAACTTGAACAGGATTTAGACAATCTGGAAGCTGGAGATTATCAATTGACAGTTACAGATAATAATGGCTGTACATCTGAATCCGTGGTTTTTACAATTTCAGCTGCAAATTTTTTCAATGCTTTAGTCGATGAAATTAATGATGTAAATTGCTATTCTGATTCCAGCGGAAGTATCTACATTTCCATGATCGGTGGTCTCGCACCATATGATTTTAATTGGAACAATGGTATTGAAACAGAAGATATCGAAAATCTTCCTGCTGGAGATTATTTTGCGACCATATCAGATGCTAATAGTTGCGTCTCATTAACGGATACTTTTACCATAATTCAGCCCTTACCAATTAATATTGAAATCATTTCCGTAGAAAGCCCAAGCTGTAATGGCTTTGAAAATGGAAGTATCGATGTCAATGTGACTGGTGGAGACGGCAGTTACATTTATAGTTGGAATAATGGAACTTCAACAGAAGACTTGTCAAATGCGGCATCAGGGCAATTTCAACTCACTGTATTGGATGAAAACAATTGCGTGGCAGCAAGTGATTTTATAACTCTTGATGAACCCGAAGTAATCGAAATTGGAATTGAATCCATTACCCATGTGGGATGTTCGGGTATTGAAGAGGGGAGCATCGAAATTAATACTTCAGGTGGAGTCGCTCCTTTTGAATTTGAATGGAGCACTGGGGACACATTACAAAATATTTCAGGGATTCCAACGGGGTTTTATGCTGTGACAGTCACCGATTTCAATGGCTGCGAATCGCTTTTATCATCAATTGAAGTTCAACAACTGGATGATGGTTTTGAAGTTGAAGCAGATATTGTAAATAATGTGACCTGTCATGAAGCAAGTGATGGCAGTATTTCGATTTTGATGAACGGCGGTACAGCTCCTTTTCAATATAATTGGAGTAATGGTGTCACTTCGATGATTATTTCAAACTTGCAAGGTGGTTTTTATAATGTAACCATTACAGATGTCAATGGTTGTGTAGGAATTTCTCCGATGATTGAAATTGATGAACCCATGGAATTGCAATATTTATTAACAGGAATTGGCCATAATGATTGTTTTGATGCCAATAACGGCTTTTTGGAAATTGAAACAACGGGTGGTACAAATCCATACAATTTTTTATGGAGCACTGGTGATACCACACAAAACATTTCAAATTTGCCCTCGGGGAGTTATTCATTGACGATAACGGATGCTAACGGATGCTCCATCGAAACAGACAGTCCTTTTGAGATTCAAGGGCCGGATAGCAATATTTCGGTATCTGTTTTATCACAAAATGATGTTCCTTGTTTTGGATTTCAAAATGGAAGCATTGTACTTTCCGTTGACGGAGGAGTGACTCCATATAGCTATACTTGGAACACTGGCGACAATACCGCGACAATCAGTCAACTTTCCGGTGGCATTTATATTTGTGAGGTTACAGATGCTAACAATTGTATCACCGAAGAAATTACCATAGAAATCACTGAACCAGATTCACCATTGAATTTGGATAGTATCTCGATTGTTGACAATATAAATTGTAATGATTCGATTGGGAGTATTACACTGTATATGAGTGGAGGGACTCCATTGTATAATTTTTTGTGGAATAATGGCGGCAATACTGCCACGATTGAGAATTTGGAGGAAGGATTTTATGAATGCACAATCACTGATCAAAATGGTTGTTTTTATAATACCGATTTGTTCAATGTTCTAGGACCACTAGATGATCTTGAATTAGATACTTCCTCTACTCCCGAGACTTTAGGTGCTTCCAATGGAACTGCAACGGTTGCTGTCAATGGTGGTACTCCTCCTTACACTTTTCTATGGGATTCGAATACAGGCTTTCAGGTTGATTCTATTGCCGTTGATTTGACGACAGGAAGTTATACCGTAACTGTTACCGATGCTAGTGGTTGTACTTCTGTTGCTACGGTTGAAGTTGGTTTTGTGACAAACACAGATGATCCAAAAATATTCGAGTCGTTTCATCTTTACCCCAATCCTACTAGTTCCATTTGTAAACTTGAAATTGGATTTTCGAAGCAAAATGATGTAAAAATTGAATTGTATAATGTCGTAGGAAGGCAACTTTATACGATAGAAAAGGATGCCATAGAAATTAGTGAAATCATCGATTTTTCAAATTTTACAGCAGGTATCTATTTTTTAAAAATTACAATTAACAACAGAGATACATTTACCCAAAAAATTGTTTTTACACCTTAATGTTATTTTTAAAACTCAATCGAGTTTGTAAAAAAGAATGGCTTTCATCCCTTTTATTGAAAGAGACAACAAAAATTCAATTTAATAATATGAAATGGCATTTTGATGCCATTTGATCAGAACATATTTTGCTAATTTAGAGGTGCTAAAATTACTGTGTTTTCCTGCAAGACTCAGTTTTTCAACAATCAGTTTAAATCAATCTATCACTTCAAAACACATTCGATGAATACAACGATCCAAAAAACGTTTGCTTTTTTATTCTTTGTTATAAGTTGTTGCACTTTATTTGCACAGACTGAAACATACCAAGGGGCGCAAACTTCAAAATTAAGATATCTGGGAAAGACTACATCACTGCATGAAAAACCACTAGTCACTCCTCCCAATAATAACATGAAAAAGAAGAGCAAAAAGAAAAATTTTCCTAAAGCTCCTGATAACTTTAAAGGAAATACCCCAATGCAAAACAACAATCCTTCTCCATTGCCACAAGGAATGGACCCTTTGCGTCAGTTGGCGAGTTTTTCTAGCAACTCATTTCCAGTTGAACCGATTATCAATATTGAAGGAATAGATGTCAATGAAGCACAGCAAATTGGTGTTCCGGACACGAATGGCGATGTGAGTCCAGAGTATTATGTTCAAACGACTAATGGTGGGGGATCTGTTTTTAAAATCTTTGATAAAGATGGTAATTTGGTGTACGGACCAGCCAGTTTTAACACTTTATGGGAAGATTTTGGACTTTCCGGTTTGGGTGACCCTGTGATATTGTATGACCAGGGAGCAGACCGATGGTTGTTTTCTGAAATTGCAAGTGATTTCAATACACTGCTTGTCGCGATTTCTGAAACGAATGACCCGATGGGTAGTTTCCATGCATACGAATTTCAATCCCCCAATGGCCTTCCAGATTACCCTAAATATGGCGTATGGCATGATGCTTACTATATCACGACCAATGAAGGCGGAGATATTCCTATTTATGTTTTGGATAGAGATGCAATGCTCAATGGAGAAGCAAACGTTGATATGCAGTTGCTGGGTATTCCGAAATTTCCGGACGCCAGCGGATCAGCTTTTCAGGTTGCAACTGCTGCCGACTGGGATGGAGTCAATAGTCCACCTCCCCCTGGCAGCCCGCAATATGTTGTCAGAATGTATGATGATGCATGGGATGGAGGAGAAGACAAGCTGGAAGTTTGGGAAATTGCTATTGATTGGGATAATGCCAATAATTCTACAGTGACAGGTCCTATTGAATTACCAACTACACCATTTGACAGTGATGTTTGTAATGGTAATATTTTTGCCTGTTTGGCTCAATCTAATGGGAGCCTTGTTTCAGCTTTGCAGCAGGTTTTGATGCATAGGGTCAATTATCGAAATTTTGGAACTCATGAATCAATGGTACTCAATTTCGTGGTTGATATTGATGGAAACAATCTTGGAGGAATCAGATGGTATGAATTAAGAAAGCCAGCTGGCGGACAGTGGGAAATCTATCAGGAAGGGACAATTTCACCTGACAACAATCATCGATTTATGGGGAGTATTGCAATGGATGCTGCCGGAAATATTGGTTTAGGGTATTCTGTAATGGGGCCTAACAAAAACCTTTCGCTGGTTTTTACAGGTCGAAGAGTGAGTGATCCGCTTGGTGAAATGACTGTTGATGAATATGAATTCGCTTCTGGGTTGAGTCTTCACCTTGGAAATCGTTGGGGAGATTATTCGATGATGACTGTTGATGAAAGCGATGGACGAACTTTTTGGTTTACAAGTGAATATATGAAAGACAATGCACAATGGGGAACAAAGATTGTTTCGTTTCTGATAAACAGAGATACGATCGATGTTGGTCCTACTCAATTGGTGACACCAGAAAATTCTGCCTATCTCACTGACAGTGAACCGGTTCAGATAAAGGTCAAGAATTTTGGTTTGGAAGCCCAATCCAATTTTGAAATAGGGTATATTTTTGAAAACCAACCCGCTGTGATCGATACCGTCATGGTGACTTTGGAACCAGATAGTGTTTATTCTCATACTTTTACACCAACTGTTGATATGTCTGCCATTGGAGACTATGAATTCAAAATCTTCACAGCTTTAATGGATGACCAAAACATCTTTAACGATACACTTCGAAAAGAAATTTCTAAAACTACTCGATTTGATGCATCCATCACTGAATTCTTGGGACTGGAAACAACCATTTGTGATTCATCAGTAATGGTTGGAGTTGTTTTGACAAATATCGGAGCCGAAAAACTGACTTCAGTTGATATCAATTGGGACTTAAATGCAACTACTACGGATACGTACAACTGGAATGGTAGTTTACTTAATGGAGAATCCGACACTGTTTATTTTGAACTCAATCCTCTAATTAGTGGAACCAACTCATATACCGTATTTTCTGAGAATCCCAACAATATGATGGATGAAGCCGTCGAAAATGATACACTTAGCCGTGATTTTGAAGTGATTCTGGGAGGGAGTGGTGTTACTTTACAATTGCTCACTGATCTTTATCCCAACGAAACAAGCTGGGAGTTAGTTGATGAAATGGGAACAGTAATATTTTCAGGAGGCCCTTATAGTCAAGGACAAACACTGCATGAAGAATTTTGGTGCCTTGCCGATGGTTGTTATACTTTTACCATTTTTGATGAGTGGGGGGATGGAATCCAGGCGTATGGAGTTGAAGGTAATTACGACATTGTCGATGAAAACGGTGTTGTTTTGGCATCATTGATGGTTGCAAATTTTGGTACTTCTGAGTCGAATGAGTTTTGTGTGCCATTTATATGTGCTTTGGACGCACAGGCTGTTACGATGAACGAAAGTTCACTTGGAGCAAGTGACGGAGCAATTAATATTAATACCTCCAATGGTACAGCTCCTTTTCAATATAGCATTGATGGTGGAAATTCCTTTCAAAGCAGTCCTTTTTTCAATAACCTTTCAGGTGGTACCTACGATGTAGTGGTTGTTGATGCTAATATGTGCGAATTCGAATTTCAGGTCGAAGTTGGTACTTGTACATTGGATTTCACAGTTACTGTCATGGATGCAAACGAAAACCAGAATGATGGTTCAATTACTATCCTCACTACAAATGGCAACTCTCCCTTTAGCTATAGCATTGATGGAGGAAATACCTTCCAGGATGAAAATATTTTTGCAGATTTACCTCCTGGTGATTATGATGTAGTTGTTCAGGATAGCCTGGGTTGTCTGCTTGAAATTATGGTTACTGTTGATGTCATGGTTGGATTGAATACAAGATTGTATGGAAAATCAATTGGGGTATTCCCGAATCCAACTGACGGATATTTTCATATCGAAGTGAAAGGCTTGGAACATTTAAGCACACTAAAATTGGAGATAATTGATGAGACAGGAAAAATAGTTCAGCATGGCCGGTTAGTCAATTACAGTGGCATTTTGTCAGCCCAAATGTCTCTTTACGCTTTTCCTTCAGGCATTTATTTTATACGATTTGACCATGAAGAGTTAAGCAAATTGATTAAAATTGTAAGAAATTAAGGTTTAAAATTTGAATGCCAAAAAAGGTGGATCATGTTTTTTAATGATCCACCTTTTTTAATTTTATGATTGGTTATTCAACAATTTTAAAGGTTGTGCGTCGGTTGGCCTGATGCTCTTCTTCGGTACATCTGGAGCATACACAATCCACCGATAGTTGGTTTTCTCCATATCCTCTTGCTCCGAGGCGTTCAGCCGGAATTCCTTTGGATATCAAATAATTTACCGCTGATTGCGCTCTCTTTTGTGAAAGATCCTCGTTGTATCGTGCATTGCCGCGGCAATCTGTATGCGAGGCCAATTCAATTCTGATTTCAGGGTTTTGGGCTAATGTTTCT
>JANQFJ010000104.1 GCA_028277915.1 Saprospiraceae bacterium
ACGGAAACGAGCAGAAAATGGCTGCTGTTTGCCTGCATTTATTAGCAAAAGTTTATGAACAAAAGAACAATGTACCGATTGCATTGCGGTATTATTTGCATTCTTTGAAAACGAGAGAAAATATAAACCACAATGCAAATCTAGTAGACCTGCATTTTGAAATCGCAGCATTGTACGAAAGATGGGGTGTTTTTACAAAATCATTCGAGCACTTCAATGAAGCACTTTCAAATCCCGAATTCGTTACGGATTCAATTACAATTGTTGCTACAAAAGGTATGGCGAGAAATAAATTTGCCAATGGTGAATTGGATGAGGCATTGGCTTTTTATAATAAGCTTTTAAAAATCTATGAATCCCAAAACGACAAAAAGGGAGAAGCGGAAACACTGAGAAATACCATCAAAGTGTATAAAGAAAAGGAGGACATCAAAAATGCTTTGGCAAGCAGCTATCGCGTTTTGCAGATGAATGAAAGTCAAAAAGATACCGCAGAGATCATTGTGACGCTGAACAACATCGGATTTCTTAACAAACATTTAAATGACTTGCCGCAGGCATTGAATAATTTTACGAAGGCTGCTGAAATGGAAGATCAATTTAAACCAAAATCAGGTAGCAATCCGATAACGTTGAGCAATATTGGTATCCTGTATCAGAATTTGGGAGATTACGACAATTCGCTTAAGTATTTGTTTCGAGCCATTGATAAACTAAAGGGGCAGAACGTTGTAGATATGGCGATGTTGGCAAACCTCAATAATTTGATTGCCATCATCTACTTGAACCAAAATGATTTTAACAGCGCATATTCACGAAACCAAATGGCCATCGACTTGGCCAAAGGCATTTCAGACAAAGAGATTGAACAGTTGGCGTATAAAACGAGGTCAGAGATTTATAAACAAATCAAAGATTATGAAGAATCTTTGGAACATTTTCGTGTCCACGCCAAGCTAAAAGATTCATTGTTGATTGCCAAGCAAATGGAACGGGAAGAGAAATTGCAAAAACAATTTTCTGCTGAACAAACCGAAAAGGAGATGAGTTTGTTGATTGTGGATCGGGAAATTGAAGAGTTGAAATTAAAACAAGATCTCCTTGAAAATGAACGGCTTAGACAGGAAACTGCTCTTAAAGAAAGCCTCCTGGAGCAAGAACGCCTCGAAAAAGAACAAGCGGAACAGGCACTACTCCTTGCACAGCAAGATCTGGAAAAAGAAAAAACCGAGCAAGAACTGTTTCAGGCTCAACAACTTCTCGACGCAGAGCAAAAAGATAGGCAAATCGCGTTGCTTGAAAAAGAACAAAGCGATCAGGCACTATTGCTTGCTGAACAAAGGCTGCAATCAGAACAGCAGGACCGAGAAATAGCTCAGGCAGCTCAAAAACAAGCGGAACTCAATCTTGCTTTGCAGGAAAAGGATTTTGAATTGAAAAATCAAAAAGAAGCGCTGTTTCGAAATTTTGTTTTTGGAGTTTTGATTTTAGCGTTGATCATTCTCGGATTGTTGTACCGGGTGGCATTGATCCGACGCCGTGCCAATAAAAAATTAGGTGCTCAGAAAAAAGAATTAGAGCGTTTGATTGGTGATTTAAAAAACACTCAAATCCAGTTGGTACAGTCTGAGAAAATGGCTTCCTTAGGTCAACTGACCGCTGGAGTCGCTCATGAAATCAACAATCCCTTGAATTTCGTTACAACGAATTCGCATGCTTTAAAGCTTGATTTACAGGAAATTAACCTTTTGTTGGATGAAGTGCATGAATTAAAAAACAACCCTTCCAAAGTTCAGATCCAAAATATTTTGAACAAAATTGATGAGTTGGATACAGAATTCCTGAGTGATGAGATCAAACAGCTTATTGATAGCATTGAGCGAGGAGCACTTCGAACCAAAAATATTGTTACAAGCCTGCGGATATTTTCCAGGAATGTAAATGACGAATTCGTTAAAGCGGATATTCATGAAGGTTTGGATTCTACACTTACTATTCTCAGCAGTAAATTGAAAGACAATATAACCGTTCATAAAAGCTATGGAAAAATACCATTAATTACCTGCCAATTTGATAAACTGAACCAGGTTTTTATGAACATCATCAACAATGCTATTCAGGCTATTGAAGGAAGTGGTGATATTTTTATTAAAACAGAAAAATTAAACGGCGAAGTCCAAATATCTATCCAGGACAATGGTAAAGGAATGACTGCCGAAACCCAAAAACGAATCTTCGAACCATTTTTTACTACCAAAGAAATTGGAGAGGGGACCGGACTGGGATTGTCGATAAGTTATGGTATCATCGAAAAACATAACGGCAGGATTGAAGTTTCGTCCGAGATTGGAAAAGGTACAAATATAGTAGTATATTTACCTATTGAAATAATTGACAATTCCGAAGCACATCGTCTTATGGAATTCACTTAAATGGCTGTAAAATATAACATACTATACGTTGATGATGAATCGGATAACCTATTGGCATTCCGCTCGGTGTTTCGCCGCTTTTTTAATATTTATACAGCTCCCGGAGGTTCAGAAGCTTTGGAGTTACTTCAAAATCAACCTATCGACTTGGTCCTTTCCGATCAGCGTATGCCTCAAATGACTGGTGTCGAATTGCTGGAAAACATCATGCAAAATTACCCTGAAATGGTACGGATGATTGTAACCGGATTCAGTGATCTTAAGCCCATTGAAGATGCCATAAAAGATGGGAAAATTGTTCAATATATTATGAAGCCATGGGACGTCGAAGAACTCAAAAGCATTATAGAAAGAGCTTTGAGAACGGTGAATTGAATTTTGAATCCTTAGGTGCTTATTTCAACAAGTTAATCATTTCTTTCGCTAAATTCGAAAAATCTTTTTGCCGGCTTTGAGTAATCGAAAATTGATGCATAGCATTTTTCCCATGATCTTTATAAAATATTCGTGTTATTGAAGAGTTGGCAAACCACTTTAGCGCTTCCAGGTCTAAAATGATTTGATTTTCATGAGTTTCTGTGGCACTGGTAAAGATGTCATATTCATTGAAACGATAAGATTTTCTTGTGCCCTTGGAATCCATAAAAATAAGTTCATCGCCTTTATTTGGTTCAACACCCAGTTTTGAATAAAATTTAGCAACAATTCCTTCTTTTCCTTGCTTGTTTATAAACTGCAC
>JANQFJ010000151.1 GCA_028277915.1 Saprospiraceae bacterium
GGATTATAACGATTGACGATTTCCTGAAAACAATCAACTACTTCAGGTTTACTGAGCACATCTCCCAGCGAAGACCAATTGATGCCTTTTTGGGAACACCAATCTTTTAACGCTTCAACCGAAGGAACAATCAATGCAGAGACAAATTTCCGTTTTTCACCGACTACCATCATTTGTTCAATCAAAAAGTCTTCTTTAAACTTATTTTCAATCGGAGCAGGAGCGACATATTTTCCGCCTGAAGTTTTCAAAAGTTCTTTTTTCCGATCTGTAATTTTCAAAAAATCTCTACCTTTTGGCCCTTTGACAAGTTTACCCACATCGCCAGTACAAAACCATTTCTTACCATCAATCTCTTTCATCACATTGGCTGTCTCCGATGGTTTATTGTAATACCCCATCATGATATTTGGTCCAGCTGCCAGGATCTCTCCTTCACCTTCACGATAATCTCCATCGCTGGAATCGATTATAATCTCCACATCTTGCAAAGGAGGCCCAACAGTCCCCATCATTGCACCGCCCGGTTCATAATTATTAATGGTCAATCCAGGTGAAGTTTCAGTCAAACCATACCCTTCCCGAATGGGAATACCTGCAGCTGAAAAAACCCTAATCATTTTAACGGGACACGCGGCGGCGCCCGTCAGGATACCTTTTACATTTCCACCCAAAGCAGCACGCCATTTACTGAAAATTAATTTATCTGCAATTGATCGTTTAACAGCATCTATCCCTCCAAATTTTTTATCAAAATCATAATCATCTGTCATGCTCAATGCCCAGAAAAATAACTTTTTCTTAGCTCCTGTAAGTGTTAGACCTTTGTTGTAGATTTTTTCATACACTTTTTCCAAAAGTCGTGGTACTGTTGTAAAAAAGTGCGGCTTAATAGTTTGCAAATCACCTGTTTCACCACCCAGATTATCCGTCCCGGTAAATGTAATGCAAATGCTGTTGTAACAATATGCATATGAAGCCGTCCTTTCAAAAATATGGCAGATCGGCAAAAAACTGAGTACTTTTTCATCTGGCTCAACCGGTAATAAAGCATCCACTGCAAATACATTGCTCACAATATTGTTGTGCGAAAGCATTACTCCCTTTGGATTACCCGTTGTTCCGGATGTGTAAATAATCGTTGCCAGCTCTTCAGGATTAATACTATCCTTAATTTTTTGAACTTCTGAAAGGTCACCTTCTGCAAAAATTTCTTTCCAAAAATTTATACCGACCATTTTATCAAAAGTATAAATGTCTTCCAAAGAGGGTACGTTTTGTTCTGCAGCTTTTACTTTATCAAATAAATCGCCTGCTCCCACAAAGCAATATTTGACACTCGAATCATTAAAAATGTATTCATATTCTCCTGAACTAATCGTCGGATAAACAGGCACATTGATCGCTCCTATTTGTTGCAATCCAATATCCATGATCACCCATTCTGGGCGATTTTTATAAACCACCAAAGCGATTTTATCGCCTGGTCGAACACCCAATTTAAGCAAGCCAAGGCTAACTTTATTTGCCATCTCGATGATTTCATCAGTGCTAAAAGACACCCATTTATCATCGTGTTTGTAGGTATACGCTTTTTGCAACGGGTGATTTTGTTTTTGATAATGGATAAAATCGAATAATCTGGTCGGTTTCATTTGAATATTTTTTTGATTTCAATTTCCTGATAAAAGGAGTTCTTTAGTTAAAAAAACGAACAGTTATTTTTGTTTCAAAAGAAAAATATAATTTTCCTCAACTCTTTTCATAAATTTCTTCAATTTCTTGCTGGTGTTTTTCCAGCAAGTACGGTCGTCTCAATTTTAAAGTTGGTGTTATTTCACCATTTTCCACACTCCAATCCTCGTAAAGCAGAGTAAACTTTCGAATTTTTTCCTGGCTAGTCAGACCTTCATTTATTGATTCGATAATCTGTTCAAAAAGTTGCATCACTTTCGGATTGATCACCATATATTGTTCAGCAGTCCAATGAACATCGTTTTCTTCGCACCAATTTTTGAGCCGGTTGAAAACAGGAACAATCAAAGCGGCCACAAAGGGACGATTGAATCCAACCACCATCGATTGCTCGATGAAAGATGAACCATTTAGCAGATTTTCAAGCGTTTGTGGAGAAATGTATTTTCCCGTCGTCGTTTTAAAAATATCTTTTTTGCGATCAGTAATTTTTAAAAACCGCTTATACACAATTTTGCCAATATCACCGGTATGAAACCACCCTTCATCATCCAGTACTTTTGCCGTAAGTTCTGGTTGGTTGTGGTATCCAAGCATTACCCCGGGGCCTTTTACCAAAATTTCTCCATCTCCTTCATCGCTTGGTTTGTCTATTTTTAATTCGATGCCTGGAATTGGGATTCCTACGGTTCCAAAACGAACACCTCCAGGCTCAAAACGATTAAAAGAAATCACAGGTGAGGTTTCAGTAAGTCCATAACCTTCTCTGATTTCAATGCCAGCAGAAGAAAACAATCGCCCCAATCTGGGCTGTAATGCCGCTGCTCCTACAATTACGCCTTCCACTCGATTGCCCAAAGCAATCCGCCAACTGGAAAAAACAAACAGATCAGCAATTTTTAATTTTAAAAAATAAAGGACTGAAATGTTCTTTTTGCCTTCATATTTTTCGCCCAGTTTTATAGCCCAGAGAAAAATCGCTTTTTTTAAACGACTCATACCTCTCACCCGTTCTAAAATTCCATCATAAAATTTTTCTAAAAATCGTGGCACACTTGTAAAATAATGCGGTCGAACTTCTTTGGCATATTCCACAAGGCTTTCGGTTTTGTCAACATAATAAACTGATGCCCCAGCAGCTATGTAGGAATATGTCACCATACGCTCGAAAATATGGCTCAAAGGCAAAAAACTAATAACCCGTTTATCGCAATTGATTGGAACCAGAGAGATCGTTGCCTTGATATTGCTTACAATATTTTTGTGAGAAAGCATCACTCCTTTTGGAGTCCCTGATGATCCTGAGGTGTAGATTATGGTTGCAAGGTCATCTTCATGAATTGCAGCTCTTAAACCCTGGAATTCTTCTAAATGTTTGTCTGTTGGTTCTTTGGAAAGACTCTCCCATCCGGGAACATTTTTTATTTTTTCTAGGCAAAATATTTTTTTAAGGGTTAAAATATTTTCAAATATTTTTTCTGCTTTTTCATACAAAGCATTGGAGGAAGTTATGCAAAATTTCACTTCTGCATCTTTCAGGATATATTCCAATTCATGGTCTCCAATTGCAGAATGAACCGGAACGACAATAACTCCGATTTGCTGCATACCAAAATCCAAAAAATTCCAATAAGCATTTCCCCGATCAAATAATAAAGCGACTTTATCATTTCGGTTGAGACCAAGATCGAGTAACGCGGCGCTTGTTTTATTGATTTGAGTCAAGCATTCTTTTGTGCTGTATTTTTGCCATTTCAGACCGTCACGATGAGCCAATGCGATTTTTTGAGGGTATATCGCCTGCTGATACGGGAATAGGTCAAAAAGTCGCCTGAAATCCATAAATTAAACAACGCTGGTTTGAATTATCGTTTTGTGTGAAAAGCTTTTGAAGCCAATGGTTTCACATTTCTAAAGTAGGTAAAATTTATCAATTTCAACTACTAAGTAAACCAAAAAACGCGCCTCCTGAATGTGAGGCGCTTTTTCGTAATCTTACCAGAAAAATCTGGTCAGTTCATGGGGCTAAATATTTTAATTGATTATCTCCTTCCAGCTATAGCTTCAAGTTGTATGTTCAATGAAACATCATCGTGGATAATTTTATCTGCTGCTGTTCCGATAATTGCAGATTTGTATTTCATATCCCATTCGGTTCTGTTAATTGTGAATTTTGGGGAAACAACCGATATTTTATCATCCATCACTGCAATATTCGCCGGAAAACTAATGCTTTTGGTGATTCCTCTTAACGTTAAATTCCCCTTGACCGTATAATTGGCTTCTTCATTTCCTTCCAATGGTTCAACTGAAGCGATAACAAACATACCTTCAGGATTATTCTCTGCATCGAAAAAATCGGCGGATTTCATATGTCCCAGGAATTTTGCTTTCATATCATCTGGAAGTGTAACCTCAGTCATTGAATTTATATCAATAGCAAACTTTCCTCCGGTTATCAAACCATTGGCTGCAGCAAGCTTTCCTTCAGACACACGAAAAGTGCCATTGTGCGCACCTCCTATTTTTGTGGCAGCCCAATATACATTCCCCTCAGCTACTCCATATACTCGTTCGTCTCCAGATGGTTGTGCAGTGACTTGAGTGGCTTCGCCTACTTTGGCGGCTTCACCTTCAGGTTTGTTTTTACAGGAAACAACTAAACTTAAAGTAATAAAAGCAATAAATAAATTCGAAATGATTTTCATCGTTTTTGATATTAAGGATTAAAAAATAAAGGCACAAAAATAGGTAATTTTACAAACTACTTTAAAAAATCAGCTAAGCCTGTTTAAAAAAGATATTGTTTCATTCAAACTACTCAAAACCATCACATTCCCTTTTGACTGTACATTTTGAGATACAACCTGATAACCAGAAAGTAAAATCTGGCAAAAATGGAAAGATTGGGATAAAGTATCAACATATTTTTGGACGGGTAATTTTGCAAAAGATTCGGTGATCATCGTAAAAATAAAATCAGGTCTGTGAATTCGACAAGCATCAAAAAGGTCTTCTAATGAAATATTTTGGCCCAGGTAAATCACATTTTTTCCCCTGGATTTGATCAGATAATGCATAAACAAAAGGCTGAGCTCCTGGTTTTCATCTTCTGGCAAGTAGATCAAAAACTTCTGCGTTTGCGCATTTTCATTGAATGGTTGCTTATCAATAGCAACGATGATTTTTTGACGAATAAGGTTGCTGATAAAATTTTCCTGGATAGGGCTGATCGAACCCGTTAGCCAAAAAACACTAAGCTTATCTAAAAACGGATACATCACCTGCAACATGGTTTTCTCAAAACCCAGTTTATCTATGTTTGCTGTTAAAATTCGATCAAATTTGTATTCGTCCATTTCGACCATAGCCAAGGTGAGCTCGTCCAATTGAGCATCCAGATCGAGATTGACTTCTGAAATTGCAGTAACCTTTTCAACTATTTCTTCTTTCGACATTTTGGCAATCTTCGAAATCTTATGTCCATTGCGATTGAGTACCACAATATTTAATAGTAGGTTGAGATCTGCATCCTGATAATAACGAATATTGGTATCCGTCCGATTGGGTTTGATAATACCATATCTTTGCTCCCAAATGCGAATTGTATGGGCTTTTACTCCACACAGTTTTTCCAAATCCCTGATAGAATAGACTGCCACTCTCTAATCAAATTTGACGTTAGGATATAAATTTTTCAAACAGGATAACGACTTTGCAAAATATGTTCTTTTAACAGCATGCCAGATATTTTGTTTATAAAGAATGTCAGATAACTGATGAAACAAGTCTTTTATAGTAATCGTAGAACCCATTATTCTTATTTTTTACGTAATTTCGCCCATCTTCGGATAACTGTACAATATTGCCAGAATCGAAACTACTCCCTATTAATATTGACATTCAATATATTTATCAAAATGCTGGGTGTCAACAGATTTACAATTTTTTAATTTCAAAATTATAATTCCGAAAATTAAAACTAATTTTGGGAAAGACTTTAAAGGTCAAGTCAATAATTAGATAATCTTTTGTGTTACAAAAATACATTTTATGAGTTTTAAATATTTTACTTTAAAATCGTTTGTAAAACTCCCAAGCTTGTTGTTTTTGCTATTGGGGCTACTCTCTGCAAGCCTGAACTTAGAAGGCAAAGAAGCAATGACTTCTTTTGACAACCCGCCACCACCTGATACCTGTTACTATACTCTGGAGCTTTTTGATTCCTTTGGTGACGGGTGGAATGGATCATATCTAACTGTGATTGTTAACGGAGTTTCAACTGATTACACATTTACTACGGGTACTTCAGCAACGTTTGTTGTTGAAGCTATTAGTAATGCTCCATTGATTGTTATTTATACCTCTGGAGGCATTTTCCAAAACGAAATAACTTATAATATCTTGGACCCATCAGGTAATAATATTTTTTCAGATGGACCTTTTCCTCAAACAGGCGAAGTTTTAAACATTTTTGCTTGTCCTACATGTCCAGGTCCTTATAATGTTAATGTAGATAAAGTTGGAGGGATTGATGCAGAAATTAGCTGGACTCCTGCGGATTCATCAGGCATCTATTTATTGGAATACGATGAAGCAGGTTTTTTATTGGGCACTGGCAACCAACTGATTACTTCAAATACAAATATCACTTTAACGGGATTGCAGGAAGATACTGAGTATGATTTTTACATTTCCGTAGCTTGTGATAATGGGGATTCCAGTGCAGTAATCGGTCCTGTTCAATTTAAAACAATTTGGCTGATTGACGTTGGAATTGCAGGAATTTCGTCCCCTCTTTCACAATGTGGCCTTTCAGATGCGGAAACTGTTGAGGTGACATTGAAAAATTATGGAGAT
>JANQFJ010000188.1 GCA_028277915.1 Saprospiraceae bacterium
CGAGCCGGCAAGTGTAAAAGTCGGAAACGAAATTGTAGAAACCTTGCCCAAAAAGATTTTGGTAGTTGAAAATCCTGAGGAATTAAACCAATCAGATTCTAGGAACCAGGATGAGCTAAACCCTTTTAACCGACGAACTCCAAAGCCAAAAAAGCCCAAAAAAAAGCGTAAAATATACAAACTTTGATATTGCCAATTTCTTTTGAAATCAGCAAAACAGCGAGCTTTAGATGATCCGGAACTTTTACATTTTATTCTTTTTTTGTGCGTTTAGTGCATCAATATTTGCTCAGGGGAATGTACGATTTGAAGCCACTTCTGATGCCCGACAAATCGTTTTGAGTGGATATTTTTCAGTTACTTTTACAATTCATAATGCTAAAGGAACCGATTTTCAGCCGCCAAATTTTAACGATTTTACTGTGCTCAGCGGCCCCAGCCTTTCATCTAGCTTTAGATTGTATAACGGCCGCCGAAACGAATCCAAAGGCTTTTCTTACCAGTTGCAACCTAAAAAAGTTGGAAAGTTTACCATCCAACCTGCATCCATTAAAGTGAATGGTAAAATCCTTCGGACAAACCCCTTACAGATTGAAGTGGTTAAAGGCAAAAACTCCAATGCCACGACACGCAAAGCCCTTGATGAAGAACTTGGGAATGAGGTTTTTATAAAAGCAGAAGTAAACACCGCTGAAGCTCGAATTGGCGAGCAGGTTCTTTTGGATTATAAACTTTACACCACACGAAATATTGAAAGTTACAATTTAATGTCGGAGTCCGAATACGTCGGGTTTTTTGCTCAGGATGTTCGGCGATTTAATGGAAGAGTGGTCAAAGAAGTAGTTGATGGAAAACAATTTAGCACCAAAATTTTAAAAAGAGTTGCACTATTTCCTCAACAGGCGGGAAAACTGAGCATCGACCCTATGACCATGCAGCTTTACATCAACAGCGAAAGCCCGAACCAAAGAAGAAGTGTGTTTTTTTTACCAAAAATGACCCCTGTCCGTGTCAATACCGACGAACTGGAAATTAATGTGAAACCCCTTCCGCCGGATATGCCTCTGACATTTACCGGGGCAGTGGGGAAATTTAGCATTCGCGCCAATATAAACCGCACTAAGCTGACAACCGACGATGCATTGCTGCTTCGGATGGAAGTGAATGGCAATGGAGACATCAAACAAATACAGGCGCCACCGTTACAGATTTCAGAAAATTTTGAAATTTATGACCCAAAAGTGTTGGAAGAAAACAGTTTTGAAAATAACGGTGAGTACAAAATGAAAAAAACTTTTGAGTACACTGTTTTACCTAAAGAACCTGGGAATTATGACATTTCAGTAGCTTTTTCATACTTTGATACGGACAGTCTCAAATACATTACTTTAAATACAGACACCCTCCAAATTGTAGTTGGAAAAGGGGTTTTAGGAAAAAGACGAACTACCCAATTAGCGGAATCTTCTATTCCCAGTGAAGATATACGGTTTATTAAACTGGACACAAATCTAAAACCTAAAGAAGATCAATTTCTGGGTTCAGGTTTTTTTTGGACTCTTTTTGTTTTGCCTGTTTTACTATTGTTAGGAGTAATTGTCCAAAAGCAAATTTTGAATAGTAGAAGCAATGTTGATATCTCCGTATTAAAAAGAAAGCGTGCTAAAAAAATTGCTCAAAAGCGACTGTCATTATCTAAAAAATTTCTTGATAATAACGATAGTAAAGCTTTTTACGATGAAGTTTCCAAAGCTTCATTTGGTTATGTTTGCGACAAACTCAATATCCCGCTTGCTGACCTTACCAAAGATAATGTCATTGAAAAATTGAAACTCCTCCAGGTAAGTGAGGAAAATATTTCTCTCTTCATGAAAGTCATCCAAACCTGTGAAATGGCGTTGTTTGCTGGAAAAGACAACGCTGATGCCATGAACGAAACCTATCATTCGACGATCGATGTCATTGCGAAAATCGAAGAGGAAATTGGTGATTTAAAACTCGCTGATGTGTATAGTGTGTAGTTTTCTTTTAGTTAAAGATTTTCATAGAAACCCTGAGTTAAAACAAAATTACTCGATTGTTCCATCACTCATACTTCCACATGATTGTGTGAAATGGCTTCTCAGACTGGAATATGTGGCCGGAAGTCGTAAGAACCTAGAATAAGTTCTAATTGTCCATGAGACAGGACCACGGAAGAAATAACATTCGGGTGCAGCAATTTTGTCAATGTCTTTTTTGTATTTCTCGGCTGTGCCTTTCGACAGATGAAATTTGAGTTCGTCACTATTCGTGAAGGTTTCATGAATAATCAAGGCATCCTCACCGATGACTTGGTAAACTTCAAATCTGATCAGCCCCTTTTCAATCGAATGAGCATCTGTTCCGACACGTTGCCACCAATACTTAAGCTCATCTAAGTGGCTCGGATCGTTAGGTTTACATGTCCATTTAGCGGTCACTTGAATAGCCGTTTCATGGCTAGGGTGCTTGTAGCCTTCTTTCACATATCCAAACAGGTATTCTCCGAATTCTCCGGGTACGGATTTGGCAATAATTGCATCCTTGACAGGGGCAGAGATGTTTGCTCCACGAACGATGTGCAACTGAGGTTTGGCAACTTTCGTGAGTGCACCTATATGTTTTTCGGCAGTCGTAGAAAAATAATTAATTAACGAATCGGAATTCTTGAAAACATGATGAATCAGTACTGCATCTTCTCCAACAGCGTGGTTGATTTCGGTCGACAGCATGCCTGCATGAGTTTTTGCACTAAGATGAATGTCTTCCCATTCTTTAAGCATCTCTTTTGATTCTGAAGATTTTCTGAAGAACCCACTTTTTTTTGTGGGAACCCATTTACCGGTAATGCTAATTTCCTGATCTAATTTTGTAGGTTCAGCTAAGAATGAGGGTAGAGGTTCTTTTTGAAGTAACATTGGTTTTATTTTTTTACCCAAAAGGGTGTTAGAAAAACTTATTGATTTTTATACTAAACTCTCCTTTCTATCAAACCCGAAAGCATGGTACCCAAATTCTGCCCCCATATTCATTCCTATTGCTGCTTGTTTCAGATCTTCAGGCACATCGCCACAGAATAAAAAAGGTCCAGGTACTGCAATTTCAAGTAATTGTGGAAAGTGTTGTGCAGCTGTTCCCATAAGGTGAAAGCCCAATGCATTGCCATCTTTAAATACATCATGAACGATTATTGCGTTTTCTTCGTCAGCAAAGTAACACTCCATTTTAAGACTTTCGGGTTCGTTATCTTTCATGGCTTTACAGACTTCTTTGTACATTTCTTTTAGTTCGCTTAATTTACCAGGTTTTGCTGTCCATTTGTAGAATACAGTTATTTCACTACTTTTCATTTTTAAAATTTTTAAGTGTTAAGAAATATTCCATTTTACTTTACAAATATGTATTTGTGTATTTTAATCAAAATGGTTATTACAAAGATATGGCGTAAATAGACAATGTAAAGGTGTCAATAATGACAACCTTGTGGGTTGTTTGTGCCAAGTTATTGACGTAAATTTGTGATAAAACTTTCATGAAACATTTAAGCATAATTGTTCCCGTTGGAAATGTAATTCTAGATACCATTGTTGGGACACTAGGATTATTTAGAATGGCAAATGCCCATTTGAAGCGGATTGGTAAGGTAAGGGAGAATTTATTTGAAATCGATTTGGTAGGGCTTTCAAAAGAGCCAGTCCGATACAGCAATCATTTTCAAGTGACTCCCACCAAGACCATCCACGAAGTAAAGCATACGGATTTAATCATTGTTTCCGCTATAAGTGGAAATGTTGAGCAAGAATTGATCAAAAATTTACCATTTGTAGATTGGATAAAAAAGCAACGCATTGAAAACGGTGCTGAAATTGCGAGTTTGTGTAAAAGCGCTTTTATATTGGCTGAAACGGGCTTGTTAAATGGAAAATCCTGTGCAACTCATTGGACGGTTCACGACGATTTTAAAAAAAGATATCCTCAAGTCAATCTAATCCCTGAAAAAATCATTTCTGAAGATAACGGAATCTATTCCAGTGGAGGAGCATATTCATTCCTTAATTTCGTGCATTATTTAATTGAAAAATATTACGGCAGGGAAACTGCAATTTGGTGTTCGAAAGTTTCTGAGGTGGATTTGGACAGAAGCGATCAAAACCAATTCATAATCTTTAGTGGCCAAAAAGAACATAATGACGAATCAATAAAAAAGGCTCAAATTTTTATTGAAAAACATTATGAAGAAAAACTGAATGTCGAATTTTTAGCCAAGAAGTTTGCGATTAGCAGAAGGAATTTTATACGAAGATTCAAAAAAGCTACTTTCAATACACCATTAGAATACATTCAAAGGGTAAAAGTAGAAGCGGCTAAAAAAAGTATAGAATCTTCCACTTTAAATATTAATCAGGTCATGTACAATGTAGGCTATAATGACGAAAAAGCATTTAGAAAGACATTTAAGAAATATACCGGTTTATCTCCTTTAGAATATCGAAGAAAATATAATAGAGAAATGGCGTTTTCCTGAATAATCCCCAAATTTTTAATTAATCTGAAAATCGATTTTGTCACCTGGCACTAGGTTGTATCTGTCTGTAAAACCAGCATTTACTTCAATGACGAATTGCGCTTGTCCTTCTGATGGTAAACTTTTTTCGGAAAGGGGTGTGGTGTTTTTTTGAATCGATACAATCATTTTGCCGGCATCTACATAAATTATATCCAATGGGATTAATGTGTTTTTCATCCAAAATCCTCTTAGCTCCATATTTGGGAAAATGAAGAGCATTCCTTTGTCAGTATCCATTTTCTGTCGGTACATCAATCCTTGTTCAATCTCTTTGGCTGTATTGGCGATTTCTATATCAATGGCAGTGACAATATTATTATCTTTAAAAAACTGTAATTCTCCTTCTTTGACAAATTGAGGCTCAGCCGGGACAGCATTACTTGGTGTCGGTGGGTTGTTCGGGATGGTCACTCTCCGATTGGAACTGTTGGGTGTTGAAAGAAACATGCTCAAAGCAAATAATAATGCAAGCAAGACTACTCCACCGGTGACTACTTTTTGGCGCATAGAAGTTTTTATTTTACGTGGAGCAGCTTGATTTTTTTTAGCTTTTCGGATGGATTTTCTTTTTTGGCTCATCGTGTTTTTAGTTTTTTGGTAAAACGAAGTAACGAAAGGTGATATTTTCAAAAACCAGACCCGATTTGATTGTTTAATCATCCAAATCTTCTGCTTCGACATCAGCAAAGGAATCAGTTTTAATATTTTGTTTTACAAAATTGCACCAGGGGCAGTTTGGTTCGCCACACCCTTCATAAAATTCATGGTTCATAATTTTTTGATAAGAAGTTGTGATTAAGTTTTTCATAGTTTCAACATCAGTCACACTAAATTCCAGAGAATTTTTGATGTATTCGTTTTTATGATCACCCTCTAGGTAAGAAATCTCAGCGCTTTGAACTTTGTGATTTTGCTGATGGAGTTCGTAAAGTATTTTATAAAAAACCAATTGTCGCCAGTATAGTCCTCCAATTGGATTTGAATCTTTAGGACGAGATGTTTTTTGCGATTCGACGATTCCTGTTTTATAATCAACAATGTGCGCTGTGAAATCATCAATGAAATCAATCCGGTCTATGGTTCCTGTTAATGGAACACCCTGTAATTCAGCATTTCGGACGTTGTATTCGGTTTGATTATGTTTTGGCCATTTTTTGTAATTTATATTGTAGTAGTTTTCTAAATGAAACTGGCCAAGTTGAGTGCGTCGTTCAAATTCTTTTGACGTAAAATATCCTCTTTGTCGGTTCATTTCAGCTAAAAAATACCCGATAAAATCTTTTTTTGATGGTAAAAAATAAGCTTTTGAGAGTTTTCTTTTTTCAAATAATTTGTGCAAAGCATAATGCATAGCCAGACCATAGGAAGCGGCTTCGCTTTGTGCAGCGGGAAGTCGCAACACCGTTTCAAAATAAAAACTCAAGGGACATCGCAAGTATCGATTTAGGCTTGAAATGCTCAAAGAAAACCCTTCCAGCAAAGCATCGATAGTATCTTTTTCGTGAGCAGGAATAACTTGTTTTTCGGACTCAAGCATTTGCAATGCCTGCGACTCAGACAAAATGGCTTCTGATAGATCAGCTTTCTGTACTTCCATGTCAGTTCCGTCTAAAATTTCATCGACATAAAGCGCACGATTTAGTTGTTTCCCACCAATATCTTTTTGGCTGTACGAAATTTGGAGATGCTCCATCGTTCTGGTCATCGCCACATAAAATAATCGTCGTCGGGCTTCGATCGCATCTTCTTCTCCTGAGAGCGTGAGCGTGTCGGGAAATGGAAATCGATAGGCATTTCCACCGCTTCTTGGCTCCCAATGGTCTTTTACACAGTCAATCATAAAAACATACCGAAACTCCAGCCCTTTTGAACTGTGTGCGGTAACGAGATTGACTCCTTCTTTTGCTGTGATGGTTTTCAGAATGCCAATTGGAAGCCTGTTGGCGTCCATATTTGAAAGGATATCCAGCAGTTTTTTTAAATTAAATCGTGGTTTTTTATCTGTTTCTTTTTTTACAAATTCAAAAAAAGTATTGATGATCTGAAGCTGCCATGTTTTGTCAGGCTGTTTTAAAAGAAAGGCCAATAAGCCACTACGATTGATGACTCGCTCCAATAGTTGCAGCAATGTGAAATTTGAATAATCGCCGATCAATTGATCCAAGAGTTCTGAAAATTCGTTAAACGGAGCTGGGTTGGCGATTCCAATTTGTACTAGTTTTTTTGCATCACCAATGATGTCCCGCCAAAAGATTTTTTCTTCCCTGGAGTGTTTTGCCATAAAAAAACTCAACTTTGCCAATGGCTTCACA
>JANQFJ010000281.1 GCA_028277915.1 Saprospiraceae bacterium
CCACACAAAAATCATCAGGATTATCCGCTTCGGCATAAACTGTAAAATCTCCACTTCCAAAATTCCAGTTTATTGCAAAATTGTTGGGTGGCCCTGCACAAGTGGCCACAATAGCCCCCACGTTGTCATAAACGGTCCAGTTAGCCTGTACCTCATTGTTGAATAATTCTGGAGTTCTACTTATAAAATTGGAATTTTCATCCAAACAAACCTCTATCGGTCCTTCGATGTAAAAATCATTCAAGATATCCACATTTAGTGTATCTTTTCCACTACATCCTAAGTAACAACTTTCATAATCAACTGCTACCCATTGCTGAGTATTTGGTATAAATTCTGGCCAGGATATAGACACCTGGTTGGTTCCCTGTCCTGATTCAATATTTCCAAAAGGCGAAACCGACCAATTAAACTCCGTACCTGTAAATCCCGTAATGGAATAAATCACTTCATCACCTTTGCAAACCTTTTCAGGTCCTTTTATAATGGCATTGTCATCAATTATAGGAATAGTTTCAAACATCGTTTCGACACAATAATCGCCATTGCAGCCACTTACGGATAACTCAATCAAGCCCTCCGGTCCGGTTCCCCAATCGACAGTTATAAAATTGTCTGATAAACCACCACCAGCGATTATAGTTCCGTTTGAGCTAACGCCCCAATTAAAAATATTACAATCTGCCGTAGTTGAATAAGTAACCTCTGTGTTCGGACAGATAGTACCCGCGCAATCGATTTCGGGGCTTATAGCATCTTCTACTAGAACCGTAATAAAAGTTGTATCCGAACAAAAACAATCATTTCGGGCAATGAGCATAACCTCATAGGTTCCCGAAGTTAAATACGTATGTTCTGCATCAACTTCAGATGATGAAATATTGTTTCCAAAATCCCAGGTATAGGTTGAAGCGCCGGTCGTCAGATTTTCAAAAAATACGGTTTGCCCTTCACATATTTCGACAACTCCATTAATTGCAGGAGGATTAGTTTCGATAGCTGCTTCAGGGTTTGAAAGTATTTCAATACAAATGGAATTGCTTCCCCAACAATTTCCTGAATCGCAAGAAACTTCAGCGCTTGCTGAAACAGTACATCCTTCATTATCTACCACTGTCACTGTATAAATGCCAGGACAAAGGCCATCAATGGTGTAAGAGGTACTTCCATTGCTCCATAGATAAGAAAAAGGAGCATTTCCATCGATCGTTACAGGTGTTAGACTTCCATCACATAATTGACAATTTGAAGCGTCCACGACATCAAAAGCTAGTCCAAATGTGCATGCTGAGACGTCTTCCGTAATCGTAAATGAGCATGTTTCGGATATCCCAATACCATTTGTAACAGTAGCGGTATAAGTCCCTGCAGTCAACCCTGCAAAAGTATTAATACCTCCACCTGTGGCACTCATGCCATTACTCAGGATAATTTCATAAGTATCCGTAGGCCCATCAATGTAAACAAATCCCCCACCATCACTTCCGCCATTCGAGGCTGATAAATACATCCCACAGAATATGGAAAACCCAAGAGTACCAGGCGGAGAAACCTGAACAGACACTTCGCCATTCCCCGGTTCCCCCCATGTGACAGATACATTGTTGCCATCAATTGTGAAACTTTCGGCTCCGCTTACTGTCCAGATAATATCCTGATTTGGGTCGTTAACTTCTGTGGTATATGTGATTGTGGTATTTGCACACACCTGATCGCAATTGCCTCCCCCACCCGGTATTGAGTCAACCGGACAATATGCTCCCGACAAAGTGATGATTTCAGGTTGAAACGAAATGTAAGCTTCAACATAAAATTCAGCTATAATGGTGTTGTTGGCATCTACTAAATAAATATAATAAGGCCCTTCGTCAGCGAAACATATAAAAGCAATGTCATCTGTAATATTTTGCCCATTCACCCCCCAATAACCTCCATTGAGATTTAAAATATTACCAGTGTCATCTACTGCATAATATTCTTCACAACTTCCTACACATACCTCTGTGGGGCCAATAATACTAATAAACTGAGCATGGATTGTAAAACTTAAAAGCAATGCGACTAAAAAAATAAAACCGGTTTTTGTCTTCATGGGTCAGTAGTTGATGTTTTTAGAATACCAATAAAATCTCTTCTTTGTGCTCCAATATTTTTCAAATAAGAAAACCACAAACGGGAATTTTGCAAACTTAATTTTTGATGCGGTAAATTCTTGTGCAATCAAGGTGGGAAGCTAATCTTGCATGTAAGACACTATAAATATAACAAAAATTTCTTTCGATTGTGCAATTTTTGGAAAAAGATAAAAGCAATGCAGAAGGAAGAAGAACGGATGTGCCGATGCCTTATAACTTAATCAACCCAATAACTATTTGCCACTTAACCACTTAACCTTTTGCCTAAAAAGAAAAGACGGAAAGTCAAGAAGCAGGTTGAAACCTGAAACTCATAACTCAAAGCTAAGTAAAATTTAAAAACCAGTTACATTCGATTTGTTGCCTTCACCAAAAAGGTAAGCATGAACGGAAGAGTCACCCAAAACCACTCTGACCAATAAACTAACATTACAAAAAAAGCAACGGCTGATATTAGAAACAAAATCCAATCTAAAGCCCGAGAACCCTTTGCATTTGAAGTCATAATTCTATTGTTTTAATGTGGCTGCAAATCTAATAAGTAATTTGATTTTTTGCAAAGGTTATTTGCAAATCAGATTGATTTATTTACATATTCTTTCAAACATGATAGATTACACTTACAAAAGTGAACATATTATTAAAATGTAAAACTTTTGTGATACTTTTTGGTTTAGAAGACTGTAATTTTCGTGGATTAAAAAGAATAAAAAATCATACTAGATTGATTTATTGTTTTGGCTGCTTTAAAATATTTTTTAATCGTAATGAAAGTTTATTTTTGAATTAAACCTTTATAAAATGAAGAAAAACACCACTATTATATTGACCATTTTACTGTTTTATTTAAATGGTATCTTCGCTCAGGATGTGCCTGAAATCCAACAATCATTAATTACAAAGATTACTGCAACCTGGTGTCCTAACTGCGGATCATGGGGCTGGGATTTTTATGAAGATATTTATGCTGACAACGCCGACAAAGCTTTAATTATAACAGCACACAGGAGTGGTGACCTCCAAAGTGATGTTGGAGTTGATTTTACTTCAAATTTTGGCGTTAACTATCAACCTTTTTTCATAGTCAACAACGAAAATCAAAATGTAAATTCTACGAATACTGCTTCAAAACGCAGCGCAATTCAAAATCTTGTAAACAACAATTATTCGTTGTCGCCAATTGCCAATGCAGGATTGCAGGTTACGAAAGATGGAAATTCATTGATAGTTCAGACCAAAACCCGTTTTTTCCAAAACGCAATGGGGGAATATTATCTAGGGGTTTACGTAATTGAAGATGGTGTGATCAACTTTCAACAGGGGATTGGCAATGATGCGGTTCACAAAAATGTAATGAGAGCCAGTATGAGCAGCAGTTCATTTGGGGAACTAATTGCCAATGGAAATATTGATGCTGATTCCGAATTTGACAAAGAATTTTCAATACAGCTTGGAAACTGGAATGTGAATAATTTGGAAATTGCCACTATCATCTGGAAAAAAGAAGGCAATACCTACCAATTTGTAAATGCACATTCCACTCATGAAATTATGACTGTTGGGATTTCAAATATTGCTGAAGATAATATTAGTTTTAATGTATATCCAAATGTCACTAGTACCACTGCTACTATTGAATTACAATTTAAAGATGGGCCATCAGACATTCAACTGGAGTTATTTGATTCATTTGGAAAAAAGATTTCTACAATTTTTGAAGGAGAAACTGCAAACGGTACATATATTTTTGAATTGAACAAATCATCAATCAATACCAAAGGCTTATATTTCATAATGCTCAGCTTAAAAAATTCAATATCTACGAGGAAATTAATTTTTCAATAAATTAAGCTCTAAAACTTTAAAAAACAACGGCTTAATCTTTTGAAGATTAAGCCGCTGAATATTTACAATATTATTCTCCTATTATTTGACTTTGGTAAATTTTAGAACCTGGCTTCCAGAAGATGTGATCACTCTGATAAAATAAGTTCCAGGTCCATAAACATTGATTTCGTCAGTAGTGATTTGGAATCTTCCGTTTTCAAAAACATACTTTCCAGTATACAATCTTTGCCCGTTCACTCCTATCACTTCAAAGATTCCTTCTTCTGACATTGAATTACTTCCTTTCAGATGAAGCATTTCTCCAACTGGGTTTGGATAAACTTTTAATTGTTTAGTTTTATCAAAATCAACCACCTTTGTTTGAGAATATTTGTAACGATCATTTTCATCAACAATCATGAGTCTGTAATAATTCAATCCTTCAGATGGTTCAGTATCAAAGACAGTATAACTTTGCAACTGATTTTTGTTTTCTTTACTTTGAACAGTTTTGAGAACTTCGAAATTACTACCATCATCAGAACGTTCAATCACAAAATGACTGTTGTTGACCTCAGATAGCGTTTGCCAGAAAATGACGGCTTTATCACCTTGAACACCTACATCGAAACGGTTTAATTCAATCGGCAATTCTAAAGGTTCAGCGGTGCCGAAAGTAAACTTTGTAACTCCAAACGGTGGTGGATCGCCATCTATACTTGAAATAGATCCAGAAACTCCAACTCCAACATTCCCTGTAAATCCTCCATTTCCGTAGCTTTCCCAAACATTTGAACCACTCAAACCAACAATGATCAGTGAGTCTAAATCTCTAACACCACTGTCATCAGCATCGACCCAATGCAGCGTAATATCTACATTTTCACTGTCGGTTAGTTTATCCAACGTCCAGTATTGGCTTGTACTTACAGAAATTACATCAGCTGCCTTTGAAGCGCCAAACGGTGGTGGATCGCCAAAAAATTGAGCAGTATACTGGGATTTAGATGATGATATTTCAGATACTTCGAAAGGAGCATAGACTCCATCATCACCAATTGGAAATATAAAAGAACTGCCGTTTGACCTTCCAGATTTTATTATTGGTCCATCAATATAAGCAGTCGCACTTCCACCAGAAATAGTAGCCTGATCGTCAATAATAATTATATTGGCAGAAGTTGTTGAAATGATACCATTAACGAGAGATAGCGTATTAGATATATGCAAAGAATCTACTATTGTAAATCCTGCTGAATTGTCCAAAGCTACATTAGTAAAATTGAAGGCATCAGTACCGCTTCCCGTCAGGTCTTCATCAGGAATTACCTGTGTAGAAGACCCATTGTGGGTTATAGTCGATGCACTTTCCATATAAATTGCTCCATAATTTGTAGGACGCAAAAAATCACCTCCTATATATAAGTTACTACTGGAATTGAGATCAATATAAACATCTCCTTCACTTAGTGCACTCATGGAGATATCTCCTGAAACATTGAAAGCGCTACTAGATCCCGCCGCATCTACATACACAATTTTGTCAGTAACAGAAGAATTCATTGTCAAATCCCCACCAAAAGTAAATTCTCCGCCACTAACTTCAGCATTTAACATGGCATGAGTTGTACCTCCTGAATTGGTGACAGTAACATCTCCAGTAACTTGAAAATGGGAAGAAGCTTTTGCGGTAATATTCAATTCATCACCACCCGACATTTGAGCATCCAAATTGCCTCTTAAAATAGCTTGGGCAGAACCTTGTATTATAAAATCAAAATCACTACCACCTCGTAAATATAATGTGGTATTTCCTGTTACGTCAAGTATAGCAGTATTATCAAGAAATATTTCATTTGCATTTTCGCCTGTATCAGCATTCTTATAATCGAAGGTAAAATCGCCACTCACATTCAATCTACTGGAGTCACTAATAGACAACAACAATCTTTCATTATATGCATTGTCAGCTGTTCTTATAAAATCAACATTTCCACTGACATTTAAAATTGCACCGTTTAGCAAAATCAAATCTATATCGTAGTGATCGACATTTTCTAATGTTGCTTCCACATTGCCATTGACAGTCACAGTCACTGAACCATCAATATAAAGCTGTGCGTCTTCAGAGGTATTTGTTAAAATAAGATGTTTTATAGTAACGTTTCCAGTTCCTGCATCAATGGTCACAGTATATCCATCGATGACGACAGTATCAAGCAGTCCAGGCACACTACCCTGGTCCCAGGTAGAAGTTTTATCCCAGTCATCGCTACTAATAGCATTAAATACCGTGGCATGGATATTATTTGAATAGCTTAAAAGAAGGAGGAACAGGTATAGTAAGTTACGTTTAATTTTCATGTATTAACAGGCTAAAAAGAGAAGAATTACCAATTAGAGGGGATTATTCAATAATTTGAATGACAATTTTTATACCAAAAATAGGGTATAAAGTATATTTATCAAGCCAAATCAATTCGTCTATATACATCAAGACCTTTTGAAAGTATTAAGGAAGAGAAAGGGATTTTAAACATGCTTTGCAATTAAAATCTATGGAATAATCTTTGCAAAATCATTGGGAAACACTGCAATAAAAAACCATTCCTAAAAGTGTATCAATGAAATTGATCAGTTTTATTCTGATACTTTTTGTTTGTATATCAAATCAGGCTTCTGCCAACAAGGTCGACAGCCTTCTTAATTTATTGGAGGAACATAAAAACTCAAATGATCTTGAACAGTTGTACGAAATACACTTTCAACTTGCAGAAATTTATGGTACTGGGGGAGACGAAGAATATGAAAAGTCGGCTTTTCATTATGCTGAAGCCCATACTATTGCCAGAGTTCAAAAAAATGATAAAAAAATAGCTGAATGCCTTTTTGGTATTGGTTTGAGCAACCAGAGGATGAATCAATTTCAGGAAGCCCTTGAAAAATATTCAACAATCATAGATTTAAGCAAAAAGCATGATGAGGATATAAAAAACGCTGCAGCTTTTACACAAATATCTTCTATTTATCAGGCGCTAGGTGATTATGAAAAAGCATTTGAAAATCAATTACAGGCTCTTCATCTCAATGAACTGAAAAATGACTCTTTGGGAATTGCGCACAGCCATTACAATATTGGAACTATTTTTTATTATCAAACCCAATATGAGCGTGCGCTCAATCACTATCAAAAGGCACATACTATTTGCGTTGCCGTACAAAACGAAAGATTTATCTATTCCTGCCTGGCTGCTTTGGGATCTGTAAATGAAAAATTAGAAAACCACCCAAAAAGCCTGGAATATAACACCAAGTCGCTGGAATTAGCCAGAAAGTTGAACTACAAAACCGGTATCGCTTATGCCTTGGGCAATATTGCAATGAATTATGTAATGCAAAAGAATTTTCTAAAAGCTGAGCAGTTTCTAAAAGCTTCAGTAAACCTAAAACTAGATTTGGGTGACAAATGGGGAGCCATTGGAACAGAAATAGATTTATCAAAATTGTATATCCAATGGAAAAAACCCAAAGATGCATTGCCAGTTTTGGAACAAGCCCTGGAAATGGCTAAAGAAGTTAATTCAAAAACTCGCCAACTAGACATTTACAAAAACATGTCCGATGTTTATGATCAATTGAGTGACCCTGTGACGGCTTATTCTTTTACAAAAAAATATATAGCACTAAAAGATTCTGTGCTCAATGAAAAAACAGTCGAAGAAATGGGACAATCCAAAAGAAGGTATGAGATCCAAAAACAGGAACATGAAATTGCAATGCTAAAAAAGGAAAACGAGTTGTTGTTTAAAAATGAAAAGATTCAGAAGCTACAAATTTACATTTTTGCAATAGTGGGATTGTTTTTTCTTTCATTCATTTGGTGGTACAAAAACAAATTGAAGTACCAAAGAAATATAAACAACCTGCTGGAAGAAAAAAATGAACTTCTAAATGCTAAAAACGATGAAATCAATGTTAAAAACCAACAACTCGAAGACTCAAACCAAAACCTCGAGCAGTTTGCCTATGTAGCTTCTCATGACCTTAAAGAACCTCTTCGGATGATCAGTTCTTTTTCATCGCTGTTGGAAAGAAGGTACAAACAACACATAGATGAGACTGGCAAAGAGTTTATCCATTTTATCACGGATGCAGTGTCAAGAATGGAAACCCTTTTGGACGATCTTTTGAATTATTCGAGAGCAGGAGCACAAACTACACCTCCAGAATTGGTAGCTGTAGAAGATATTATGCTCGCTATTGAGTCCAATTTGAAATTTTGCTTCGAAGACCTTAACGGTACCTTAATCGTTAAAAATGAAAACCTTCCGGCCATCAAAGTACATCGAACTCAATTGTTGCAATTACTTCAAAACCTAGTCAGTAATGGGGTAAAATTCAAAGGAGAAAGAGACCCCGTTGTCATTGTAGATTGTGAAAAACGAAACGACGAATACGTTTTCTCTGTCAAAGACAACGGAATAGGTATTTCCAAAGAAAACCAGGAAAAAGTGTTTGAAATGTTCCGAAGATTAAACACAAAAGAAAAGTATGAAGGCACCGGAATCGGCCTTGCTACCTGTAAAAAAATTGTTTCTTCATGGGGCGGTGATATATGGACGCAATCCGTAGAAGGAGAAGGAAGTACTTTTTTCTTCACTTTTCCAATTTCAGTCAAAGAACCGGAACTCGTTTAAAAACTATATCAGTTTGTCCTTTTAAAATAAAAGAAATCGCGCACTTAACCATAAACCATGAACTACGAACCACTATTGCGATTTGTTAATGAGGCAATTTATCCCGCAAAGCGCCATAAACCAAAGTCCCTATCAAAGCACTAGCGATTATCACAAGAATCACCAAATACCCATGTCCAACAAGCGTGTAAAGAGGTCCAGGGCATGCACCCGTCATCGCCCAACCCAAACCGAATAATGTACCACCAAAAATACTGGCTTTATAAGTATTAGCTTTAGGAGTGAAAGTAATCTGGTCACCAATTAGGTTTTGGCTTTTATTCTTTTTTAAAAAATAGATCATCACTGCTCCCAAAACAACAGCTACTCCAATGATTCCATACATATGAAAACTTTGAAAACGAAACATCTCTTGTATCCTGAACCACGAAATAGCCTCTGATTTCGTCATTATAATACCAAAAAGAACTCCTATCAATAAAAATCTGATCAATCTCATGAATTATTAAATTAAAGGGAAAGAATGATTGGTAATAAAAAATGGGTTACGATCAATCCGCCAATAAAAAAGCCAATGACAGCTACCAAAGAAGGCAATTGCAAATTGGCTAGACCGCTGATAGCATGACCAGAAGTGCATCCTCCGGCCCATCTGGTTCCAAATCCAATTAAAAACCCTCCTCCTACCATCAAAATGATCCCTTTTATGGTCAACAAAGATTCAAAATTGAACAATTCAAGTGGAATAAAACCCACTCCAGCTGTCTTCTCAACTTGCGGAACAATCACACCAATAGCTAGCAAATCATTGACAGTTGCTTCTGAAATCGTTACCGGCTCCGGGCTTGCGAGGAGTGTCGATGCAATTCCGCCGCCAATAATTGATCCCACTAAAAAGGTCAGCAACCAATCTTGTCGCCTCCAATCAACATTGAAATATTTGATTTTTCTGCCGGCTCCTCCTATTGAACAGATGGCCTCAAAAGATGAAGAGACCCCAAACTTTTGACCGAAATAGATTAACAGATACATCACCAAAACAATCATCGCTCCTGATATCGACCAATGCCAGGGTTGACTGATAAACTCAATAAAACTCATTTAAACGGATATTAAGATGACTAATAATATTTTTGTATTGTTTGTAATAATTGATGTGCTGACTGCATACCGCTAGCTCTCCAAACCACTTCTCCACTTTTGTATATCATAAATGTCGGGATTCCTCTTATATTCAATTTGTTAGAAATTGTTTGGTTTTTATCAACGTCAATTTTAATGATTCGTGCTTTATCTCCAACTTCTGAGGCTACCTCTTTTATTATCGGAGTCATTGCTTTACAAGGACCACACCAATCCGCATAAAAATCGATCAATACCGGTGTCTCACCTGAGACCAATTCCTTAAATGACATTTTTTCACTCATGTTCGAAATTTTAATTTGAGCAAAGTTCCTCACTTTTCCAAACTATTTAAGTGATGTTGGTCACATAACCACTGCACAGACATCTATTCTCCATTTTTTAAGGAGCCCTTTTCAAAATTTAGCCACTTATTGCAAAATATGACCATCTGTTATAAATGACTTCGTTTGTGGCATCTATTCCGATAGTTTTGATTTTATAAAATTATTAATACAAAAAACTAAAATCATGAAAAAATTAAGATTGTCAATATTTTTCTTGTTTGTGACCTCTGTTAGTTTTGCCCAAAGCAAAGAACTAAGCAAAGCCGTAAAAGCAGGAAAAAACACATCTTCCAATTACCGCGCGGCTTTTAAGAACTTAGATCTAAAAAAAGAACAATCGATCAGAAAATGGTGTGACGATCATGATTACATGTTGGTTTCAATATCCAAAGATAGCAAAGAGCGGTTTGGAGGAAACATTCACACCTTTATAACAGGAGCTGAATTTTCCACTAAACATGATTATTATTTCAAAAAGGCCATTAAGAGTTATTCAGCTAATTCCACTGAAAACTTAACATACTTCATTGACAATTTTAAAACAAGCCCTAAAGTAGAAACTGTGTTTGACAGATTACTTTCTGCCTCTAATACCATAAGACAGTGTTCCAAATTTTATCAAAAATATCCTTCACACCAAGTTGAGTTCCACCAAAAAGCTTTTGATATCGCTGATAAAGGTAGCTTGAAAGTTAAAGAGGAATTTGTAAATCTGTTTGCCTTTAGTGAGCACGCTCCTAAGATTCAAAATGATATCGATGAAGAAATAAGGATCAGAGAAGAAAGAAAACGCCTTGCAGCAGAGGAAGCTCGTCGGCAGGCTGAATTAAAAACAAAAAGAGACGCAGAAAAAAGAGCAAGAAGAGAAGCTCAATTAGCTGCTGAAGCAGAAGCAAAACGAGTCTCAAACTTGCGAAAATATGAAACATTGAGAAACAGCGTGGGCAAAAAAGTTTATTGGACTGAGAAAGAAACTTACAAAACCGGATCATCAGGATCGGTCCTTGGAGATATGGTATTCGGCTCTTTATATAAGACTACTTACGTAATTGAGTATTTGGCAATCGTCGAAAAAGTATTGGGAGATAATGTGAAGGTCACCATCATCGATGTAGGAATAAAAGATCCAAAATTCGTTTCCATCAATTATATTGATTCAAAAGGACATGTTCTGAACAAAGCACAAAATCGAATTGGACAAACTCGAGTAAAATCATTTGATGATATTGAAGATTATGATCGCTAACTCCAAGCATTTATAACCCTACTCTTGGAAAACAAATTAAATATTTCAAAAACAATTCTTTAATAAAATAAAACTTATTATCATGAAACAATGGCTCACATTAATCATTTTAACTGTCTGTATATCAATAACTAATGCACAAAAAGGGGGCATTTTAAACGCAGGTGCTTCTTTAAACTCCTTTTCAAGCGATGAATTTTTAAGCGAAAACCTTTCAACTACCAACGTATTTTTATCCTATGAATGGGTTCCTGCCAAAAGTATCGGGTTTGGCCTTGAATTACAAAAAAGTATTGTCTCAAATAATGCAGAATATTTTGATATCAGACTAAAAATAGGAGGGATAATAAACGGAAAACACCGCCTGCAATTTCCAGTTTATGGGAGTATCAATTTTTACAATTTAAAGGATTTGGATGCTGATATAAAATATGGAAAATACGGATATGGTATCAAAGCAGGCATAAGATTTTATATAACCGACCACTTAAGCCTAAATGGTGGTGCAGAATATTCATACCTCCCTACAACCAAAATTGGTGATGATGAATTTGACGAAGCACAAGGCTCTTTTAATCAACAAGGGTTTTATGTTGGTTTAGGTTATCATTTTTCATCCAAAAAGTAATATGTCTTCATCAACCAATTCGATTTTACCACTTATTAGAAAATAAGACCATCTATTACAAACTTCTTAGAATAGGCTTGGATTTCATATACTTTTGAATTGTAAGTCATCCATGAAACAAAATTAGCAATGGATAAATCCATTGCAAAAACAAAAACCATTAAAAATGAAAAACTTAAAAATTGCATTAATCATTGCCATCGCTTGTTTTTACAATTCCATTTCCGCTCAAAGTATCAGCGATTGGAAAAACGTTCTGGATCTATACTGTGAAGAAAATTTTGAAGATTGCTTTAATTGGGATTACATCGAAATTGTCAGCATTGACGACATCCAAAACCTTTCTAATAATAAAACTAAGATTAGCGGAAAAGTAAAAAATACAGGATACGGTGGCGCAGTGTACACTCGAAAGTTCAAAGCAGTTGTCATTAATTATAATAACAAAATCCTGGTCAATTTTAAAAAGCACGGGCACACAATACTTCGAGGAGATTATTGGACCGAATGTGAAAACACATTTTATAAATAAACTTATTGCTATTTGTCCTGTTCATTCCTTTTTCAATGATTCTCATGGAAAGGTATAGAAAAAATATTTCTTATTTTTATAAGGAATATTTTTTCTTTTAATCAGACACAAAACTTATGCTCGGCAAGTTCTATTTTTTTTGTTTCACCATACTACTTTTCTCTATTTCGCCAACCATCAATACTTTGTGCGCCCAGAATACATGGGTGGAGTGGGAAGATGAATCAACGACCTGGCTTGCCGATGTATCTGACAATGGACATGAAAAAGATATCGCCGTTTCGGATTTGAACAATGACGGACTCACAGATGTCGTCATTGTTCACAAAGCGCCATTCTCCAACGCAGGTCCAAAAGAGGATTTATTACTGTTGAACAACGGATCCGAACTGCTGGATCAAACGGCTGCCTATGCCCCAGAATTTATTTCTAATCCTTCAGATGCCCGGGATGTGTTTATTGGAGATTTTGATGATGATGGCTGGGATGATGTAATCATAGCAAATACTTTTGAAGATCAGCCTATTTTTTATCACAACCTCGGTGAAGACAGTTTTGGAAACTGGTTAGGCCTAGCGGATGAAAGTAACGCTCGATTTCCATTGCCAGTAAATGTAGCCCCCTTACAGTTTTGTGCACTTTGGGCGGGAGATATTGACGGAGATGATGACCTGGATATTTACTTTTCAAATTATGGTCAAAATTCCGGGCAAGGTGGCGTTCAGGATGTTTTGTTCATCAATGACGGTGATGGTAGTTTCACAGATGAAACAGACGTAAGGCTAGGAAATCTTCAAAATTCCGCATTTGGAACTTCCGTGGAAATCCACGATATGGATGGAGATGATGACCTGGACATAGTAAAAATTTCAACATTGTACAATGTCCCTCCTTGGAATAGTAGAGGTGTTTTTTTATTGTTTAATGATGGTACCGGAAATTTCTCTAACTGGCAAAATTTGACCCCTGGAGCGGCTCCATACATGTTTACAATCGGCGATTTTGATGACAATAATTTGAATGATCTTTATGTGGTTGATGACAATCCCGATTATATTTTAACGGCTATTAGCGCAATCCCGGATGTGTCTGTGAATTATGCTTTTCAGAATTCACCAGATCCAAGAACAGTATTTTTTGGTGGTAATTGCAAGTTAGGCGACCTTGATAAAGATGGTGACCTTGATTTTGGTATTGCTGGAGTTGATGTGGATATCCCTCCATGTCAAATAAACGGTATCCGGCAATTTACTATGGACAGAAATGATGGAGGAATGATCACAGCGCCATATGGACCTGTCAATTATCCCTGGAATGTTTCTGCGTATGATTTTGCATTTATCAATCTTAATGACGATTGTTTTCCTGATTTGTTTTTAGGACGCTGCAACAGTTTTCAGGTTTTTATCAATCAATCAGAAATTGAACCCATAGAAATAACCGGTGATACGCTGATTTGCAATACTGAAACCACAACCCTTTCTGCGCCAAGTGGTTATGTTAATTATTTATGGTCAACCGGAGATAACAATCAAGACATTACAGTTGGAAATGAGGGTAGTTATTGTGTAACTGTAACTAATGAGTTTGGTTGTACAACGGAAGATTGCACAACGGTAATTGAGCAATCTGAACTGAGCGTTGGAATTTCCGGCAATCCAATCTTTTGCTTTGGAGAAACAACTACTTTAATCGCTGATCCTGGATTTTCAAACTATTTGTGGTCAACAAATGAAACTTCTCAAAGTATTAGTGCCAGCGATGAAGGAACCTATTGCGTCACGGTATCTGATGATTCGGGTTGCTCGGGCAATACCTGCTTTTCGATTACTGAAAACCCTGAGCTTTCTGTTAGTATTTCAGGGCAATCATCAGTTTGTTTTGGAGATACGGCGGTTTTATCAGCATCAGATGGATTTGAAACATATCTCTGGGATAATGGCGAAACCGATGCCTCCATTATGGCACTTCCAGGTCAATATTGCATCACGGCTACTGATTCTATTGGCTGTATGGCTTCGACTTGTTTCTCCGTGCTTGAATTTCCTGAAGTTGTTGTCAATATTTCTGGTGATTCCTTACTCTGTGTTGGAGAATCGGACACGCTAATTGCTGATGCCGGATTTTCGAGCTATATCTGGTCAATCGATGATAATGACACAACTCAAAATATTGTTGTCAACGAAGAAGGAACATATTGTGTCACTGTAACTGACAGCTTTGGGTGCTTGGGAGACACTTGTTTCACAATACTTGAAAATCCACTTGTTTCAATAAACATCATGGGAGATACAATATTTTGCGCTGGAGAATCCGAAACTTTAGAGGCCACAGATGGATTTTCTTCATACCTATGGTCAACAAACGAAATAACACCAACCATAATAATTGATGAGCAAGGCACCTATTGTGTTACGGTTTCTGACGACAAGGGCTGCCTAGGGGATACTTGTATTCTAATCGCTGAAAATCCGGAAATAATCCTAACTATCGTAGGCGAACTAACATTGTGTACTGGTGAATCAACGAAATTAATTGCCACTGAAGGGTATGCTTCATATTTTTGGACAACAGGAGATACCTCTTCTTTTTTAATCGTTGACACAACAGGTTTATATTGTGTAACGGTTACTGATGACAATGGCTGTACCGCAGGTGATTGTGCAAACGTATTTTTCAATATTCCTACTTCTTCAACCTTTTCTGCATTTATCTGCCATGGAGATTCCTTAGAAATTGAAAGTGAGATTTTTACAGAAACGGGCGACTACGAAATTGTGCTTCTAGATGCAAATATTTTTGGCTGCGACAGCACGATTTTATTAGATCTGATGGTCGATCCGGAAATTATTATTTTAAGTGACTCTGTAACAAACGATGATGGCAACGCCAATGGTTCTATCCAAATCGTACCTGGAGGGGGTACTCCCCCTTTTATAGCTATTTGGAGTAATGGCGGGAGTGGGGGTATTATTTCTAATTTGACTTATGGTGATTATTCAGTGACTATTACAGACTCACACGGTTGTACTGAAACTTTTACTTATACAGTTGGTCTAGAAACATCAACTCACAACCAAATTGAAAATGTTTTGAATTTGAATATCAGCCCCAATCCATTTTCTACCAAAACCCAAATAACCTTTAAGTTGCCCATTTATTCAGAAGTACAAATCGACGTTATCAATATTCATGGAAATAAAATTGAAAATTTGTTTACAGGATTTCGATTTGCAGGAGATCAAATATTTGAATGGAAAGCCAAAAGTCAGCCAGCCGGAGTATATTTTTTCAAAATTCAAATTAATCGTGAAGTTTTTATCAAAAAAGTAATGCTATTGAAATAAAATTCATGCAACCGAACTTTTTCCTTTCACTGAGTGCAACGGAAAACAATTCATTCTAATTCTGATAACCAAAGCAGATAAAAATGTCAAAAAAGCTATCGTCCAAATAGCACCGTTTAGGCCAAAAGCATCTGCAATAATTCCTGTGAGCAAAGCTCCTACAGCATAACCAAGGTCACGCCATAACCTGAAAATACCAATACTTTCAGCCCTTTGATCCGGGTGAATATTTTCAGCAATGGATGCTAAAAAAGTCGGGTAAACCATAGCAGTTCCCCATCCCAGCAATCCCGATGAAACGATTTCCGTCCAGAAGTCAGTTGAAAAAACAAATCCTGCTAAAGCCACAGCTTGTAGCAACATTCCTAAAAACATCAGATTTCGTTTACAAAAGTGATCGGCCATTTTTCCAGTAAACAATTGTCCGATTCCCCAAACAGCAGGATAAACAGCAACGACAATCCCGATTTGTTCCAAATTATAGTTTTTAGCTGCCAAAAATAATGGCAACAGCCCCCAAACCATCCCATCATTGAGATTGTTTACTAGGCCTGCTTGCGTTACACTTCCAAGATTTTGATGTAAAATAGAAGTTTCAAGGAACAAGCTTTTGAGCAATGGTATTTCACTCAAACTGCTCTCTGAAGCCAGATGATGTTTAGTATCTTTTAATAAAAAAATACTAAACAACAATCCCAAAACGGCAAGCCCTACTCCTACATAAAACGGATAAGGTCTCAAGCCCCAACTATCTGCAATCCAAGCCGTTACAAAGGCCATGACGCCAACTGCAAGATAACCAGCAAACTCGTTGATGCCCATGGCCAGCCCTCTGTTCTTTTCACCAACTAGATCAATTTTCATTATTACAGT
>JANQFJ010000309.1 GCA_028277915.1 Saprospiraceae bacterium
TAATTTTTAATCGTCAAATCAGGAACTTAACCTATACCGAATAAGAATGAATAAAACAGTTTAGCGCATGTTTAAATTTAGTTTTTTGAATAATATGAAATGGATTTCACAACAAACCGAAGCTCAATTTAAACCGCATACCTGGAAGGTACGTGGTGAAAATTAGCTGAAGGATAGTGAAGAAAGGCGTTCATATTAACGAAAGGATTAATTTTAAAAATACTCTACATGCCCGATCTAAAAAACAAGTTAACCCACTGGTCTTATCAACGCCAATTATTGGGGAAAAAAGCCGAAAATTTTGAACAGGTATTGGATTCCATAATTGGCGTTTATAGTAATCATCCAACTGCTGCGCTTTCCCTATTTGCCCGTACAAAATCTTTTGAAGAGCAGGCATTTTATGATCTTGATAAAAAACAAAAAGCTTATCGCGTTCCGGCGATGCGACAATCAGTATATTGGCTGCCAAAAGCTGAAGCTCCTGTGATCATGGATGCGACACTTGATCCGGCAGATTCTATGAATTGGGAAAAACGCTACTCCCAATCCGGTCGAAAAATTCCACCGGAAAATTATGATGCCTGGGCAGCATCTATTTTAAAAGCCACCACTACTCCACTATCTGTAAAGGAATTAAAAGGTAAAACCATTGTTCCTGATGATAAGTTGAAATTTGTATTAAACAGAATGGCATTTGAACGAAAGATCCTCAGAGTTGGCGCTAAAAGCCTTCGCTCCAATATCATCAGCTATGTCTCCACAGAAATATGGAACGGCGGCACTTTTGAAAAAACCGATCAGGAAAATGCCCAAGCCAGGCTTGCAAAAAAATATCTCAAAGCCTTTGGCCCTGCAAGGATCAAAGATTTCCAGTGGTGGGCAGGCATCACAGCCACTGCCGCAAAAGCAGCTTTCTCACAAATTGAAACAGTGGATTTGGACGAAAATCTTTTGCTCTTAAAAGAAGATCAAAAAGATTTTGAAGCTTTTGAAATCCCAAAGGGAGATAGTCTCAACATCTTACCACAATGGGACAGCTACATCATGGGTTACGCTCCCGACGGTCGCGAGAGATTTGTCCATCCGGAAATGCAGCATCAAATTTACGGAAAACTCGGTGCCACCGGTGGAAACGGCCTTGGCACTATCCTCATCAACGGAAAAGCGCACGGCGCCTGGACCTCCAGGTTTAAAGGCACTAAAATGGAAATCAGCTTGAATCTTTTTGAAAAAATTGGAGCAAAATTAAAAAAGGACTTGCAAAATAAGTTCTCTGAAATTGGGACTTTGCTTGAAGCAAAAGGTCTCCTAATTACAAAACATTAATAATTTAGAAGCATTAGAAAGACTTCCAATTAATGCTGCCTTACTCATAATTTGGAATGTTTAATCCAAGAAACAAATCTCGCTCTATGGTAGATATTCCACCTTTCATTATGGGTTTCACTAGTCCTGAGCCACCGCGATTTTTCTTTCTATCCCTCTCTGATTTTGTGAGCAATGGATCATCATCAAATACAAAATCATCTATGTAGTATTCGCTTTTTTCTGGTTCTTTTACGGTGATGTGGATATGTTCAGGTAATTGTCTGCCTGGATAAGAAGCAGGCCGGAAAGTGTAAAAAGTATATTTTCCATCTTTTCCGGTTTTGACCCATCCGCGAATAAAACCATGTCGTTTTGCCCAACCTGTTTCGTTTCCTTTTTTCTCATAAATTCCTTTGCGATTGGTGTGATAGATATAAAGGATGACGTTTTCTGCGGGTGTCTTTCCATCATTTTGGTAAACGGTCCCCGTGATTTTCAGTTTGGGTTCATTTTCTTTAAAATTCGGCAAGGTATCTACAGAAGTCAGGTTTTTATTTCCGTATTCATAAATTGCTTCGCATCCTTCACAAGGTCCTCCGACAATTTGGTTTTTTGTACTTTCTGTTTGAGCCTGACAGAAAGTAAACGTTAGTAAAAATATTGAAAGAAAGGCTACCTGTTTCATTTTTCTTATAATTAACACTATTAAAATTAGCAACATCAATCCTGCGCTTCCCTTGTAAAAGATTGGTTTCTCCGGAACGGAATGATATTCCGAATAATTAAAAATCACTGATTTTTCCCCCGATTCTGTGATTTTGGTGATCCGAGGTCCTTTGGAGCGACTGAATCCACGGTATTCCAAAATGTAAGCATCACCTGCAAAAAAGTCAATACCTACAGGTGTCCAGCCATTGCTTGCTTTATAAAAAGTTTCTGTATGGCCGTTTTCAAGGATTTTTATAATGCGCTGACCAGCTGTTTCTGCAATATAAATGTTATCGTCGCATCCTTTTGTAATGCCCAACAAAACTTCCATGTGCTTCATCCTTGGACGCAACAAATTGGAAATCAAATCAATAGCAAGTAATTCTACTTTTCCATCAGGATAAAATTTATACAAATAACCGCTGCATTCCCCTATTTCAGGGATATAAACATTTTCATCATCATCGACGTAGATTGTTTGGGTCCATTCCAATCTGCGTTCGTTATGTTTAGATAAAATACCTTGCGGATCAATTTTCCAAACATAATGATTGATCACAAAATAAATATTTCCATTTTTTGAATAAGTGCAATTTCCTCCAAAAAATTCGTCCCAATTTAATTTTCGATACAAAGTATCCAGATTTGAGTCTTTACCTATACGCACTAAAGTGTGATCTCCTTCTCCATGAGCGGTTACTAAATTGTCATCAGCATCAAGACTCACATTGTGTGCGTGAAAATCAGCGAGCAACAATTCTAATTTACCTTCATTGCTTAGTTTCCAAACAGAGCCCCTTTCGTTGTGTGCAATATCAGCAAAGTAGATGTTTCTTTTTTTATCCACTGCTATCCCCCAGGCTGGATGTGCATTGAGTTGCTGAGCAGCAATAAAAAAAATGGAGATAAAAATTATTCTTTTCATTTTTATGGTTTTTATAACTTCAATCCCTTAAAATTACTATCAGATTACTAGCATATTGTGATTTGTAGATGAACTACGACTTTGCGATGATCTACTGCAATAACTTGGGTTCACGTCCAATATTTTAGTAGCAAAACTAATTGTTGCTTTTTAATTTAGACTTATCTTTAAACGTTGAGTACTGCCTTTTTGAAAGTAAAAAAAATTCAATGGCATGATTTTTTTCTTAAAAGTTTTGAATAAAACATAAGTTTTTGAATTTAAAGGTTTTATAATCGAATAATATACATCGTGAACACCCTATAAAATAGGCAATCTTTAGTTACATTGAAAAAAAACCAATTGAATAAAAAGGTATTACTTATAACTCCTCCCTTTACGCAGTTGAACACTCCTTACCCTGCCACAGCTTATCTGAAGGGATTCCTGAACACCAAAGGAATTGAATCTCACCAGATTGATTTGGGCATCGAAGTTATTTTGAAATTATTTTCAAAAGAGGGCCTGGAAACGCTTTTCAAAAAAATGAAAAACACTGAAGTCGAGCTTTCGCCCAACAGCTTCAGAATCAGCAGCTTAAAAAACGACTACATCAATACCATCGATCCGGTGATCCTTTTTTTGCAAAACAAAAATCCAACGTTGGCTTATCATATTTGTGATCGGAGTTACCTACCGGAAGCGTCTCGTTTTACACATATTGAAGACCTAGAATGGGCCTTTGGGACTATGGGAATCCATGATAAAGCTAGACATCTGGCGACACTTTATCTTGAAGATATCGCTGATCTGATCAAAGAGACATTTGATCCGCATTTTGGTTTTAGCCGTTACGCTGAAAGGCTTGGGCAATCTGCTTCTCGTTTTGACAAAATTCAAAATGCCCTACAAGCTCCTGAAACATTGGTTTCTTCTATCCTTTTGGAATTGCTTGAAAACAAGTTAGTCCAATGCAATCCGGATGTGGTTTGCCTGACCGTTCCGTTTCCAGGAAACCTTTATGGAGCGCTGAAGTGTGGACAATTTATAAAAAAACATTACCCTGACACAAAAGTGGTTCTTGGAGGAGGATATGTCAACACGGAGTTGCGGAATTTGATAGATGAAAGAGTATTTGAATATGTAGATTATATTTGCCTCGATGATGGTGAAGCTCCACTTTTCTTTCTATTGGAACACCTTTCAGGAAAAAGAGAAATTGACCAACTAAAACGAGTTTTTACGCTTTCCAACGGGGTAGTCTGTTTTCATAATGGCGCAAAAGAGATGGACATTTCGCAAAGAGAGACCGGAACCCCTGATTACAGCGATTTGCCTATACTTGGCTATCTCTCCGTAATTGAAATCATCAACCCGATGCACAGGTTGTGGAGTGATGGTCGCTGGAACAAACTTACACTAGCACATGGCTGCTATTGGGGGAAATGTACTTTTTGTGACATTTCACTGGATTATATCAAACGATACGAACCCGTCACTGCCACTATCCTTTGTGATCGAATAGAAGAAATTATTGAACAAACAGCACAAAATGGTTTTCACTTTGTTGATGAAGCTGCACCTCCAGCTCTACTCCTGGAATTGGCAATGGAGATCATCCGCAGAAAACTAACTGTTGTTTGGTGGACCAATATTCGATTTGAAAAGAACTTCACGCCTGATCTTTGCAGGTTACTCAGAGCTTCAGGCTGTATCGCTATCTCCGGAGGCCTGGAGGTCGCATCGGACAGATTGTTGAAGCTCATGAAAAAAGGAGTCAGTGTAGCACAGGTGGCGAGAGTTTCTGATGCTTTTACCGAAGCTGGAATCATGGTCCATGCTTACCTGATGTACGGATTTCCGACCCAGACAGCACAGGAAACAATCGACTCATTGGAAATGGTTCGCCAACTTTTTGAAATTGGCGTTATTCAGTCAGGTTATTGGCATCGATTTGCTATGACGGCTCACAGCCCTGTCGGGAAAAACCCTGGCATTTATGATGTAAAACAGGTTGGGCCTGAGTTTGGAGGATTTGCGCACAACGACTTAGTGCATGAAGATCCTACCGGCTGCGATCACGAATTGTTTAGTCATGGCCTGAAAAGCTCTCTTTTCAATTACATGCACGGAATATGTTTTGATTTTCCTCTTTCAGAGTGGTTTGATTTTGAAACTCCATCAACAAGAATTCCTGAAGATTATATCGAAAATTGTTTAGAGAATTTACAATATAAAGCGCCACGCTCAAATGCCATTGTGGTTTGGCTGGGACATCTGCCATACATTTCATTTTTCAAGCCAGAGGAGGGAGAACCAGGAGATCACGATGAAATTGCAGAACTTATCTTTTGTAATAAAAAAGATGAATGGCTCTTGCAAATTAATGCGCAGCTGGGACATTGGCTTCATAAAGTTTTGCCAAAATTAATTATCGGGCATCACCAGCCACTAACTTTAAAGCAACTGCAAGAAGATTTTGAAGATAACCAACTCGACAATTTCGACGAATTCATCCAATCCAATATCTGGAAACAACTCCAGGCCAATGGTATGTTGGTTTTATAATTTCAGTTCCACTTGGTGATAACATTTTTCATGTTCTGTTTACTTACTACTGAAGATTCAATTATTCAGTTTAAAGTATTCAATCATGAAACAGCTTTTTTTACTCCTCCTCATTTCTCTTAATTATACACTTTTTGCCCAATGGGATGCTCCAATTACCGTAGCTACAAATGCAGGACAATATACTTCAATGGCGATCGTCAATGGCCATCCAGCCATTAGTTTTTACCAACAAAGCGGATTGGATTTGTATTATATCCGCGCTTCAAATCCTTCAGGTTCATCGTGGAATTTGGTAGAGGAAGTCCGTGTAGGAGCTCATTGGGAAGGAAAATGGAATTCATTGGCTATAGTCGATGGGAGGCCTGCCATCAGCTACCGAAGGGAAAACCCTGATGATGTCATGTATATTCGCGCTGATGATATCAATGGAGAAGGTTGGGAAGCGGAAAGTGTACTCGTTGACGGAGACGGCGACTCTGATGGTCAATACACTTCTTTAGTCGTTGTTAACGGCAATCCGGCCATTTGTTATTATGATATTTTTAATGAAAATGGTAATTTGAAATATGTTCGAGCTACAAATGCTACAGGGTCTTCTTGGGGAACGCCAGTCACCCCAGCAGGAGGAGATCCGGATGATGGAAGATACACATCAATGCTGATCGTCAACGGTAATCCTGCAATTTGCCACTACCGTGAGACTGGCTTTCCTATGTTTGTACGTGCTATTGATGAAGATGGAAATCAGTGGGGTGGAAACCTTTACGTAGATGGAAATACCAACAACGCTGGTCAAAATACATCAATGGTAGTTGTTAATGGTAACCCCGCTGTTTGTTATCGCGACCTGGATGACAGTAGTTTAAAATTCAACCGTGCAAAAGATGTCAATGGAGCTGACTGGTCAGGATCTATCGAAACGGTAGATGAAAATGATATCGGGCAGACCTCAATGGCTATTGTTGATGGATTTCCAGCAATTGCTTATTATGACGCCACCAATGACAACTTAAATTATGTACGCGCTAAAGACGCCAATGGAACCAATTGGGAAGATCCTATTGCTGTCGATGGCGGAGCAGAAGATGTTGGCAGATATTGCTCGTTAGTTGTTGTCAATGGCAAACCGGCAATCAGTTATTGGGATGAAACCAACGATGATTTAAAATATGTGCGAGCGAACACCACGACGGGCTATCCCGATCCGCTTCCAGTGGAAATGGTTGATTTTTGGGTAAGCAAAAGAATTAATGAAGTTTTACTGAGATGGCAAACTGCTTCTGAGACCAATAATAAAGGCTTTTTTGTTGAGCGAAGTTCGGATGCCTTTGAATGGGAAACACTAGATTTTATCGCTGGACAAGGAACAGTCACTCATCCTCAAGATTATCAATTTATTGACAATCGACCTTTTTCCGGTACCAATTATTACCGTCTCAAACAATTAGATTTGGATGGTAGTTTTGAATATTCAGACATCAAAGTAGTTGAAATCACCAATTCGAAACAATTCTCCATTTTTCCGAATCCTGTGGTCGGAGATGAGGTTCACATTTCTTTTGATTCAAAAAATGAAGTTACTGAAATGGTTTTACAGATACAGAACCTCAAAGGACAAATCGTACAAAATCATCGAATACCTATCGATTCCAGAAAACGCGAAATTACCATTTCCACTGAAAGTTTAGGTTCCGGAGTGCATTTTATCCTTTGTAAAATTGGAAACGAAATTTTTACAGATAAACTGATCAAAGTAAGAAGTTAAGGGAAGTTGAATTTCATACACAAAAAAGGCAGCACTACATTCAGTTGGTGCTGCCCTAAAAATTGCTTTCGGCAATTTTACAAAAAATCAATTTTTAATTATTTCATAAACCGATAGGTGTATTTTATCAAAAATATATTGTGCGCTTTTTCGGAAAACAAATTTTGTTCAAGGTTTGGAAAAAGTCTTTTATTTGGATCTCCGCTTCCGGTGTTTCCCTGTGACCAAACCAAAAAGATTTCCGAGCCTGGAATGTATTCCCAACGTACAACAAGGTTAGATCGAAACTGCATAAAACTGAAATCCGGATTATCAATAGAAAAATCAATTTTGTCATCACTAGTTTCATCAAAATGGTACACATTTTCCTCAGGATCAAACTGATATTGATCGCTTGTGTAAGTCTCAAACCTGTTGTCAAAATTGGCATCCATCGAGTTGGTGATTCTTTTAAAAGAACTGTATTTGCCCTGCGAAATAAACGGAGAGCCGTAGTACTGGATGCTCAAATTTGGATTGATGGTGTAGTTTAAGCGAATCGTTGCACTCAAAGTCTTTTGGTCAATCGTAGCGTTGAGGTAACGAATTTCTCCATTTTCCAACTCTACATTTTCTACAAACTGCAATACATCATAGTTGATGTTGTAAGATGGAGTAATTGAAATTCTAATGGCATTCGTTGGCTGGTACGCAGCCCAAATCCTATAGCTTTTGTAATTGGCATCATTGTCCAATCCCCATTGATGAAACAGATTGAATCCAAATTGGACTTTTTTACGACTGTCTGATTCTAAATAGGTCCAATTATTAATTGATTTGCCTTGTCGCAAATTAGGTCCACCTCGCAATGATTTTGAAGAAATGTCATAAGGCACATAATTGGCGCCAGTCCCTATGCTGTAATTGTTTTTAAAAGTAGCATGAGCATTGACATTTGCCCCTTTAAAGGTGTTCAAACCACTAAAATCCCAGGCCAGCCAGTGGTTATAATTAAAGCGCATCCTTCTGAAAACTGAAAAAGGATCGTTGATGCGATACCCAGCCCAAAGAAAGTGGATAATTTCGTCAGTGCTTCTCAAAAACCCAACGTCATTTAATTCCAATTCTGGAGATCGCCAGGTCACACCACCTTCAAAATTGAAATTTTTTCCACCACCCACTTTTCCAAGTTTCAATGTTCCGCCATGACCCAACAACGAAGTTGCTGTGGTGTCCACTGATAAATGTTTGGCATCCACTCTTTGAAAATTATGCTCAAATCTTTCCTGTGTATTGGTTATAGCTTCTGTGCTGCCATTTACGCTGCTAAAAATTGTATTTCCCGAAATGTACCACATCTGGTTTTTCCAGCGATGTAAAAAATCTAAACCACCGGAATACGCCGAACTGTGGAGGTAATCCAGCTTAGTCCCTTCAAGGTCTCGGTTAACGGCCGTAAACATCCCTCCGATCACCGTATTCCCTCCACGATAATCTTTTTGCATTCTTCCAACAAAGTAATTCGTCAACGGCTCCACAACTTCTTCACGTTCCTCTTCACCATTGTGTATTTTTGCAAATTCTTTTTGAGTGACGCTTTCCATTATCCCAAGCGAAAGACCTTTTTTTGTTTTTCCACTAAACTTTACTGCACCTAAAATGGTGGTATTTTCGGGAATTTTTGCAAATTCGGTATCATCAATATCTGGATAACCATGAGGGGCTCCACCAATCCGCCTTGAATAAAACAAAACATCTCTTCTAAAGGGGCCGCCGGCTTCGCTTGAAGTTACCTGGAAATCAAAAATATTTCGACCTTCGATGAAAAAAGGGCGCCTCTCCTCAAAGAATATCTGGTAACCATCAAGAGCTAAAGCTGAAGGATCTGCTTCTACTTGTCCAAAGTCAGGATTTATAGTAAAATCTATAGTCATGTCACTTGTTATCCCAATTTTTCCATCAAGCCCCAAATTAATGCTTTGGTCGCTTCCCTTGGCATAGGGATTCCCTTCTTCCTTTTCAAAGGTTTCAACCTTTCCTACCACATAGGGTTGAATTTCCAGCTGTTTTTGTGGTTTAATTCCCACAAGACCATGCAATTCTCCGAAACCACTTACCCAAATTGACTCATTTCTAGAAATAAACTGCCAAACAGATCGCTCTTCTTTTCGAAAATCTCTTCTTGTAAACTGGATTCCCCAGACATGTTGTTCTTTGTTTGCAAAACGCAACTGACTCAATGGAATCCTCACTTCTGCGGTCCAGCCCTCATCATCGATTTGAGATTTGGCATACCAAATCGGGTCCCAGCTTTCATCCCAGTTTTGGCCATCATTGGAAATAAATTCATCACCCTTTACACCAGCCGCTGTGATAGTAAAAGAAAAAGCTGAACGCTTATCGTGATAACTATCAATATTGACTTCAATCCAGTCCCCGTCAAAACCATCTCTTCGGGAAAGCCTTTTTTCAATTTTTTCAGGTTCGGTGTCATAACATCTGTAAGCGATGTAAAGATTTTTGGCATCGTAAAGAATCTTAAAGCCTGTTTTTTGAGTGGGTGATTCTCCCTCATAGGGTTGCCATTGAACAAAATCACCTCCCCAGGATACTGTCTCCCAAGCTGGATCGCTGATATCTCCATCGATTACAGGAGTAGCTCCATTAACCATTTTTGTGTGGTAAGATTTTTTGACGGAGAGGTCTGTCTTTACAATATCAGGTGGTTGGGCAATTAAGAAAATGGGAAGCCAAAAAAGAGTACTAAAAATGAGTGTACAAAATGGATTCATATTAAAGCTTTAAATCTACAAGGGAGTGATGTGGTAGTGGCGCCAGCTACACACTTTTGTAATTAGAATACACTGCAAAAGACCACTCGTTCAAAAAAAAGTTGCAGCACTGTCAGTTAAAATTTGAATTGGATAGAAATTTATCCTGATAGATGTGAGTTGTCAAAAGCCTAACACTTTGCTTTTACAAATGTGCAATTAAATTATAACTCGTTGTATTTCCTCCGATGAAATAACAGATTATTTCTACAAACGAGTATTTTGAACGGCTGAATGGATGAACTAGTTTTTAGTTTGTAGGTTATGGATTAAAAGTCTTAACCTATATGAGTCCTACATTTTCCCCTTTCATTTCTTCTTCCATTTTATACCCTTCCTTCATAAGAAGCTGAAGAAATATGTGATTTGGTGAGTGTAATTTTCAAATTCCCGGTAAAGCTACCCGCTGTAGCTTTTGCGATTTCCTGGTGGATGAAATAGGCTAAGAATTCAGCAGTTGTCAATTTGCCATTAAAAATTTCTACCTCATCAAGGTTTTGGTAATTGAGGGGTACCAACACTTGTTTTAAAAGGCGCAAGGCCAATTCAAAATCCATAACAATATTATGTTCATCTAAAATCTCAGATTGAAATTCCGCATCAACGATAAAAGACGAGCCATGGAGATTTTGAGCTCGTCCAAATGCTTCATTGTCCAGGGAATATGCAATCGAGAATTGATCTCTTACTTTTACAGCGTACATTTTAAAGAAGTTTGGTTAATTATTTTGTTTTGATGATCCTAAAAGGAAAACTAATCCGAGCCGAAAAATTAATCCAACTCACGCATTACCAGCTATTTACTTTTAGCATTATTATTGAGCAAATGCCCCATTAAGTCTTCTTTCGTTTGTAAATACGCTTCATTTTCCTTTATGGGTTTGGTAACCAGAGGAATTCGACTAACTACTTCGATGGAAGACTCTTCGATTGCTTCAATTTTGAGGGGGTTGTTGGTTATCAAATGGATTGACTGTATCCCAAGATATTTCATGATGTCCACTGCTATTCCGTATTGTCGTGCATCCACCTCCAGACCAAGATGAACATTGGCATCAGCGGTATTCAAGCCCTTATCCTGTAGATTGTATGCCTTCAATTTATTGATCAACCCAATACCACGACCTTCTTGCCTCAAATAGAGCACTACCCCTCCTTTTTCAGCAACGACACGCATTGCCCCATCCAATTGCTCTCCGCAATCGCAACGTTTTGAGCCAAACAGATCCCCTGTCAAGCATTCAGAATGAATCCGTAGATAGACTGGTTTTGTGGGATCAAAATTTTCATGGATCATCGCTATATGAGGCATTCTTTCTGCTACTTTATCAGAAAAAGCGACCATTTTAAAATTCCCCCAAATCGTTGGTATGCTTGCTTCTACTTGTCGTTTCATGCTGCAAAAATAATAATTACACGGTTATAAATTTCTCCATTGAAGAATTAATCTCTTTTTATTCGATATGCTGGCAAGTTCTTTTCAATTTCACTAAAGGATCACATTCAAGAACATAAAAAGAAAAGGAAAGTTTTAGCTTTAAAAGCTATAAGTTTTCAAACTGGATTATTCACACTATGCAATTTGAGATTTTGTAATCCATCCATGGTTTTGCGTAAAAAAATCAAAACAACAACGGAAGTTATAAAACTTGAGATTGGAAAAGCTGCAAAAACTCCGACGTAACCAGCAATTTTGCTACCCAAAAAAGCCATTGGCAGGTACAAACCAAATAAATGAAATGCAGTAATCATTGCCGCTTTTGTTGGTTGGTTTAAAGTATCCAAAACAGCAGTTCCGACAAAAAGAATTCCGTTCAAAAAATATCCAAGCGGAACGATCAACAAATAAAGACTAATCACTTTTACAATATCAGCATCAACTGTAAAAATGTGGCCAATCCACTCTCGTCCATACCCTATCAGGATAGCTGCAATAACTCCATAGATCAACGCAAAACGAATACTAATGCGCAAGCATTTTCGAATTCTTGCAAAATTTCCGGCTCCATAATTTTGACCGACAAATGGCGCCACAACTATGGACAGTGCCATCATAAATAGTAAAACAAAAAGATCAATTCGATAGCCTGTTCCATATGCAGCAACACTGATTTTTCCAAAATTTTTTGCCAATATTGCAGTGACCACACCAGTCGAAATAGGAAGCATTGTCTTGCTGATCGTAATTGGAAACGCAATTTTTAAAACAGATCTCCATTTATAAAAAATAATGAAAGGATTGAATTTAATGTATTTTGAGATTTGTAATGCTGCAATTAAAAATCCGATGCCGGTGGCAATCAATGTCGCCATTGAAGCTCCCTTCAAACCAAAAGCCGGAACAAAACCATATCCAAAGATTAAGACCGGGTCTAATATTAAGTTAAAAAAAACAATAACAATCATAACATAGGTTGGTCTCCGAACTTCACCAAAGCCACGCATAATATTAGTGATCACAATTGTCAATCCCATCAAAAGAAAACTACAGTAAATGTATTTCATGTATTCTGAAAGCAATAGGATGATTTCATTTTCCGCTTTTAAAAGACTGAAAATCAATCGGTTCCCAAAAACACCTCCTAATAATAACACACCCCCAATGACAATCGAAAGATAAATACTTGCTGAACCGATCCGGTTTACCTCCTCAAAGTCATGAGCTCCTACAAATTTTGAAACAACAATCATCGTAGCAGCTCCCACGCTCAATAATACATTTAGACCAAAAAGTAAGACGGGAGCAGCGAAATTTGCAGCTACAAATTCATCAGAACCTATCTTGCCAATAAAATACAAATCAACCAACGCCAAAGAAGTCAAGGCGATTAATCCCAGAAATATAACAACAGTATGTTTAAGCAAATATCCTGAAATAGACCCTTTAAGAATGAGTTCTACATTTTCCATCATAGCCTTACGAAAATAGCCTAATTTTTAAAATGATGAGAAATATTCTTCATAGGCACTTTGTCTTAATAATCAAAGTTTTTCAGAAAAATTTCAGTAGCTGCAATCTTGCGAAACTATCCTCTCTAAAGAAATATAAAAATTCAGAATTTGATATTTTGCTCATTATTCTTGCTTCGATACTTACTTTCCAATCAGTCCCAAACCTTCGGCTTGCCTCCAGGCTAAAGAGTTTTGAAGATTTTTCAAGGTCAAAAATCCCTCCCAATAGAATTTCGGTACTTTGTGTGTCATTAAATGCTATGCGACTTCCAATGAATAAATCGTTTGCCATGCTTCCCAAAGCTAAAACTCCTCGGTTATCGTATAAATACTCTCCGATCAAACCAATATCAATTCCACTGTTTTTTACATTGCCGAAAGTGTACTCAAATCCGGAAACAAAAGCAAAAACATTTTGGTATTCATTCAGTCGAGAAATTCCCTCAAACTTCCAGAGGACCGGTCCTGTCGTAGCCTGAACATCCAGCCCAGTCTGATGGATTATTGGATAAATTAAATTTGCAATATTTCCTTCATTATCAGGTAAAATGAGAGGTTCTCTGCCAGTACCATAAAAATGAGAAAACCCAATGTCAAAAACATTGATACTGTTTGACCATCGAATTGCAAAGTCCGGATGCCATTTTTTCAGATCACTTTGGAAAATAAAGTCAGTTTTTTCCAGTAAAAAAGGAGTGCGAAATCGCCCTTTTTCTCCAGGGAATTGGCGTTCTCTAAAATAGGACATTGCAAATAAATCAAAGACACCCATATTGATCATATATGAAAAATGAATCATAGGTTGACCCAGCTTTGCTTCTCCATCAAAACTTTCTACAATATCGGTTTGGTTAATAATATCTACCAGGTGACTACTTTCTGTTACTCCCCAGAACACTTTTTTGGCTCCAAGACTTAGTTCCCATTTGGGTTTAACCAACTGCCAATATAATTCTCGAATATCCCAGTTGGTACGCTTATCATCACGGTCAAGACGTACAAACCCTGAAAAATTGATATTCTGACTCCCATCATCCCATTCTATAAAATATTCCGGCCTGAATGCCACTGAAGGAAAATGTTGTCCTTGCCCTCTGTAAAGTCCTTGATTGAAAAAATATCGATATTCTATTTCTAATTCCAAATTGAATTCGTCATTTATTTTTTCTTCGTTTTGAGATAGGCCGTTTTGGTTTAAAAAAAAACTAAATAATAAAACCAAGTATTGATATTTTAAAAATTGTATTTTCATTTTTATTGATTATTGAAGAGTTTAACCAAAAGATTATCAAATTGAAAGATAAAGGGGTTAGTGCTCCTTTTAAAACAGATCCTCATTCAGCTATGGAGCACTCCCCTTTTCCATTTTTCAAAATACGAGATCACCTACCAGCTCTTTTAAGGCTGTTTTGTGTAAAATCGTTTTCAGTCAATCCAACTCCAAATTCGTAATTCTCAAAATCCAAAAGTGTTTCTTTGCCCGTCTGATGATTAACCATTTTAAACTGTTCAGCCCTCCAATATTTGTTGAGATACAGTTTGTAATTAGAATAGGTCAGCGTTTTCAACAATTGGTTTTTGCGATCAAAAAATTCAATTTTCTCTATCCTTAAATCTTTTTCATTGTTGTACCATACTACTTGACGTTTATAGCCTGATTTTGGATCAACTGGAATCCTCTCCACTACTGACGTATTTGAATTGTTAAGTTTTTCTTCTTTCAAAAACTTATAATTGTACTTTTCAACCTCCTGACTGGAAAGGTCTTCATATGCAAATTCGCTTCCCATAAAAGGGCCGGATTTGTTACTGGAAGAAATTCTCTTCACTCTCTTAATTGCAGGAAGATAAAGCCATTGATCATCAGATCCTTGTTTGTGCGTATAAGTCAAAATCGCTGTTCCCAAAACATCTTTTGGGCTTTTAAAAACGATGAGAGATTTGTCACCATCAGTGATTTGTTCCAACGTACTGTTCGATAGTTTCCGAACACTGGTTTGTCCATTTCTGTTTTTCAAAGTCATTGTTAATTCCACCTTGACACTTTCAAAGCCCTGATCTGCAAAGTCTGCTGATTTTGCAATTTCTAGACCTTTTTCTTCTGGTGAAATTGGGTTATTAAATGCTAATAGTGATAGTGTGATAATTGCTAAAACAAAACTTAATTTTTTCATTTTTTGGGTATTTAATTGATTAAAAAATAGATTATTAAATAGTTTAACTTTTTTGAAAAGCTACTTTCTGGGTTGATGTATTTATAGAAGCTTCCCGTTGATATCCTGACTTGTTGTTTGCTCTTCGATCCTGCATTTTTCCAAGGAATATCAAAAGACCAGGCAATAAGAAAAAGTCAATTGCAAGAGCCAAAGCCATTATAATTACAGTCAACCGTGCCATTCCGTTGTTCATCGCAAAACTGGATTGGCCAAGTACAAAGAATCCTGCCATCAACACCAATGTCGTCACGACTAGAGCCTGTCCAACAGTTGAAAAAGCATATCTAACAGCATCTTCCGGAGATTTTCCCTGTTCTCGCCTTGCTCTCAAATATTTACTTACAAAATGAACGGTGTCGTCTACGATTATTCCTAAGGTCATTCCAAACACGACAGAAATCCCTGTGTTTATAGTTCCCACTGTCATTGCCCAAACTCCGAATCCTACGGCGACAGGGGTTATATTTGGTATGAGACTCAAAGAACCGTATCGAAAGCTTCTTAAGGCAATCATTAAGACAATGGAAATTAGAAATATCGCCAAAGTGGTTCCATTCATCATGCTTTTAAGTTGCCTTTTCCCTAAGTGAGCGAACATTGTCGTTGTGCTAATTGCATTTGCGAACATTTCCTTTGGCGCATTTTTATCTAACCAATTTTCCGCTCTTTGATTAAATGCAATTAAATCATTGCTGGATAAATTGTCCAATGTAACAGTCATCCTAGTTTCAGATTTATCGACGTTAATTTGATTGTTTAAATCAAGCCCGAAAGGCAAACTCATTTCATACAACAAAAGATACTGAGCAGCTTCTTCGCGGTTAGTTGGAACATTATAATATTTCAAACTATCTCCATGCATTGATTTATTAACTCGTTTGGCAATTTCACTAAATGTATTTACATGAATCACCTCTGGTTGCTCGTTCAAATAGTCTTTAAATTCTTCAAGTTTTGCTAAATAAGCAGGATTATTAATTCCACCTGCCTCTCCTGTGCCAAGGGAAAATTCGGTATTGTATATCCCCGTAAGTTTTTCGCTAATAGCGTCTGTATCTGCCCTAAACTGAATATCATCACTGAAGTACTTCACAAATTCATCGTTCAATTCGTTTTGAATTGCAAACGCAGAAACAGCAATTACAATAGCAGCTGAAATCCAAGCCAATGGTCGATGTCTCTCAACAACCCAATCGCCAAATTTTTCTATCGAACTTTTTTGATTGGTTTTTTTATTTTCTTTTACACTAACTTTCAATGGAAGTATAGCCATCAAAGCCGGCAGCATAAATATTGAGAAAACAAAAGCGGCGACCATACCGACTGAAGTGATGTTTCCCAGATCGTGAAAAGGAGGCGAATCACTAAAATTCATGGATAAAAATCCAATTACAGTTGTCAAACTGGTTATAAATACTGGCATAAAATTGACCCTGACACTTTCAATAATTGCTTGTTTTTTATCTAATCCTTTTCTCATTTGTTGAATAATGGAAATCAAAACATGAATACTGTCCGCTATAGCCAGGGTCATCACAATGTTTATGAAAGCTGAGGAAGGCGCCGTAAGTTTTATTCCCATCCATCCTGCAAATCCCATTGCTGTAACTAAAGAAAAAACGATAACCGCCAAAGTTCCTATGGTTGAACTAAAGCTCCTTGTAGCAAACAAAATCGTCAGAATGATGATAAGAAACATTGCTGGAGTCCAAGTAGACATATCATATTCAGCAGCCTCTTTAAATGCTCCTGTCAATAAAGCCGATCCCGACAAATATGTTTTTAAGCGTGGGTTATCAGCTTCAAATTGAGAGCTTATTTTTTTAACAAAAGCAACTGAAGCATCCTGTGCAAGAGGCTGGTTATCAGGCAATTTAAGCGTAATATTAATTGCTGTAACTTTCCCCTTTTCATCGATTAAGCGATTTTTGAGTAAAGGCTCATTGATAGCAATTTTCTTAATTTCAGCTAATTCCAAAGGAGTTTTATTGATTGAATTTTCAATGAGATCTTCAACAAAAAGATCATCTTCCTCTGCTCTTGTGTATTGAAAATTTGCAATACCATCCACTCTGCTTGAGTGTGGTGTTTGCCAACTATCCTGAGTCAATTTTTCAATTGCCGATAAAGTTTCAACAGTAAAAATATCTCCATCTAATGGTTCAATAACAATTAGAATATTATCGTCTTTGGTGTACTTATCCTGCAACGCATCAAAAGCATTCAACTGAGGATTTTCATCACTAAAAAATACTCTGTAATCGCTATTAAATCCTACATATTGAGCTCCGTAACCAATAATTATGGTTGTCAATAATGAGACTGCTACTACGCCCCATCTCCATTTAATGATCCAATTGGCAAGTTTTACTAAATTGGAATGTTTGTTTTGGTTCTGTTCTTTACTTTTTTGGGTAATCATGGTGAATAAAATAATTAGATTAATAGAAATTGTTTATTTACATGGTTAAATGACAGTCCAGTTAATTTTTCATATTTTGGTCTAGAATTCTTTGTGAATCATTCTTTAAAGAGCTCATAAACCGTGAACTTCGCAACAGAAGTTGATTGAAATAAAATGCCTTATGAGTGGATTGAGATTTTAATCTTTTCCTATGAAAATTGTTTATACCAAAAAGAATGACCAAACTAACCCCGTCATAGTCTCTTTAAGATTCTTTTATCAATATTATTATACGACCAGTCGTCTTATAATTGAACAAAAAAATAATACTTAAACCAGCAACTTTTCAAAAATGTATTTACGAGCCACCTGTAACGTTTTCTCCGATTTACTGGCTCTAACTTCAATCATTGCTCCCCTAAAAACATTCTCAATAAAATCAGCCAATTCTTCTGCATCATTGTCTTCCGACAGTTCCCCCATGTCTATTGACTCTTGAATCCACAAAATTACTGGTCGCTTCAATTCTTCAAACGCCTGGTGGGCATACCTTCCTAATTTATCATTTACGTCAGCAAGTTCCTGGGCAATATTTGAAGCAAAACAACCTTTTTTCATTTCCAACTCATCAGTAAATATTTCAATTCTTCGGTCAAGATACTTTTTAAGCTTGCCGAGTGGTGTCAAAGATTCATCATTCATTATTGGTTCTGCTTCGTTTTTTGCTCTATTAACAAATGTTTGCAAAGCTTCAATTGCAAAACCTTCTTTTGATTCGAAATAATTGTAGAAAGATCCTTTTGGTATTCCAGCTTCATCTACAATGTCTTTAACGCTAGTTCCATTAAAACCTTTTAACCACATCAATTCCATACCCTTTCGTAATATTTCCCGTTTGAAATGTTCTGAATTTTTACGTCTCATAAAACAAATATATGACCGGTCGTCTTAAAAATCAATTTTTTAACACTATTTTTTTTAAAAAAAACCAAACACCTGTCATAAGTAATTGATTATCAAATTATTAAAGCGAAAATAAAAAAGGTGACAAAAATCACCCTTAGCAATGACAGAAGTCATGGATATTGTCAATTTACAAATATACATTTGCTGCATAAGAGGTGAATAACCCGATTCATTAACCAAAATGTTTACTTATGAAATTCTTTGAAGCATCAATTGGAACTATCGTAAATCGATTTTTCTTATTGATGGCTATCGTTATCATTGCCGGGTTTTCAGGACAGTGGTGGATTGCTTT
>JANQFJ010000326.1 GCA_028277915.1 Saprospiraceae bacterium
GGAAAGGGAGTGACGGCAAACCCGAATTGGAAAAAATCCAAAGAACAGTAGTTGACCCCGAATTGGAAAGAATTGCCCGTTCAGCCATAGAAGATCTGGAAAAAGAAGTTGAAGCAGAGCGGGTGAATACGTAATAGGAGATGGAGGATGAAATAGGGGACGATGTGCGAATAACTAAATCAACCAACAACCAATATAATATACTGTTAACCAGAAATTAAAATACCATGGCACAGCGAAATTTTAAAGTTCTGAGAGGAGATAAAGAGCGAGGTGAATTTATCGATTATACTGTCGAAGTCGATGAAGGAATGGTAGTGCTGGATGGTCTTTTTAATGTCCAGGCACAACATGCCAATGATCTGGCAATTCGCTGGAATTGCAAAGCCGGGAAATGCGGTTCGTGCAGCATGGAAATAAACGGAAAACCAAGATTGGCCTGCATGACCCGTCTCAACGATTTTGAAGAAAATGAAACGATTACCGTTACGCCAATGAGGAGTTTTGAAGTGATTAAAGATTTGGTAACCGATGTGAGCTGGAATTATGAACAAAACAAAAAAATCACTCCTTTCAAGCCTGGGAAAAAAGGAAAAGACGGCAAATATCGTATGAATGTAGAAAGTGCTGAGCGTGTCCAGGAATTTCGAAAATGTATCGAATGCTACCTTTGTCAAAACACCTGCCACGTGATCCGGGATCATGAGAAAAAGAACGAATTTATTGGTCCTCGTTTTATGATTCGTCTAGCGAGTCTGGAAATGCATCCATTGGATACAGCGGATCGCGTGAAAGCCATTCGGGATGATTATGGTTCGGGAATGTGTAATATCACCAAGTGTTGTACAAAAGTATGTCCGGAACATATCGAAATCACCGACAATGGCATCATTCCCTTGAAAGAGAGAGTGGTTGACCGCTTTTATGACCCAATTCAGTGGATTTGGCGTAAGCTGACTGGAAAATAAATTACTCAAGTTGCTTTAAAAGCCAAGTACGTTCTGCTAAGGCTTCTGTTTGGTTTATTTCAGTGATCAAAGTGTTCCTCGTTTTTAAATTTGACAGGTTGCTTCTCAGCATTTTTTTCACAAATCGGATCAGATTAAGATAGTTTTCTTTAAGATAACCAATATCTTTTTGTCGGGAGATATAAGTTTTAAAACTGACCATTAAAGAATCAAGCGCATTATACTCTCCATGTTCATAATATATGCGTAAAAGCATTCTTCGAGCATCTAAATTATTTAGCACATCATCAAAATCAACTTTTTGTAAAAGCTGCATGGCATTGTCGTAATCTGATCTTTGAAAATGGAAGTGAGCCAGATTATAAATGAAAGTGTTTTCCCTTGTTTTGGGGTAAAGTAATTTTTTATAACGATTCAAAAAATTCTCGACCCAATCATATTCTCCCAGAGCAAGCCCAAGTCGTGAAATATTTTTATAATTGAAATCTGCCAGATAACCATCTTCAAGGAATACGTCGTTTTCTAATCCGGATTTATACAAATCAAATCCTTCACGAATATACTCGTGTTTTCCTTTGTTGAGACTTTTTATGCAAAAATTGATGGCAAGCAGATACAGATCCTGGCTTTCGGCTAAAGGAAACAAATTCCAATATTTATAAATCAATTGCTTTAAATTATGAAAATGACTTTCATTTTCGAGGTTACTCAAGGCTTTATAGCTGTGATAATAAATAACAACGGCCTGAGCAAACGAATAGTCGTTTTCTTCGACGTGTGTCAAGACTTCATTGAGCAATTTCAGGTTATAATTTCGACTCGAAACTGACTGGTGCGTAAGGATAGTACAACTTTGTCTTAAAATATCTGCAATATAAAAATGAGTCAATTCGTCAGAAAGTAGCTGTAAAGGCATATCTCCGCTTCGTCGATACTGGGAAATATATTCGTATTGCTCAAATTGGATCTGATAGTTGTTGTAATGATAAAGTGTGTTACGATAAGGTTGCTCCTCCTGCCATTCCATGGTTTTTTTAATCTCCTTTTCGAAAAGTTTGTTCAACCTTCGATGCCGTAGTGAGCGACACAATAGCACCTGCGACTGAACTTTGTTATTGTCAATTTCCTGGAAAATTAAAAATTGTCGTAATGCCCTTAATAAAAATGACATGGTATAACGCATCGTCTTGTCATCGTAATCTTTATGTGGGAACACGTACTTCCAACCCTTTTCCTTGCTTATTGCTCCCTCTGAAATGCCAATATTATTGGCAAAAAAATCATATAATCGACTAACTTCGTCTCTTCGATTTATATAAGGTGATCGGATGAAAAGACCAAAATCACGCACTTCTTTTGGAGAAAGGCTAAAAAAAACCTGAAAAAGCACACTATTTTCCATTAAATATATTTATATGTGTTTGGCAAATTACCTTCAAAGTGCCTTAAAAATAAGTGTTTTTGTTAAATTTTAATTGTTTAGTGCTTGACAAAAGCCATTTTTTGTAATTGGTATTTCCGAAAAGAGTATGGATATTTGATATTGTAAACCTCCTGAAATTATGTTTAAAAGATTTTTAGTTGGAATTTTCTTTTTACTGTCATTGTCTTCAATGCATGCACAAGGCTGGGAAAATGCTTATGGAAAGTCTAGCGTTGACATAGGGAGGGCGGTTTTGGCTACCGAAGACGGAGGGCTGATTGCCTGCGGTAATTCGAGTATCACAATCGATACGACTTCGATTGAAGCATTGTATGTCGTAAAAACGGATGTCGATGGCGATACCCTTTGGACCAATACTTACGGAACTGAAGAATTACACGAATACGGGTATTCAATAATTGAAACGGATGAGGGGGGGTTCGTCATTGCTGGAAATAATAATGATGACAATCCGACAGGAGGAGTGGAAGAGGATGTTTATCTGTTGAAAATAGACAACCAGGGAAATCTAATATGGGAGAAAACTTATGGAGGTGACGGAAAAGATTTTGGTTATACCGTAATCCAAACTTCGGACGGTGGATTAGCAATTGTTGGGGAAACAGAAAGTTATGGAAGTGGCAGCCGCGATATTTATCTGATCAAAACGGATGAAAATGGTGACACCCTTTGGACTAAAACTTATGGAGGGCCAGATCGCGATAATGGTTATTCAATTGTTGAAACGATAGATGATGGATTTGCAATTGCAGGGTATATCGCTTCGCAGGGAAATACAGTTAAAGAGGCCTATTTGATCAAAACGGATGCAGATGGAAATGAAGAATGGGCTACTTCTTTCGGTGAATCAGCTTATGTTGCAGGTGCTTCCGTAATACTTGCGGACGAAAGTGGTTTTATGGTTACCGCCTTCATTGATACTGCTACCTACCTTATAAATGTTGACGATAGCGGCAATGAGGTTTGGGCGGATGAAATGCCAGATATTAGTATTAATGGCGGAAATTCTTTGACATATACCGAAGATGGAGGAATAGCGATCGCGGGATTTTTTGGAGGAGATGCAAAACTCATCAAAACTGACGAAAATGGAAACATTTCCTGGACAAAAACCTATGGAGGAGTTACGCATAATGACTTTACCTTTTCGGTTTCCAAGATGGAAAACGGAGGAGTAGCTTTAGTAGGATGGACTCAGAGTTTCGGAGGTGGATTACAGCTTTATCTAATCCGAACTGATAGCCTTGGAAATGTTTACACCAATTTTGTCAAAGGGAATGTTTTTTACGATTTTAACGACGATTGCGTGTTTAACGGTGGGGATCAAGCCTTGAATGATTGGTTGATAGAAGTTTCTGGTGATCAGACTTATTATGGACTCTCTGATGAAGAAGGAAATTATGTGATACCTGTTGAGGCAGGAGATTATACCCTCAATTTGATTAAGCGCAATGAATATTGGGAAAGATGTGAAATCGACGTTCCCCTTTCTTTTGCTGGAACTTATGACTCGACGACAGTTGACCTTCCAGTAAAAAGTGATATTGACTGTTCGTTGCTCCAGGTTGATATTTCAACACCATTTTTACGACGATGTTTTGACAATAAATACACAGTTTTTTATTGTAATAACGGAACAACTTTAGCGCTCGATGCAGAAGTGGAAGTGACACTGGATGTGTTTTTAATTGTCGATAGTACATCCATAGCGTACAACCAGCCACAGGTGGGCAATACCTATGTTTTTAGCGTTGGTGACCTTGATGTTGGAGAGTGTGATCAATTTTATATTTATACAACGGTAGAATGCGATTCTACAGTTTTGGGTCAAACGCATTGTGCCGAAGCACGTATTACTCCGGATTCGATATGCCTTGCACCGGATCCTGGATGGTCTGGAGCAAGCATAGAGTTGGATGCCAGTTGCGAAGGAGATACCGTTGCATTCACAGTCAAAAACGTTGGAACAGGTACGACCGATCCTGAGCTTGAGTACATTGTAATTATTGATGATGTCGTATTACTCGAAGATCCGGGAATACTCGATACGCTTCCTCCAGGTGACTCATTAGTGTTAAAAATACCAGTAGATGGAGCAACGATACGTTTGGAAACAGATCAGGAGCCGGGTCATCCAGGCTTTAATTATCCAAGCGCTACGGTTGAAGGCTGTGGGTTTGTTGATAACAGCGAATGGAGTTTGGGATATTTTACACAATTCAGCGAAAATGACGGAAACCCATTTGTTTCAATTGATTGCCAGGAAAATGTCGGAAGTTATGATCCAAATGACAAACGTGGATTTCCAAAAGGTTATCGTGAAGAACATTTGATTACTGACAGCACGGATCTGGAATATCATATTCGCTTTCAAAATACCGGCACCGATACTGCTTTTAGAGTGGTGATAAGGGATACAATTTCAGCATTTTTAAACATGCATACCCTGAAAGCAGGTGCCAGTAGCCATCCGTATGACATGGAAATTTACGGCAATGGTATTGTGAAATTTACTTTTGAAAATATAAATCTACCAGATAGCACTACTAACGAATTATTATCCCATGGTTTTGTAAAATTCAGGATATCCCAAAAACCAAACAACGAAGTAGGTACGGAGATTTTCAACAGCGCAGCTATCTATTTTGATTATAACGCGCCTGTGATTACAAATGAGACCATGCACAAGGTGGAAGAAGGATTCGTCGAAACCGGATCGATTAAGATTTATGTCCCGGAAGTTGAGGTTAATGTTTTCCCAAATCCTTTTGTGCATGCTACAACTTTTGAAATTTTACACAGTGAAAATCAAATTTTTAGGGACAATGTATTTAGCCTTTTTGATGTGAATGGAAGGTTGGTGAGAAGAGCATATTTTAGTGGAAATACTTTCCAGTTCCAACGAAATGGCTTGCAATCAGGAATTTACTTTTATCATATTATAAGTAACACAGAATTAATTTTTGGCGGGAAGCTAATCGCACATTAGACAATGCAGTAGGTGGCAAAAGAGCCAAACCTACTGCATTTTTTTTATTTGTTCCAGCAGCCAGTTTTTCTCTGTCAAAACCTCTTCTTTAGCAATTCTTTGCTTCAAATCCTCCTTTTCTTTAGCATCATAAAAATTAATATTTAACAGCTTTTTGGTAAACTGTACGATGTTCAAATAGTTCTCTCTGTGATAGCCCATTACTTTTTTCCTGCGAATAAAGATGAGCAAAGAATCCAAATGAGACTCCAATAAATCAAATTCTTCTGTCTCGTAATAAATTTTCAACAATAGAATTTTTCCTATCAAGGTGTTTAGTAAATCATTAAAATCCGATTCTCTCAATAATTTAAGCGCTTCATCATAATTTTTCCTACTGTATTCCAACCTTGCTTTATTAAAACTATAGGTGCTTTTCTGGTATTTTTTTTCTAAAAGATCTTTATAATTCAACATAAAATGATCAGTCCAATCAAACTCCTGCATTATCAATGCCATCGCCACAATGTTGTTGTAAGTAAACCTCGACAAAAGTCTGTTTTCAATTAAATATTCGTTTTCCAGTCCTTTTTTGTATAACTCAAAACCTTCCTGGGCATATTCTGAAATACCTTCATTTAGCCTTTTAATACAATAGTTAATTGCCAAAATATGCAGGTCCCGAACCTCAGTTGCAGGAAATTTATCACTGTGCTCAAAAAGTAATTTTTTGAACCTGATAAAATAATCCACTTTTTCGGGATTGACCAGAGAATAGTAGCAATAGTAATAAATCGAAATAGCCGGAATGCTCAATAATCCTCGATTTTCAATATAATTGATGACATCGGGTAGCAATCCGAAGTCGTAATCCGCCTTATAAACACGTTGATGAGCCAACAAAATACAAGTTTGCCTCAATTTCATGGCAAGGTAAGTCACATCAATTGTGTTCGAAATCTCTTGTAAGTTTAGTTTTTCAGTTCTTTTATTTGCCGATAAAAACTGGTATTCTTCCTGCTGGATTTGGTATTGTTCATCAAAATATTCGGCATTTCTAAAAGAGCTTCGCTTCTGAAGCGACTTTGCTTCCTCCGTGCTTTTCCAAAAGTGCTTCGGCAGATTTTTTTGACGATATACACCAGCGAGTTTTGATTTGGCTTTGATTTCGTCACTAAAAAAAGCTTTATACATGAAATATTTCTCCAAAATTTTATTGAGCCTACTCATTAAAAGACGCAGCTTCACATCATCGTAATGTTCTCCGGGGAATATGTTTTTAAACACTTTTTCTTTTTCAGGTACCAACTTGAGGTGCACAATATGTTCATAAAGAAAGTCATAAAATCGAACTACTTTTTCCTGCTGATTGAAAAAAGGGGAGCGCACGAATTTGTGTAAATCGCGAAATTCTTTCTTATCCAGGCTATAAAATACCTCAACAAGCTTGCTTTTTTTCATTTTATTATATTATAAATAATAATATTTAAACTACAAAATTTATACAAAAAGCCTATATTAAAATGATTTTACTTGTTTTATACAGTATAACTACGCTACAAGTTATAAAAATTGTTTTTCCGGTTTAGTGCTTTTAATTTCATTTTTGTATCGTTAATAATTCAGTTTGATAAAAAACAGATCCCAATGAGAACATCACTACACAACCTTTCGAAAATTCCAAATACCGTTTTTATATCATTTTTAACCATTTGTTTTCTGCTTTTTGGCTTCTCCTCCTCAAAGGCGCAAGTGGTTTTTACCGTCAACGACAATGAAGGTGCCCAAAATGTGGCCGTTGATATCACCGTCGAGAATTTTGATGACATAGTTTCTACTCAATTTTCAGTGAATTGGGATCCTGCTTATTTGGGAATAGATAGTGTTGGAAACTTCGGTTTACCAAGCCTTAGTTTAGGCAATTTCAGCACCGATAGCACTTCGGGATACATGATTCTTGCCTGGGTCGATCCGCTAGTTGTCGGCAACACTCTAGCTGATGGAAGCATTTTGTTCACATTGTATTTTGATGTACTGCAAGAAGGCCCCTCTGACATCTGTATAACTAATGATCCTGTTATTATTGAGATAACAGATATTAGTATCAGTGTAATACCACACATAGTAAACTGTGGCGAAGTAATAGGTGCCGGCACTACGGTAAGTGGCAATGTATATCATGATTTGAACGACGATTGTGCTTTTCAAAACGGAGAAGCGGGGCTGGAGAATTGGATTTTAAAATTTAGCAGCGACCAAAATTTTTATGCTTCGACTGACGAAAACGGTAATTATTCCATTTTTATTGATACAGGAGATTACGTAGTTGAATTGATACTTCCCAATGGATTTTGGGGAGCTTGCGACAATTATGTGAACATAGATCTTGATGGCACCATTGATCCTTATGAATTAGATTTTCCGGTTAGGTCTATCATTGATTGTCCTTTGATGAGTGTGGATGTTTCTACTCCTTTTTTAAGGCGTTGTTTAACTAACACATACCATGTTGACTACTGCAATGTTGGTTCTGCGGATGCCGTTGATCCATATGTTGAAATTGAATTTGACGAATATCTGGAAGTCACCAATAGTTCTGTAAACTACAGCATGATAGCCGAAGGTATTTATTCTTTTGATATTGGAAGTCTTTTAGTAGTTGGTGATTGTGGCAGCTTCACGGTTGAAGCTACTTTAGATTGCGATTCAACCATAATTGGCCAAACCCATTGTGTGATGGCTCATGCTTATCCAGATTCATTGTGTACACCTCCTCCAATAAATTGGTCGGGAGCCAGTTTGCAAATCAATGGCACTTGTACAGGTAGTGAGGTTCAGTTTGTCATTGAAAATATTGGAGACGACATGACTCAAGAAAGCCAATACATTGTCATCGAAGATGCGGTGATGTATGCTCCAAACGATTTCATCATTCCAGCAGGAGGCACGATGCCTGTATCATTGCCAGCCAATGGCTCTACCTATCGATTTGAAGTTGGGCAAGCTGAAGGACATCCAGGGTACAGCATGCCTAGCCTTACAATTGAAGGCTGTGGAACTAATGATGATGGCGAATTTAGCATTGGTTTTGTAACCCAATTTTCGGAAAATGATAACGATCCATGGATTTCAATTGATTGTCATGAAAGTATAGGCTCTTACGATCCAAACGATAAAATTGTTTATCCAAAGGGTTATGGAGATGAACATTTTATAAAACCAAATATTGATATTGAATACAAAATCCGATTTCAAAATACAGGGACCGATACTGCTTTTTCGGTAGTCGTTGAAGATACACTTTCCACTTTTCTTGATCCGGCTACCATTCGGCCTGGCGTTAGCAGCCATCCGTATGATTTTGAATTGACAGAACAAGGATTGTTGCGGTTTTCTTTTAACAACATCATGCTTCCTGATAGCAATGTAAACGAAGTGGCTTCTCATGGTTTTGTCAAATTCAAAATGGCACAAAAACCAGATTTGCCCAATGGCACAATCATTAACAACGAAGCTGCTATTTATTTTGATTTCAATGAAGCGGTTTGGACGAATCAAACCTTCCATGAGGTACAAAGAGAATTTGTAATTGTAAACACTCAACAAGTTTTTGTAGATGATGTAAAGGTCATGGTCTATCCAAATCCTTTTTCAGAGACTGCAACTTTTGAAATTGATGGAAAGTCCTACGATGAACTGAATCTGAGGGTTTACGACTCCGTAGGCAGACTAGTGTCCAACCAAATTTTCAATAGTCAGCCTTTCGAATTTTCCAGAAAAGGCCTATTGCAAAGTTTGTATTTTTATGAATTGCGATCTGAAGGAATTTTAATTTCTACAGGAAAATTATTGATGTATTAGGAGAATAAAACAAATAAAAACAGTTACGAAGATGTTGGGGAGCTATTTGGATGCTCAGCATCTTAATTTTTACAAGTTTTTCAATTGCTTTAAAAGCCATTTTCTTTCCGCCAATGGATTGGCCTCT
>JANQFJ010000330.1 GCA_028277915.1 Saprospiraceae bacterium
AGGTGAAATAACCCCTCAAGGAGCAAAAAACGAAGCACTCCAGGTGTTATGTGCGATTTTATTGACAGAAGAAGAAGTCGTTATTTCGAACATCCCAAATATCAGGGATGTCAATCGATTGCTCGAATTATTGAGAGGTTTGAATGTTGCAATTAAGCAAATAAATAAAAACACCTACTCTTTTCGGGCAAACAATATTGACCTTGATTATTTTGAGTCTAAAGATTTCCAGAAGAATGCCAGAGGAATCCGCGGCTCCGTCATGCTCATCGGTCCGTTACTGACACGTTTTGGCAAAGCTTTTTTACCACAACCCGGAGGCGATAAAATTGGCAGAAGAAGGCTTGACACTCATTTTCTTGGACTTGAAAAGCTAGGTGGAGTGTTTCAATATGACAGCGATAAGAATGTTTACTTTATAAAAGCTGAAAATCTACATGGCACCCACATACTCATGGAGGAGATATCTGTTACAGGTACTGCAAACATAGTGATGGCTGCTGTTTTAGCAAAAGGAACCACTCAGATTTACAATGCAGCTTGCGAACCTTATGTCCAGCAATTATGCAGAATGCTCAACCAAATGGGGGCAAAGATTTCAGGACTTGGTTCAAATTTGTTGACCATTGAAGGTGTCGAAACGCTAAATGGTACAAAACATCGCTTATTGCCAGATATGATCGAAGTTGGGAGTTTTATAGGCTTGGCAGCGATGACTCATTCGGAGATCACTATTAAAAATGCTGCTGTAAATGAATTGGGTAATATTCTTCCCGTTTTTCGAAAAATGGGCGTTTCAATGGAAATCAAAACAGATGACATTTACATTCCTAGCCAGGATTCATATGAAATTCAGACTTTCATCGATGGTTCAATTTTGACTATTTATGATGCGCCCTGGCCTGGATTTACCCCTGATCTGATGAGTATTATTTTAGTAATGGCCACACAGGCTAAAGGAAGTGTGCTAATTCATCAAAAAATGTTTGAAAGCAGGCTTTTTTTCGTTGACAAACTAATTGACATGGGTGCACAAGTGATACTTTGTGATCCTCATCGGGCTACCGTTATCGGGCTTGATCGGAAATTCAAACTTCGTGGCATAGAAATGACTTCCCCTGATATTCGGGCTGGAGTGGCCCTGCTGATTGCAGCACTGTCAGCAAATGGTACAAGCATCATTCGAAATATTCACCAGATTGACCGTGGTTATCAGGAAATTGACATCCGCCTCAATGCTTTGGGAGCAAAAATTAAGCGGATTTAAAAGAAAACATTATTTTTTTCGATTGGTCACAAAAGTTACAAGTTGTTCGAGAGAATCCCGAACCGGTGACTGAGGGAATGTATGAAGTATTTCAAAAGCCTGATCACGATAATCAAACATTGCTTTTTGTGCATATTCAATACCTCCACTTGCGCGAACAAACTCAATAACGTCTTTTACTTTTTCAGGAACTTCATTGTATTTCTTAATAATTCGAAGAATTTTCCTTTTGTCCGATGAAGAAGCATTATTTAAAGCATATATTAAAGGAAGAGTCATTTTTTTTTCTTTGATATCGATACCCAAAGGTTTTCCAACATCGTCAGTACCAAAATCAAATAAATCGTCACGTATTTGAAAAGCAATCCCAATTTTTTCACCAAACAATCGCATTTTTCCGATACTTTCTTCGTCTTTTGTAGTTGAGGCAGCTCCCGCTCCACATGCAGAAGCTATCAAAGATGCTGTCTTTTGTCGGATGATATCAAAATATACTGCTTCATCAATGTCCAATCTCCTGGCTTTTTGAATTTGCAAAAGTTCACCTTCAGGAAGTGCCTTCACTGCTTCTGATACGATTTCCAATATTCGGAATTGTTTATTTTTGAGGGCAAGCAGCATACCTTGTGAAAACAGATAATCTCCTACCAATACAGCAATTTTATTTTTCCATAGCGCATTGATAGAAAAAAATCCACGACGCTGAAAAGAGTCGTCCACCACATCATCATGGACTAAAGTAGCGGTATGTAATAACTCAATGAGAGATGCAGCTATAAAACTCGATTCGTTAGTCTCCCCACAAAGTTTGGCACTGAGAAAAACAAACATCGGGCGAACTTGTTTTCCTTTGCGCTGAACGATATAATAGGTGATCTTATCCAGCAAAGGTACTTCGCTCTTCATCGAGTCCCGAAAATGTTTCTCAAAAGTTTTAAGCTCATTTTCTATGGGGCCTTTTATCGAATTCAACGATTTGACCATAAATCTCCATTTTTAAAGGGAATTAAGCTGTTTAGCATTGATTCTCAAAGCTTTTGCTTGCTACATTTAATCAAGCACAAGATATAAGAAACACATTACATTACGAACATTCTAAGAAATATAATTGTTCAGATGAGCTTTGTTCTAATAATTTGAATGAGCTAAATCTTTTTTAAGTACACCTTCAACTATCTCAACTTAACGTGAATTGCATATAAATTTTATCTTTTTGTAACGCTATGGAAATTAATGCAATGAAATTAAGCTGTGTCAGTTATTGGTTCGTTTTTGCATTGTATTGTTTAGGATATTTCCAAAAACATTTGGATCGGTACCTGTTGGAAGTACGGCAATTTCAACTTTTGAAGCCAGTTCTTTATTCACAAGGAATGAGGCATAAATCGGATTTTCAGTACAAAGTTTAGCTAGTTCCAATTGATTTTGAAATGAGAGTTTATCGAGTTGTGCTTGTTTGTCAATTTGGATTTGCTCCAATTCTCGTTGCCTTTGAATTTCAAGGTTTTTGAGATCATTTTTTTGTTCCAAATCAGCTTTAGCTAGGAGCTTTTTACGCTCGGCTTCATCTTTAGCTTTCATTCTGGCTACCTGGGATAGAGTTTCGGCTTTGGCTAATTCACTGGCTCTGTGGCTTTCCTCAGTTTTTGCCTTAATTTTTTGCAATTTTCCCTTTGTTTCAGCTTTTACGATAGCAACCTGACTTTCTGCTTCTGCTTTTCGTTTGTTTACTTCTGCTTTTTCTAAATCAACAATATTACGCTGGCGGATGAGCTCCAACTCCTGGCGTTGCAAGCCTACTTTTTCCATTGCATCTGTGTATGACTTTGGAAATCCAATATTTGATACAATAATCTCTTTAATTGAAATGCTATTTTCGCTTAAATCTTTTAAAAGGATGTTTTTAATACCTTTCAAATAATCTTGCCTTTGAGCTGAAAATACAGAATCTACACTGGGAAAAGAATTAGAAACCTCTCTGACCAATTCTAGGGCTCTTGGTTCTAGTATCATTTGATTGAAACTATCTGCTGTATCAAATTGGATATCAAATAATTCGCTGTCTTCAATTTTCCAGCGGATCGATACGGTTAATGAAAGCGGAACTCCATCTCCAAGTCGAATATCATTTAAGTAGTGCTGATGGACCAAATCCCTTTGGACTTCCTTAGTTTCACGAGTGGTTTTAGTTTGGTTTTTTTGAGTGCAATTGGCGATAAAAAGGACAAAAACGACGATTGATAAAACATAAATAACTTGCTGCTTTTTCATGATCTGATTGATTTTAAGGTTTAATTAAATTTGAAACTCAAAACCAATTTATAACCATTTACATCATCTAAGATGCAAGTTCTAGTATCTGTATGCAATGAATAATTTTTCGAATAGTTTAGCCAATTAATTGTCCTTTGCCAATCTGAAGTTTTATGTATTGATATTTCTTTAAACCGGGGTATTATTTCAGCGATATGATTTGATTTATAAAACAGTTTGTTCCTGATTTGAATTTATATTTTTTAGGTAACTTTGGCGCTTACTTAAAATGAAAAAATATTGTGTTAAGTCTTTTTAGAACCAATCAGTTAGCATTCAATATATTTTTAATTTTTTATGCAATTCTACTGAGGGGTTCTTCTTTCATTACTTCAAGCCAGGGTTGGACCTTCGGCAGAAGTGGAGTGTTCGGTATAGGGGTTTATGATCTGTGTGACAATTATAGTGCGCTACCATTTATTGTAAGTATCCTACTCGTCTTTATTCATGCCATACTAATCAATGTAATTGTTGCCAGGTTTCGGATGGCAAATGAAGTGACATTGCTGCCTGGAGTTTGTTATATCTTGCTGGCAAGTGCTATTCCCGAATTTTTATATCTCTCACCAGTGCTTTTAGCAAATACCTTTTTTTTGATCGCACTTTTTGAGCTATTTGGATCTTATCGCCAAAAGTCGATCGTCGGGAATTTCTTCAATGTAGGTTTTTGGTTGGGGATAGCTAGCCTTTTTTATTTTTCAGAAATCTTATTTTTGCTCTTTGCCTTTTTCAGTATAGCGATTTTAAAGACTTTTCGCATGAAGGACACATTGATCATAACTATTGGATTAATCGTACCTTATCTGTTGGCGAGTGTTTATTTTTTTTGGAATGATCAGTTGCTATGGTTTTGGGAACACCAATTTGTAAACAATCTCGGATTCTTTAACTTTGAACTCAACTATAATTGGGAGACTTACAGCAAAATTGGATTCTTTATCATATTAGGCATTATTGTTTTGCTCAGCTATAATGGTTATATTTCCAAAAAAAACCTTCAGGTTCAAAAAAATATTGACATTCTTTATTGGGCTATGTTATTTGGTATTTTGACCGTGCTGCTCCAGGCAAACATCAGGTTGGAGCATTTGCATATTTTTACAATTCCCTTTTCGATCCTTCTTTCTTTCAGCTTATTAAATATGCGAAAATCGCTTGCGGAAGCAGTGCATCTGATACTTATGGCAGGTATTCTGATTTTACAGTTTAAAGTGTATTGGATGTAAAAAATAAAGCTTTTCTAATTTTTCATTTTCCTCCATAATTAAAACAATAGTTTTGTAACTTTGCGGCTTCAATTTAAAAATAATCAAACATGAAATTCGGAGTTGTTATTTTTCCAGGGTCCAATTGTGATGATGACATGATCCATGTATTGGAAACCGTTATGCAGCAAGAGGTTGTTCGTCTTTGGCACAAAGAAGAAACACTGCCCGGCTTTGAAAAAGGAGATTGCATTATTCTGCCTGGAGGATTCTCGTACGGTGATTATATGCGGGCGGGAGCGATAGCAAGATTTTCGCCAATTATGAATGCTGTGATCGAATTTGCGAACAGCGGTGGTTTTGTTTGGGGCATTTGTAATGGATTTCAAATTCTTTGCGAAGCAGGATTGTTGCCTGGAGCTTTGCTGCGAAATAGCAATCAAAAATTCATTTGCAAAAACATTTATTTAAAAACCAAAACCAACAACTCAGCGATCACATCAAATATAGATTTGGAGCAACCGCTTAATATTCCAATTGCTCATGCAGACGGAAGATACTTTGCTGATCGAACAACTTTGAATTCGCTTATTGAAAATGATCAAATTCTTTTCACCTATTGTGACGAATCAGGAAGTGAATCTGCAACATCAAACCCCAATGGTTCTGAAATGAATATTGCAGGGATTTGCAATACCGGTCGGAATGTATTCGGGATGATGCCTCACCCCGAAAGAGCATCTGAAGAAATATTAGGAAATACTGATGGCAAAGTATTATTTGAGTCAATGGTATCACTGGTATCAACTTCAGTCCCTCAATAAATTAAGGTTTGAAAAAGAGTATACTTTAGCCGCAAAAAGGTCTTTTACTTGTTAAAAAGGTGTAAAAGCTGATTGACAAGTTTCGAAAATCAGGATTTCTTTTTAATTTGCGATTAACAAAGCAAATGCAAATAACTGGCAGTACAGGCATTCTACCGTACTGCCAATTGTATTTTTAGACTTTTAGCTCTATTTTTGCAAATCAATCTAAAACATCAAAATATTCTAACTATGCGCCTTTTTTATCTTCTGGTCCTTGTGTTTGGATTTTATAATATTTCCTTTGCCCAGATACTGGAACCTGTCAAGTGGAAAACCGAACACAAAAAAGTTAGTGATACAGAATTTGATTTGGTTTTTACCGCCAAAATTGATGACAAATGGGCCATTTATTCTCAATATCTTGAAGGTGACGACGGGCCGATTCCAACTTCTTTTGAATACGATGCTGCCGATCACTTTAAATTGGTAGGTAAAAATGAAGAATCAGGAAATCGAAAAGAATCCTATGATAAGGTTTTTGAAATGAACCTCATCAAATTTTATAAAACTGCCATTTTCACACAACGCGTTTCAGTTTCAGATTTTTCAAAACCAGTTACCGGTTATTTGACTTTTATGACCTGCGACGATACACGTTGCTTG
>JANQFJ010000299.1 GCA_028277915.1 Saprospiraceae bacterium
TCAACGATCAAAGTTTTCTGCTTTGCTAAATCCATTTGGAATTTTATACAATCCGCTTTCTATCACCAAAGCCCTGGAACTACTTTTGAACGGAAATAAATTTTCTGAGGATCAATTATTCCAAAACCAAGGTTTGTGGCACAGTTTTGATCATCATGGTCATTTTTCAAAACCTGAAAAGGCAACAACCTTGCAAGGAATCAACCAAGCATTGAAAGCTGGGCACGATTTTTTAAAACACACAAACCGTATAATTGTCACACTTGGAACAGCAAATGTTTTTGTATACAAAAAAGATGGTGAAATAGTAGCCAATTGTCATAAACTTCCGGGGAATGAGTTTGAAAGAAAAAGACTTTCAGTTGAAACTGTTATGGAGAAGTTGATTGCTATTTTTAAAAAACTCAAGGTGCAAAACCCAGAATTACAAGTCATCACTACTGTCAGCCCCGTCCGACATATCCGTGATGGAATCGTGGAGAATCAAAAAAGCAAAGCCGTTTTGCTGATAGCTCTGGACAAAGTATGTGCTGAACTGGAATTTGTGCATTATTTTCCGTCGTACGAAATTTTACTGGATGACCTGAGAGACTATCGTTTTTATGAGGCTGATTTGATTCATCCGAGTGCAATTGCCATTGACTATATCTGGAACATTTTTCAGCAATCATTTTTCCAAAAAGAAACTAAAGATTTGATCGCCGAAATCGAAAAGGTCATCGTTGCGAGCGAGCATCGATCTTTTAATCCGGAAACTGAGCAACATCAGTCATTTTTGAAGCAACAGCTTGAAAAGATTAAAACACTGAAAAAAAAATATGCGTTTTTGGATTTTCAAAAAGAAGTGGATGTTTTTAATAATCAGCTTTCATAAATTGAATTTACAAAATTCTTCTTACCGAAGATTGATCATCGATTTTCAAATCCTCAGATAATTGCAACAAATTCAATCCTGGCGTTTTCCCTATTTCAATACTCCCAAACTCATCTTCAAAACCCAGTGCTTCGGCACCATTTAGTGTGGCCCATCGGAGCATGGTTTCGAATGGAACATAAGACTGAAACTTTGCAATGGTTTTCATTTCTTCAAGGATTGACAACTGCCAGTTGGAGGTCAAACTATCCGTGCCAATGGTCATTTTCGCGTTGGTGTCGATGAAGTTTTGGTAATTGGGCAAGCGGTTTTCAATATACAAATTGGCATTGGGACAGGTAGCCCAAAAAACATTTTTGCTCCAGGCTTGTGCCGCTTTGATATCTTCAATTGTCGTCAAAGTATTATGGACAAAGAGTGTCCTGGAGTTTGGATTCATATGCTCTAAAGCGTAATAAATTGAACCTTTACCGTTAGCTTCAAAATGATCCAAAGAAAAACCAAAACCTTTGTAAAAATCAACAAAACCTCCGGTTTTCGTAAAAAATAGTTCATTTTCCGGCGGCGTTTCCTGGTTGTGAATGCTTACTGTGCAATCGTCAGGATTGAGTTCATTGATCAATTTAAAAAGCTTTTTGGAAACCGTGTAAGGAGCATGCGGAACGCTACTGAAACGGTTCTTCAATGAATTTTCTTCTCGTTTATCAAAAACCTCTTTGTACTGGTCAAAAGTCTTTTGAGCTCCGTCGTCCTGCAAAAAATCAAACATTTCAACAAAGGTGTAATAATGAATTGGACTTTCCTTTTTACGATGAAAGGTATCTGCCTTGTTTGAAATATCACCAACCGCAACGATACCGTTTTCGTACATCTCCTGGTCTGCTTTTTCAATTGCATCAAAAATCTCTTCTTGCGGAAAGTCCCTAAATTTGACCACACTCGTAATAAACGGTAGTAAAGAAGTTCCCGTATCTACCAATCCTTTCATATGTGACAATTCCAGATGACAATGAGTGTTCACAAAACCCGGAACAATAATACCTTTGTGTTTTTCCAGGCTCGCAGGATCATGATCTGCGTATTGGTCAATTGAAAGAATCTGCCCTTTTTCATCAGTTATAATCACTGCTTTTTCAATCGGTTCCGAACTTACAGGGAAAATATGGTCAGCTGCAATTTTTCGCATGCTTGATTTTTATTTTTTAAAATTCTTGGACGATCAACCCATTTTTCATTCGTGGTTCAAAAAAAGTAGATTTCGGAGGCATTGTTTTTTCCATGTCTGCGACTGTTAAAATATCGTCCAACTCAATAGGGTATAGGCAAAACCCGACATTATTATCGTTTTTTATTACACGACTTCTCAAAACTTCAAGGCCTTTGGGTCCTTCCAGGTATCTTATCCGGGTACTTGACCTGATATCCTCAATGCCCATAATATTCTGTAGCACTAATTCGTCCAAAAGGCTGGCATCCAGAACTACTTTTTCATTTTCGTATTTTTTTAATGCTGTTTCTTTCCAAATCAATTTGAACCATTCGTGATTTATAAACATGACAATTTCATACTTTTTTGAAGGTTTTTCTGGTTCATCCAAAATTTCTATTTCAAAAACCTGGGACAGTCTTGCCATGAGAGTCGTCAAAGAACATTGTCTTTCTACAATTCTATAGAAATCGTAAATTTCCAATTCATCCGCCGGAAAAAAAACACTCAACATGTAATGGAACGATTCTCGATTTTTATTGTCCTCCATCACCTTATACATCAAAGCAGTTGAAGAACAGCGGTGGTGACCATCAGCGATGTAGGTGATTGGGATTTTTTCCAGAAAAATTTTTTGAATTTGCTGGATCAAATCTTTTTCTTCAACTTTCCAAAAGGTGTGCTTTTGGTTTTCCTGTTCGAATTCAGCTTCAAAAACGCTTTCATTGTTTTCAATAATTTCATCAAACAGTTCTGTAATTTCTGCTATTTTCGGATAAGTCAGCAAGACGGGCTTCACGATAGCATTTCGACGTACCATCAGTTGCATTTGCTGACGTTCTCTTGTTCGGAGAGTATTTTCGTGTTTTTTAATCTTTCCTTCCAAATAATCAAAAATATCACAACAGGCTATCAATCCTGTATGATTTCTACCGGGTCTTGAAATTCGATAGATGTAAAAGGCTTCTTCTTCGATCTTGTTAAAAAAACCTTCTTTTTTGTAATCTGGGTATTCATACTTGACCCTACCAAAGAAGGCATCAACTGAAGCAATGATCTCCAAATTTGGGTAAACGGCCTTAAATGGTTTGATTCTCATTAATCGGATTGAATAAAGACTGAATTTTTCTTTCGGGTTGAAAGATAATAAAAATGATGGTTGAAACTAGGATAGCGTAGATTTAGAATTTGGATTCCAACAACAATTTATTTAACCATTTTCATAAAGGTGCCGATGAACCAATTGGAGTCGGCATGGGCGAGTTTGTCAAGAGTAGAATCCGCTTTGTTTGAAAATAATTTGATATCCCGGATCACTTTACAAAACTCTTCGGATTCGGGGCATTCATTTTCGACACTCACAATGTCGTCCAAGACTTTGAGCATGGGTTCCAGTTCCTTTTTCTTACGATGGATGATAATTTGGCGAACGACTTCCCACATATCTTTTTCAGCCATGAAATATTCTTTACGCTCTCCTGGCTTTAGCTCTTTGTGTACCAATCCCCAATCGATCAATGCCCTGATATTCATATTGGCATTGCCACGGCTGATTTTAAGTTGTTCCATAATCTCTTCAGCAGTGAGTGCTTTGGGAGAAATGAGTAGGAGGGCATGCACCTGGGCCATTGTCCGGTTGATCCCCCAGTTTGATCCGAGAGTTCCCCAGGATTGGATGAATTTTTCTTTTCCTTGCTGAAGTTCCATTTTAAGCTATCATTTTAGTAAACAGACGATAAGTTCTAAACTTTCAAAACATATTGAAAGTTACGATTTCTAAAAAAGAAATCAAAATTCAAGCCTTTTTGTTCGGAAAATTTTCTCTTTTTTTACATTTAACCTTTATAAAATGGGAATTTGACGACTTTGGCCGGGAGTTTTTTCTTTCCTATTGCTATTGCCAGCTCAGTGTCGGGACTGGAAAATTCTTTCTTTACGTATCCCATTCCAATTGGGATTCCGAGTGAAGGGGATTGAGTACCTGAAGTTACTTCTCCAATCACATTTCCTTCCAAATCTTCGATCATATACCCATGCCTGGGTACTCTACGGTCACTCATGGTAAAACCAACCAGTTTTCGGCTAATTCCTTCGGCTCTTTGTTTCTGAAAAATGTCTACTGAATTGAAATTACCTTTTTTAGTTTTTGTTATCCAGCCAAGGCCTGCTTCAATTGGAGAGGTGGTATCATTGATATCGTTTCCGTACAGGCAAAATCCCATTTCCAATCTCAAAGTATCCCTGGCTCCCAAACCTATAGGCATTATATTTAAGTCAGCTCCTGCTTCAAAAATTGCATCCCACAAATCAGCAAGGTCCTTGTTTTCGACATACAACTCAAAGCCTCCCGATCCCGTATATCCTGTCGCTGAGATCAACACGTTATCAATTCCGGCAAATGTTCCTTTTTTAAAAGTATAATATTTCACGCTTTCAAGATCTTCATCTGTCAGCGGTTGCAGCGCTTTCGCAGCATTTGGTCCTTGTACTGCCAAAAGGCCACATGTGTTTGAAATATTGGACATTTTAGCTTCGAAAGTATTGTGCTCATTGATCCAATTCCAGTCTTTTTCAATATTTGAAGCATTCACCACCAACATATAGGCCTGCTCACCTTCAGCACACTGATCTTCGTCTAAACGATAAACCAGCAAGTCATCAACGATTCCGCCATTGTGGTTCGGCAGACAGGAATATTGCGCTTCCCCAATCTCAAGATTGGCGACATTGTTTGAAGTGACCAGTTGGATCAAATCAAATGCTTCTTTTCCTTTTACGATAAATTCGCCCATGTGAGAAACATCAAAAACGCCAACATTTGTGCGAACCGCCTGATGTTCATCTTTTATCCCAGCATAGGAAATTGGCATATTATATCCTGCAAACTCAGCCATTTTGGCTCCCAGTGCGATGTGTTTTTTTGTTAAAGGTGTGTTTTTCATTGTCTGTTTGTTAAAACGTGTTATTTGGTAATAGTTACTTTTTCAATTTTATCTCCGATAGTAATTTTATGAACGGCATCCATACCATCCACTACTTTTGCAAAAATGGTATATTTTCCATCAAGGTGCGGTGTAGGAGAATGCGTAATAAACCATTGTGTACACTCTGTATCCTTTCCAATCGATGCCATTCCGACATATCCTTCCTGATCGTAATAAACCATTGGCACCTCTGTTCGTATTGAATAATCAAGCAAACCCCATCCATCTCCCCTGGTACATCCGGTTTGCACGACAAAGTTTGGAACTACCCGATGAATGCTTTTTCCATCAAAAAAACCATTTTTTGCCAACTGAATAAAATTGCTAACAGAGCCTGGTGCCAGTTCTGTCAGCATTTCCAATACTATATTTCCTTTTTGGGTCTGCACGATTACCTTTGCTCCTTCTTCGAGCGATTCAATAACCAACCAATCAATAGGATGGTTGAAATCAGGAATCTCTTTTTTAACAGAAGCACTTCCTTTAAAATAATCAATTGCCTTTTGCAATGCATTGTAAGTTTCAAATTCTTTTGGTAGACTGAGTTTTGCTAAAGCCTGATCCAAAAACGCTGTGCTATCAATAATTGCCTTAAAATCTAATTCAGGCTTACTGATCACACCCGCAGCTATAGCTACCAGAGCCGGGTCACCGCTATTTATGGCATCGACAAAATATCCTCCGAGGTCTCGTTTCACACTCCTTTTGCCAATGCCAAAAAACCTGTCAAAGTCAGGTTTATTAGCAATATAAGCCAAGGCTTCCATTGTGGCAGTTCTTTCAATCGGGTTTGTCGCTAACAATCGCTGTTCGTTTATAAAACGATAATTCCAACTTGATTCACTCAATGCCACCAAGATTGCAGCTTTTTCATAAGGGTTGACAGCGCTTTGGAAACGGTTTCGTAACTCTTGATTGATTCGTCCCTTAGTGGCTTCCTCGTAGTAAGGCAGATGCTTGTTGGCAGCACGATACAACGCTGTTCGCACCTGCCAATTTAGTGTGGTGTCCTTTGCAATTGTTCTATAGCTTCGAGCAGATGAACTAATTCCGTGATTGACTAAAAACTGTGCAGCTGAGCTGGCAACATGAATATTCTTATCGCTTAAAGATTCTAAAACATATTCCTGTATCTCATTGTATTCAAAATTGCCAAACGCTCTAATAACATTACATTTTACTCGATAATCCGTATTTTCTCTGATTTCTCTGGCAAGGATTGCGCGTGCATCCTGATCTTTAGTTTTCCCAAGTGCAATAGCTAATGCCATTTGTATATTTGGATTACTGTTTTGGTTATAAGCAATAATCAGTGGTGCAGCGATGCTACTATCCAACTGTAAATTTTGACCACGAGCCAGGTAGTTTGCTGCAATTATTTTTACACTTTCAGGGTAATCTGAATCCTCTAAAAAATCGACCATTTTTTGAGTTCCTTCTGGTATGGTAAAATTGCGCAATGCATACCTGTATATTCCTAAGGCTTGTCCTTCTAAAAGTGCGGTATCCGTTTTTGTATAAGTACTTATTGTAGCTAATGATTTTAGAAAATTTGGCGAAGCGCATTTTCCAACGCCTTCCAGAATTGCTCTGTTATATTGATCTGAAGCTGCTAAAGAGTCATGTTTCTGGAAAGCATTTACCAAGACTGGCTCTGCTATTTCATCTCTCAACTGACCAATGGCATAAGCTGCTGTAATTCTCACTTTTTCAACATCATCTTTTAATAAAACTGCAAGGCTATCCAGTGCTTTGTTGTCCTGTACTGAAGCAAAAGCCATAGCCGTGGCATAGCGATAGGCCGGGTTTTTATGCCGTATCCAGTTGTACAAACTATCTGTGTTTCGCTGATCCTGAAAATCAAATATTTGCCGCAACACAGGATCTTTAAGATCAATTGTGACTTCAGTAATTATTTCTTCCTGAACCGGAATACACTGGGAAAAGAGCAACAATAATAAAAGATAAAAACAAGTCTTTTTAATCATAGTTTTGATATAAAATCAAGCTCAGGTTTGATTGCAAAAATAGTCGCTTTGTTTATTTTTTTGAAAGAAAAGAGATTTATTTAAATTTTCGAAACAATCTGTGATGTTTACAGCTTACGACCTAAACAAAAAAGACGTCACCTTTTTATAAAATGACATCTTTATTTATTTGAAGCTTTTTAACTGAAATACTGCTCAAAAATCTTCATCCTCGCTAAGTGAATCCTGTTTGATCATATCTTTTTCATCTCCCCACCGATCTCCTCCAAAGTCTTCATTTTCTTCGTATTCTCCATCTTCACCAACCGGAAATCGTTGATCTTTGCTGTAAACTGTACAATCGATTTCAATTCCAATATCTCCTTTAGGTCTAAAAAAAGTTAGCGACGAATCATAATCGGCGTCTGGATCATTCTCAATTCTTTTCAATAATTTTCCAAAATAGGGTCTTGCCATCTTGCCTCCGATCCCGTATTGAAGCGTTCGAAAACGCACCCATCTGTCATCACCTCCCACCCAGGTGCCCACTACCAGGTTTGGAGTCAAACCCATAAACCACCCATCAACATAATCATTGGTCGTCCCGGTTTTCCCGGCCAAATGACTTTTCACGCCACTATATCCCGGAGTGCCTTGGTGCAATACTTTTCGAAGCATTTCCAACATTACAAAATTTGCATTAGGATTCAATGCTCTATTTTCTTCGACAATTGCTTCATAAATTTTATTACCATTTTTATCTTCAATCCTGGTGATGAAAATGGGCTTATTATAAATACCATTGTTCGCAAAAGTGGTATAAGCTCCAGTCATTTCCATTACCGTCAAATCACTTGAGCCCAAACAAATAGATGGTTGTTTGGGTACTTTCCAAGTGCCATTGGCACGACGATAATCCACATTAATACCCATCCCTTTTGCCAAAGAGCGGACCTCTTTTGTATCTCCCAGTTGTTTCATCAGAAAGACTGAGACTGTATTTTTTGACCACTGCAAAGCTTTAAAAAGTGTATATGGATTTCCTGTATAAGTACCATCCGCATTATTGGGAGTCCAGTCTTCAAGAAGTCCAAAATTTCCTTCTCCCTGATGTATTGTGTATGGAAGATCGAAAACGGTTTGGCATGGAGATATGCCTTGTTGAGCAATGGCTGTAGCATAAATAAATGGCTTAAACGTAGAGCCTACTTGCCGTTCAGAAGTCACGTGATCATACTGAAAATATTTGTGGTTGATACCTCCTACCCAGGCCTTCACATGACCAGTAATCGGATCAATTGCCAATGAACCAAATTGGAGAAAATTGTGATGATATTTTATGGAATCAGATGGAGTCATGACGGTATCTTTTTCCATTTTGTCATTGTAGGCAAAAACATTCATTTCCGTCTCTTTATTAAACACCTCGTTCACCTTTTTCTGGAGCGTTTCCCAGTTTTCTTTCAAAGCCGGAAAGTTGGGGCTTTTATGAATTCCTCTGTATTTTACAGCCCGTTCAGAACTGATCATTTTCGTGGAAACCAAACGAGCGATCAGACCTTTTTTCTTATCTTCCTCAATGATTCTTTCAATTTCGTGATCTTTCAACCAAAACCCTTCAAATTCGTCAGCAATTTTGGTAAGAATCTCATCCAAATATTTGTGGCGCATAGACAAATATCTTTCCGTTTGTCGGATCGCATTTTTAAACACTCTCTTCCTTGCCCGATCAATAGATTGCAATTCTTCCGGCTCTTTCGTGGGATCACGCCATTTCCAAGTATCTTTCCCCTTCCAGTGTTTGTTAAATGTTTTTTGTTGCTGAGACATGTGCTCGATCATCGCCTTTTCAGCATGCTCCTGAATAACCGGGTCCAACGTAGTATATATTTTTAATCCATCTTTATAAATGTCATATTTAGACCCATCGGTTTTTCGATGTTCATCTTTTGCAAGAATTTTGATCAACTCCTTGCGCAATTCCATTCGAAAGTAAGGTGCTAGCCCGTCAGCATGTGTTTTTCTGTTGAAGCGGGACATATCGAGTGGCAACGTTTTCAGCGAATCGTACTCCTGCTGATCGATAAAATCATTTTTTTGCATTTGTTTTAAAACTACCATTCTGCGATGTCGGACCGTATCAGGACGTCTGATAGGATTGAACAAAGCCGGATTTTTCAGCATGCCTACCAACGTAGCTGACTCTTCGAGAGAAAGGGAATCCTGTGACTTATTGAAATAAATTTCAGCTGCTGCTTTGATGCCAAAGGCTCCGTTGATGAAGTTAAATTTGTTGAGATACATGGCGACAATCTCCTGTTTGGTATAACTTCTTTCCAGTTTTATAGCAATAATCCATTCTTTCAGTTTTTGAACGACCCTTTCAAAACCTGAACCTGGTTTTTTTGTAAATAGCATTTTTGCTAATTGCTGTGTAATGGTACTAGCTCCTCCAGCACTCTTTTGCCTCATCAGACCAGTTTTAAAAGCAACTCGCACAAGTCCTTCAAAATCAATCCCCGAGTGCCTGAAGTATCGCTCGTCTTCAGTTGAAATTAACGCTTGTTCAATGTATGGGGACAATTCTTCAAAAGTGACCGGAACCCTGTTTTCATAATAATACCGCCCCAGCACCTCTCCATTGGAGGCATAAACCTCCGAAGCCAGATTGCTTTTGGGATTTTCTAACTCTTCAAAAGTGGGTAAGTCCTGGTTGGCCAAATAAACAAACAAAACAACCACTCCCACGATGCCCAAAAAGGTCAATCGCCACATCCATTTTACAATCTTTTTGTATGTGGGCAAGCGCTGCTCACGGATTGGGACAGGATTTTGTTCAGTGTTCATTGAAAAGTCATCCATAAAAACTTCTACGGTTTAGCTATATAGTATGTTTAATTTTTCTGAACCTTAAATGGCCTGAAGAAAAAGCATACAAATATAGTAATACTTTAGAATATTGATCTTAACGAATATATACCAAAAAATTGCCTATATCAGTTGTTAAAAATTACAAATTCATGTAATATCTTAGGCTTTCAATAACCAAATCTTCACTACAAATATTATTGACCAAGGATTCTCCGGGTTTTGAAAGCAAAGTAAAATTGATGCCCGTTCCTTCATTTTTTTTATCATTTTTCATCAAGGTCAACAAGTTTGAGAATGAGCTTTCTTCAATCTCTACTTTGCCGTATATTTTTAAAATACAGTCTGAAATCTCAATTAATGAAGCTTTTGAAAGATCTGCTTTTTTCATAGAAAGCCAAGATTCACATACCACACCTGCTGCGATTGCTTCGCCATGTAGCAAAGTATGCTTAATTTCAAGCGCTAAACTTTCGATTGCATGGCCGATTGTATGTCCAAAATTGAGTTTTTTGCGGTCATTTTTTTCAAATGGATCAGCTTCGACGATTTGTTTTTTGCTTTTTAAGCAGAAAATAATGTGCTGTAGCCAATTAATTTTCCCCAATTCTTCAATCTTTTTTAATTCCTCCCAAACTGCAACATCTGCGATAAGCGCATGTTTGATCATTTCAGCAAAACCGCTGCGTATTTCGCGTTTTGGCAGAGTATTCAAAAAATCGGAATTTATGAAAACTGCTTTGGGGTTTTTAAACAACCCGACACTATTTTTCACTCTTCCAAAGTCAATTCCCAGTTTTCCGCCGATCGAAGCATCTACCTGAGAAAGTAAAGTCGTAGGAATCTGGATAAAATTGATCCCTCTTTTGAAGGTACTGGCACAAAAACCTCCCATATCTCCAATAACCCCTCCTCCAAGATTAATCATCAAGGCATTTCTGCCAATTTGATTTTCAATCATCTGCCGCCAGATCGTTTGGCATGTTTCGATATTTTTGTGCATTTCACCAGACGGGATTTCGATCAATACTGCATTTTCCATTTTTATTTTTGATAAAAATATCGGAAGGCACTGCCGACGGGTATTTTCATCGATCAGGATTATGATTTTGGAATACTTTGCCACTTTGAGAAATTCATCAAGTGCTTCCCAAAAATCTCCTACAAAAATTTTGTAATCCCTGGTTCTGATTATTTTCATGATTGATCTACGATTTCTGCAAATGCCCTTACGGGAAAAGCTCCGATTCCTTTCAACTTTGGAGGCGTAGCCGTGAACTTAAACGATTTTTCTTTTAACCTATGCAGATTACAAAGATGTTCTACAATTGGAATTTCAGCGCCCAATAAGATGGTATGCACAGGCCTGCTCTTTCCTTTCATATTGTCAATATTGTAAGCATCAATTCCAACCAAAGCCACTTCTTGCTTTAAAAGATATTCAGCTGCATCTTTTGTCAAAAAAGGATGATTTTCAAAATACTGCTCCGTTCTCCAATACTGTGACCAATTGGTAAAAACCAAAACTGCCTTTCCTTTTAAATCCACATCAAAAAAGAAAGATTGATCAATGGCCAGACCTTGAGCCTGTGTGGCATCGATCAAAACACCATCTAAAGATGCCAAATGTTCCAACCCAAGTTCAGATAGGTCTTTTCCATCGCGAAAACGATGAAAGGGCGAATCCAGATAAGTCCCCGTATTTGAAACCATTTCGATCTTACCAATTTGAAATTCTGTCCCTTCTTCATAAAATTGTCTCGATTCCTCGTGGCTCCAGTAGTCGCAAATAACCGGGGCAGGCAAGCCTTTGTAAGTAATCATCCCATCTTCGATCTCGTGGCTAAGGTCAATTAATTTTGGAGAGGTGTTTATTTTCATCATTCCGTCAAGTGTTCCTGATCAAATATCTATGCATTTTTCAATTGAAACCTTAGGATTGAGCATACGTTCAGATCAATCTAATATTTGATGGTTTTTAAAAATTAAATGCTCAACCGACACTTACCAAATCGACAGACCAGGCAACCGGTTTTTCAGAAAACAAGATTTTTGTCTGGCTCCATGTGGAACGAAATAGTTCGGACTGCCGATAGGTTTCAAGGGTTTCTTCGTTTTCCCAGATACTGAACGTAAAAAATACATTTCCAGGAGAATGGGCTCTTAGCAATTCAACGTGCTGGCATCCGTCAAAACGCCTGATTTCGGACTTACTTTTTTCAAAAATTGCCAAAAAATCGCCGATCTTGTCCTCTTGAAAAGTGAGTTTTACAATTCTCTTTATCATCAAGCCACTATTTTTTAAAATCTATTTGAACACCATCATCTATATTCAAACCCAGCATACTGCTTGCTTTGCCCATATTGATAGCTATTTCGAGATGGCCAGCCGAATTGAAAAAACAAAGCTGCTCTCCTACAGCGACCTCAGAATAATTTTTGCTAATTTTTTGAATGGGATCAAAACGTTTAAAATAAATTAAAAATTTTCGATTATTGCGCACTTTTTCAAATAAGTTTTTGGTGATATTCACAATCACATTTTCGTAATGATCAACATGAATGACCTTGCCTTTGATTTGAGATTCATTAATGACTGGTTGGAAGGTAATGCGTTCTTCAATTTCATCCACCTTAATTCCGATTTCATTGAACGGCAAACCACTGGTGATATGTCCAACGGCTTTTGAAAAAATAGCCTGTAATGGAAATTCGCTTTTTCTATCAAACTCCAATTCGTAAACATCTTCAGGTTTTTCCTCAAAAAGCAACGAAAAAATGCCATTGTCAGGACCTATAAAATAATGACCATCGTACCGAACCGATAGAAAACAGTACTTTTCGCTATAAAAATTGTTTATGCTGAGGACATGAATCGTATCTTCCGGGAAACTTGAATAAGCATTTTTCAGCACAAAAGCTCCTTGAACTATGTCATAACTTTTCACGTTATGAGTTATATCCACGATATTCAGTTTTTGATTCTGTCTGAGCAGGGCTCCTTTGATGGCAGCAACATAATAATCAGTAGTTCCAAAATCAGAAGTGAGGGTAACGATGGGCATAAATATTGCGGTTTTTATAATTGTTTTTGTTTAGGTATTCACAATTATTTTAAAGCGTTAAATTTACCCTAAAAAAACAGGATTCAAAAGAATCTGATAATTTTTACAGTTATTAAAAGGTTTATAATTTTATGCCTTGTACTTTGTTTTGATTGAAAAAAACAGCACTTTTAACAACAAATAAATCGTCAAAATATTGAGCGAAATAATCCTTACCATAGATGGCGTTGATCCCGTAGAACTTTACGGTGAAAAAAACGTAAAATTAAATTTGATCCGCCAGGCTTTTCCAGATGTTACGATAACTTCCAGAGGCAACAATATCAAAATTTCAGGTGAAAAGAAAAATGCACAACGCGTCAAAGATAAATTTGAAATGATGGTGCGTATGCTCAAAGAGCACCAGGATCTTACTACCGAAACTGTCAAAGACATGCTCAATGGAGGCAATCCATATGAAACCCGTTTGAGCAATGGCAATTCCAATTCAACGCTCGTCCACGGCCGTAATGGAAAACCCATCAAAGCCAAGACTCACAATCAGAAAAAGCTTATCGAATCTTCTGATCAAAATGATATTGTGTTTGCAGTAGGTCCTGCAGGAACCGGCAAGACGTACGTAGCCGTAGCGCTGGCAGTAAAAGCTTTGAAAAATCGTTTGGTTAAAAAGATTATTTTGACACGTCCTGCTGTTGAAGCCGGCGAAAACCTTGGATTCCTCCCAGGTGATTTGAAAGATAAAGTTGATCCGTATCTAAGACCGCTTTATGATGCGCTCGATGATATGTTTCCGATTGATAAGCTCAATTATTTCATGACCAATCGAGTCATTGAAGTAGCTCCACTAGCCTTCATGCGTGGCCGCACACTCGATCATGCTTTTATTATTCTGGATGAAGCACAAAATGCTTCTTCACTCCAGTTGAAAATGTTTTTAACCCGGTTGGGGCCATCTGCCAAATGTATTATCACAGGTGATTTATCACAAATTGATTTGCCTTTCAATCAAAAGTCGGGATTGAGAAAATCTATGGATATTTTGAGTGGTGTTGAAGGAATCGATATTATAAAACTCACAGCAGAAGACGTTGTCCGACATCGACTCGTTAAGCAAATCATTAAGGCCTACGATAAATCTTCTCAGGAAGCGAAAGAAAAGCGAGAAGCTGATAAAAAAGAAAAAGAAAAACCTAACGGAGGTGAATCCTCCAAAGACATATGACCACTGAAATCATTTACAATGGCCAGTTAAGAACGAGTGCGAAACACTTGCGTTCCGGCAACACTATCATCAACGATGCTCCGGTTGACAATCATGGAAAAGGAGAAGCTTTTTCACCAACTGACATGGTGGCGACCGCTCTTGGTACGTGCATTTTAACGATCATGGGCATTTCCGCCCAAAAGAATAAAATTAATATTGAAGGCGCCAAAGCTGAGGTGACTAAAACCATGGCTTCTGATCCCCGAAGGATTGCAAAAATCGAAGCCATTATAAAAATGCCTCAAAAAAATTACTCCGACGAGGAAAAACAATTAATCGAACAAGCCCTAAACAATTGTCCAGTTTGCAGAAGCCTTCACCCTGATATGATACAGGACATTCAGATCGTTTGGTAAAATGCTTTGAAATTTATTGCTCACCGTATGATTTACCAAGTTTCCAAAAAAGATCGGCAAATTAATGGTGAGATCACCCTCGACGGCTCAAAAAGCATCAGCAACAGGGTTTTGATCATCCGTGCTCTGTGCGATGATGATTTTGAGATTGAGCATCTTTCAACCTCTCGCGATACACAAACTTTACAAAAATTAATCACCTCTGAAGACAAATTTTTATATGCTGGAGCTGCCGGAACTACGTTCCGCTTCATGACCGCTTATTTGTCATTGAAAGAAGGAACACAGGTGCTCACCGGTTCGCAACGGATGAAAATGCGTCCGATCGGCGTGTTGGTAAATGCTTTGCGACAATTGGGTGCCTCGATTGAATATCTTGAAAAAGAGGGTTTTCCTCCCTTAAAAATTGGTGAACTTCAGATCGGCAAAACCAACCAAATAATGATTCCAGCTAATGTCAGCAGCCAGTTTATCTCCGCTTTGCTGATGATCGCTCCGTCTTTGCCACGTGGATTGATTTTACAGCTTTCTGGTAAAATAGTCTCCCGTCCGTATATTGAAATGACTTTAAAACTGATGGCATTTTTTGGAATTGAGTACGAATGGCAGGATGATTTAATAAAAATTTCACCACAAAAATATATTGCAAAAAACTTCAAAGTGGAAGCAGATTGGTCAGCAGCTTCTTACTATTATTCTATCGCTGCATTTTCGGAATACACTGACCTGCAGCTCAATGGTTTGTGGAAAACCAGTGTGCAAGGAGATGCGGTGATCGCTGAAATGATGAAACAATTTGGCGTTTTGACAACATTCAATAGAAAGGGGATTCTTCTTAAAAAATCCCGAAAACCACCTCCTTTGACTTTTGAGTGGAATTTTTTAAACTGCCCCGACATTGCACAATCTTTGGCGGTCATCTGTGCAGGACTAGGAGTCAAAAGCATTTTCTCCGGACTTGAAACCCTTCGGATCAAAGAAACTGATCGCATTTCAGCCCTTCAAAATGAATTAAAAAAAATTGGAGTTTCCTTTTCAAAAGTCCAACCTCCTTTGACTGAAAATGACGATCAGGAATGCTTTTTAATCGAAGGAAAGACACAAATTGATCGACTAATTTTTAAAACCTACAACGATCATCGCATGGCGATGGCCTTCACTCCACTGGCAATGTTTGATAAAATACTACTGGAAGATTCTCTCGTCGTTGAAAAGTCTTATCCTGGGTTTTGGAATGATCTCAAAAAACTGGGATTTCTGATCAAAGAAAAAAATCAATAAGGTATCACCACTTCTGAAGGCTCATTTTCAATCACTTCGATCATCGCTCTGGCTTTTAAAAGGCATTCTTCGTACTCGTCTTCCGGGACAGAATCAAATACGATAGCACCACCCACTTGCAAGGACAGATATTCTTTGGCAGCACTGTACAAAATACTCCTGATCACTACATTAAAATCAAAATCTCCCGATGGTGTAATATAGCCTACCGTCCCAGAATACAACCCTCTGCGCGTTTGTTCATACTGCTCGATCAGTTCCATGCTCATCACTTTCGGCGCGCCGGTCATTGATCCCATTGGAAAAGC
>JANQFJ010000020.1 GCA_028277915.1 Saprospiraceae bacterium
TAAGATTCGATAGATCAATCGCAAGTTGGTTCGCTTGGCATTACATCTTTTGCATCATTCAATGGATTAATAAAATCCAAAAAGTTTAAATAACTTCATTCTTTAACCAATTCTTCCTTCAAAGCTCGTCGCAAAATTTTTCCGACGTTTGTTTTTGGCAATTCATCACGAAATTCAACCTGCTTTGGAACCTTATACCCTGTTAGGTTTTCACGACAATGCTGTATTAAATCGTCCTTTGAAAGTGAGCTGTCTTTTTTTACCACGTAAACTTTCACCACTTCCCCTGACTTTTCATCTGGAACTCCTATTGCCGCAACTTCCAATACTTTGTCATGAGTAGCCACAACATCTTCTATTTCATTTGGAAATACATTAAAACCGGAAACCAAAATCATATCCTTTTTGCGATCGACAATTTCAAAAAATCCGTCTTCTGACATTTTACCAATGTCACCTGTGTTCAACCATTCATCTGACGTAACTGCTTTAGCTGTTTCATCCGGGCGATTATAATACCCTTTCATAACTTGCGGACCTTTTATTTGAATTTCTCCAATTTCTCCAGGTGGCAATGGATTTCCGTTATCATCAACGATTCGCAAATCTGTTGAAGGCACCGGAATTCCAATCGTTCCGATTCTTCCCGTTTCATCAAAAGGGTTTATGGAAGCTACCGGAGAAGACTCCGTCATCCCATACCCTTCGGAAAGCACACAGCCTGTAATTTTCTGCCATTGTTCCGCAACAGGACGCTGAACTGCCATACCTCCACCAACAGTAATTTTAAGATTGCTAAAATTAAGTTTTTGAAATTTCTTATTGTTGGCCAGGGCATTAAAAAGAGTATTCACCCCGGTCATTAAACTAATCGGATATCTTTTAAATTCTTTGATGATAGACCCCAGGTCTCGTGCATTGACGACCAATACATTTTTTGTACCTATGCTAATCAACGCCAGGCAATTTACTGTAAATGCAAAAATATGGTACATCGGCAAGGGAGAAAGGGCCGTCTCCTTTCCTTCTTTTAAAAACGGCATCACCATAGCGCGAACCTGTTCCATATTTGCTACTAAATTGCGGTTAGTCAGCATAGCTCCTTTTGCTATGCCGGTCGTTCCACCTGTATATTGCAATAAAATTACATCATCAGGGTTACCGTTATGCGGTTCCAAAGTGAACTTTTTTCCTTGTCTCAAAGCTTCCCTAAAACTGACCGTATTCGGGATATTATAACGAGGTACCATTCTTTTAATATAGCGTACCACAAAATTGACGATGATCCTTTTGAAAAACCCAAGTAATTCGCCAATGCTCGTCACAATCACTGTTTTAATTTCAGTGTCGCTAATAATTTGCTCAAGATTTGCAGCAAAATTCTCGGCTATGACAATGGCCTTGACTCCCGAATCAGTAAATTGATGTCTCATTTCCCGCGGAGTGTACAATGGATTTGTATTAACAACCACCAAACCTGCCCTTAAAGCACCAAATAATGCAATAGGGTATTGCAACAAATTTGGCATCATCAAGGCAATTTTATCTCCAGGCACTAATCCACGAGAATGCAGGTACGCACCAAATTGTTTCGATTGTTTATCCAGCTGGTCAAAGGTCAACTCCTTTCCCATACATGAAAAAGCAGATTTTTTCCGATACTTTTCAAAAGTTTCTTCAAATAGTTCTACAAGGCTGCAATATGCCTCGGGGTTGATATTTGCAGGAATACCACTGGGATAGTTTTTCAACCAAGGTCTGGGCTCATTCATCTTTCAATTGGCTTATATTCAAAATTTATTTAATGTGCTTAAATTTACAAATTTTTCTTTGTCGACGAACCAACGCATCATTTTTTCTTCTTTTCATATACTTATCTACAACATAAAAGATGCAAAGAAGGAAATTTACTTGCTTCAACCATTTAATCATGCTTTTTACATTTTCATAGTAAATCAATTGATTGATTTTCAGCAGTTTTTCCTTTTTTCTACAATAAAAAAGATGTACCTTTGTGCCGCTAAAAATTTATTTATTAACCTCGTCTGTTGATTTTATTTCATAACTTCTTATTTTTTAAGGAATTACGATAATTGAAGCAGGCTACAAAACCCTCGATTTTTTAGATGTTAGACGAAAAAAATCTAGAAAACGAAAAGCAAACTCAAGAGGTTGAAGCTCCTGAGTCTGCTGAACAAACAACAGAAGATACTTCAATTAAAGCAATCGCTGTTGAAGAACTTGTTGAAGATAACAGAGAAGAACAATTAAAATCCGCACATGATGATTTTGATTGGACAATGACTAAAGATCATGATCTTCCTTATACAGAATCCGAAATTGAGGATTACTTAAAACAATACGAAGCCACTCTTTCCGCTGTCATAGAAGGCGAAATAATAGCCGCTACAGTTTCAGCCATCAATAATGGCGATGTTGTTTTAGACATCAATTTCAAATCCGATGGATTGTTGCCACTTTCCGAATTCCGTGATTTCCCGGATTTGAAAGTTGGCGATAAAGTGGATGTTTACGTTGAGCAGCAAGAAGATGCACGCGGTCAATTGATTTTATCACGTCGCAAAGCCAAATTGCTTAGAGCCTGGGAAAGCATTGTAGATTCATTTGAAAATGGCACTATTATAAAAGGTACTGTCGTAAGTAAAACTAAAGGTGGTTTGATCGTGGACACTTCTGGTTTGGAAACATTCCTTCCAGGATCTCAAATTGACATCAAGCCGATCATTGATTATGATGCGTATGTTGGTAAAACGATGGAATTCAGAGTGGTTAAGATCAACGAGCAAATCAAAAACGCCGTTGTTTCTCATAAAGCCCTCATCGAAAGCGATCTTGCCGATCAAAGAGAAGCAATTATCGCAAGCCTTGAAAAAGGACAAGTACTCGAAGGTCTTGTGAAAAATATTACTGACTTTGGTGCTTTCCTCGATTTGGGTGGCGTAGATGGCCTATTATATATTACTGACATTTCATGGGGACGAATCAATCATCCATCTGAAATACTTTCCCTGAATCAAAAGATCAATGTTGTTGTTCTCGACTTTGACGAAAACAAAAAACGTATCTCTCTTGGCTTGAAACAATTGCAGCCACATCCGTGGGAAGTTTTGGATGAAAATGTTAAAGAAGGTACTGTTGTAAAAGGTAAGATTGTAAATATCGAAGACTACGGTGCATTCCTTGAAATCAACCCAGGTGTTGAAGGATTGATCCACGTTTCTGAAGTGACTTGGAGCAATCAGCCAATCAATGCTCGTGAATATTTCAAACTAGGTACTGAATACGAAGCAAAAGTTGTAACTATCGACAGAGAAGATCGCAAGATGTCTCTTAGTGTCAAACAACTTAGTCAGGATCCTTGGAGCGAGATTGAAAAGCAATTCCCAGTAGAAAGCCGTCATACAGGAGAAGTAAAAAACCTAACTCCTTATGGTGTTTTTGTTGAATTGCAAGAAGGTATAGGCGGAATGGTTCATATTTCTGATCTATCCTGGACTAAGCGGTTTTCTCATCCATCTGAATTTACCAAAGTTGGAAATGACATCGACATAGTTATACTTGAAATTGACAAAGACAATAGAAAACTTTCTTTAGGCCACAAACAAATTGAAGAAAATCCATGGGATACCTTCGAACAGGTTTTCCCTGTTGGTTCTTATCACGAAGCCACTGTAGTCAGACGAGATGATCGTGGTGTGATTGTTCAATTGCCTTATGGTTTGGAAGCGTTTGCTCCTATTAAACACATGAAGAAAGAAGACGGCAAACTCGCCAATGTTGATGAAACTATGACTGTAAAAGTTATCGAATTCAATAGAGACGACAAGCGAATTCTTGTTTCTCACATGCGCTACCTTGAAGATATTAGACGTGAAGCGGATGAGACCGTTAAAAAGGAGAAGGATAGCAAACGACAAGAAACTCGAAAAGCTGTTAGAAGCCAACAGGCAAAGGTTGAAAGAACAACACTAGGCGACATGGATGCATTCTCTCAGTTGAAACAGCAACTAAAAGAAGAGCCGAAAAAAGCAGAAGCAAAACCTGCAAAAGAAGAAAAGCCTGCTAAAAAAGCAGAGGAAACTCCAGTTGCAGAAGAAACTCCTGCTGTTGAAGAAGCATCAGTTGAAAAGACAGAAACAAAAGGTGACGAAGTAGCAGACAATATGAAAGTAATTGAAGGTGTCGGACCAAAAATTGAAGAAATTCTTCATAATGGTGGTTTGAAAACTTATGCACAAGTTTCTGACGCAACTCCTGAAGCAATTCGTGAAATTCTCGAAGCTGCAGGAAGTCGTTACAAAATGCATGATCCTACTACATGGCCTGAGCAAGCAAAATTGGCTGCTGAAGGTGACTTTGATAAACTCAAAAAATTACAGGATTCATTGCAAGGTGGAAAAAAATAACAATCATCTGATTGTTTAAATAAAAACGCCTCAATTGTTAATTCAATTGGGGCATTTTTATATCCTTGCTATTTTAAAAAAGCTACCTTTCGAAACACTCTTCTGTTCAAATTTATTACACACTATATTTCTTGTAAGCAGACTTATTTCCCATAACATTTTCATTGAATACTTAAGCATTTCACAATCAATTCATTACAATAGGAATCTTTCACTGATTAGGTTAGATCAAAAAATGTTTCAATTTTCTTTATTTTTTTGCACAAAAAACAAGAATTCCTTGTTTAAAAGAATTCAATCCTTTACCTTTGCAGTCGCCTTTTGGGGAAGGGTTATAGATTGAGTTTTAAAAGGGGTAAAAAGGGCGAAGAAAACGATTAGATAAAAAAAGGCCT
>JANQFJ010000067.1 GCA_028277915.1 Saprospiraceae bacterium
AACCTTCGCGTTCCGTCAATACTGAAAATATGATCGAGAAAATCCTTTTCGCGTTTGGCTTCCCATTTTTCAACATAACCATTCTTCTCCCATAATGTCACATCTTCTACTTCATGGCCCATATAAACGGCAGGGTATGAAAAATTTATGACTCCGTTTACAGAATTTTCGACTGGAGAGGTATAAACTTCTCCGGAAGGCATGTTGGTTTGACCATCCGAATTGATCCAGGTTCTGCCTTTGGTTTCAAAACTGATATCAATTCCTTCACCGTAGTACCTGATTTTCTCTCGTGAATTGAGTAAATCTACAATTTGTTGCTGTGAATGCCGGACGTCTATCCAGCGCTGTACGGGATCATTGTCAAAAAGATTGCAAGCTCCATAAACAAATTTTTCGTAATCCTCCAGGCTCATTCCTGCATTTTGGGCAGCTGCCATAGTTGGAAACTGACAAAGATTTCTTTTCAGGTCACGATTTGCTGTTCTTTTGAAATAAGTTTGATTTATAGGAGCGGTTACTTTTTTATGGATTTTTACCTTTTCCTGATCAATATTTTGGTCTTCGTAGAGATTAAAAGGCGCTCGGATGTGGAGATAGGCTTCAAACTCTTCCATCGCCATTTTATACATTGGAGACACGAACTGTAGTTGGTCACTATTTCCTTCATTGAAAAAGATGTTTCCTTTTTCTCTAAAATCAAAATCTACAATGGTATTGCCTCCAGACCTCAGCGTTTCACGATAAACTTCTCTGACGAGTGGTTCGGCGAGAGTAGTAGTTTTAATATAAAGACGATCGTCTGCTTTGATTTCTAGACAGTAGTTGACGAGTAGTTTTGCGTATTTGTTCAGAATGGGGTTCATTTTCTCGCGGACCAGGGTATCGGTTTTTGATTTACTTAACTTTAAAATAGGTTTTATATTGATTTATTTTCAAAAATTATCACCAGTATCTCACTTGATAAGGATAACGAATTTCGTATAAATCTTTTACCAAAGTAGTTAATTTTTCTCTTAAAATATCAACATTTTCTTTGGTAAGGGCAGAAATAAAGACATTGTCGTGATCAAATTCGTTTTTTAGCCTTTCCTGCAATTCTTTTTCAATTTCTTTTTTTGTTGCTTTATCAACATAATCGTCAAAATATCGTTTTCGATACAAGTCAATTTTATTAAAAATCAACAAGCATTTTTTTTCGGAAACACCTAATTCTTCCAGTGTTTTATTTACTGTTTTGATCTGATCTTCAAACTGTGGATGGGCAATGTCGACGACATGCAACAACAGATCACTTTCCCGAACTTCATCAAGCGTTGATTTGAAACTCTCCACCAAATGGTGCGGGAGCTTGCGAATAAATCCAACAGTATCAGACAGCAGAAATGGCATCGCTCCAAAAACAATTTTACGTACGGTAGTGTCTAAAGTTGCAAAAAGCTTGTTTTCTGCAAAGACATCCGATTTGCTCAAAAGGTTCATCAATGTTGACTTTCCGACGTTGGTATATCCCACCAATGCTACTCGTATCATTTGCTCACGATTTTTACGTCGTGTAAGATTTTGCTGGTCGATTTTTTCCAGTTTCTTTTTTAAAAGACTGATTTTGTCCCGTATGATACGTCGGTCAGTTTCGATTTCTTTTTCACCAGGTCCTCGCATCCCGATACCACCACGCTGCCTTTCAAGGTGTGTCCACAGTCCTCTCAACCTGGGCAAAAGGTATTGCATTTGAGCCAGTTCAACTTGTGCCTTTGCCTGTGCTGTCTGCGCCCTGCTTGCAAATATATCCAAAATGAGACTACTTCGATCAATGATTTTGACTTTCAAAATTTCTTCGAGAATATTCACTTGTTTTCCACTAAGGTCGTCATCAAAAATTGCTAAGTTGATGGCTTTATGTTTTTCAATATATTCCCGGATTTCTTCCAGTTTTCCAGAACCAACAAAAGTTCGTCTGTCGGGATGCGGCAATTTTTGAGTAAATCGCTTGGCAGTTTCAGCCCCTGCTGTATGAGCCAAAAATTCCAATTCATCAAGATATTCATTGACCTGCTCTTCCGTTTGAAACTTGTGAACGAGTCCGATGAGTACAGCCTGTTCTGTAGATTTTTTAAGTCCTTTTTTCCCTTTTTCACCTATGTTCCAATCACTCATGTATTTTTATTGTGGTTTAGATTTTTTAGTGGTTAAAAGTTATGCGTTATTTAGGTTGCATCCGCATATTCATTCTTCCCCTTCCTCCTTATTTCCTTTCTATTTCATCTTCTCGCGATCCATTTTAGCGGATTTAAACGTTCTTTGTCCCGCCACACTTCAAAATGCACCTCAGATACAGCGCTTTTTTGTTTGACGCTGGAACGGCCAATGGTTTGTTTAATTTTAACTTTATCATTCTTTTTTACATAAACCTCTTTCAGATTTGAATATACGGTATAATAACTTCCATGCTGGATGATGATCATATGCTCATAACCTGGAATAAATTGTTTTCCAACAACAACCCCATCAAAAACTGCCCTGACTTTTGCATTTTTATCGGTGCGGATATCTATTCCATTGTTGGTGATCTGTATTTTACGCAAAGTAGGGTGTGGTTGTTTCCCAAAGTAACTGGTCACGATTCCATTGGTTACTGGCCAAGGAAGGCGGCCTTTGTTTTTGTAAAAACCAGATGTCAGGATACTTAGTTCCGGAGTTTTTGTAGGTTTTTTATTTTGCTTTTTTTTGAGTGCTTCAGCGGTTCTGGCTTTTTTACGCTTAGCCATCACTTCTTGCTGGATCACCTTTTCGATGGCATTATTGAGTTTTTGGTGGGCTATCCTTTTTTGTTTCAGATCTTTTCGTAATCTCGCCTCATCTGCCCGAAGGGTTTTAAGCATTTTAAATTTTGCATCTAATTCATTGTTCAGCAACTTGGTTTGGTTTTCCTGATCTGTGATTAATTGTTCTTTTTCAGCAATTCTTTCTTCCAGCTGTGCTAATTTTTTGGAGAGTGTGTTGTTGGTTTCGATGATTAATTTAGCTTGCTTTTTCCGATACTGATCGTATTGTTTCAAATATTGCCATCGCCTAAAAGCCTGGTTAAAACTTTCTGAAGAAAAAAGGAACAACAAGGCACTTTGGTTGACCTTTTGTCGATAAGCGTTTCGTACCATTAAGGCGTATTCATCTTGTAATCTTGAGATGTCATTTTCAAGGGCTTCTGTGACTTCTTTGGTCCTGTCGATATTGGCTATGGCAAATGCCAGCTCTTCCTGTAGCGTAAGAATTAATTCTTCTCTTTTTTGGATTTGCTGTTGCAAAGTCACATAACGGTCAAGAGTAGCAACTTTGTTATTGGTTGTTTGGCTGAGTAGTTTGGATGTAGTGCTGATTTCAGAAAGCAGTCTTTTTCGTTTGTTTTCCAGAGATTTCCTGTTTTGGGCTAAGGTGCTAATAGTTATCATTGAACTGATAAACAGAAAAAGAAAACTAAACTTAATCAAGTTTTGTATAGTGGGAAGGGATTTCAAACCGGATAGTCTTAGGGCTGTTTATTTCTAATTTTGAAAATTTGACATCTACAGAGACATTTCCAATATTGTCGCTGAATAAAATGAAGTTACGAAAATACGAAAAATTCGGATATTCTTCCATTTCCGTAGTTCGTTCAAAAGTAGCTTTTAGGTTTTGCCTGCTGTGTTTTTCCTGAAAACTCATTTGTGTTAAAAAAAAGGAAATTCCATCGACCAGATATTGGCTATTGAAATCATCATTTTCGTTATCGAGTTGATAAAAAGATGTATTTATGGTTGATTTTAGTTGTGAGCCATCAAAAAATATGGGGTTGCCGAAAATTACTTCCTGCAATACTTTGAAGTTGGACGGTCCTGATTTTCGAGAAGGTATATTGTATTCTTTTTCAAGGAAACTCAGGTCCTTAACAAAATATTCTTTGTTCAAACGATCTATAGCATAGATACTATCCGGAGTGATTTTGATTCGTGCTGCTTCCACGCTCATTTTCTTGACATTCATCCAAATGATGCTATCTTTTCGCATCCGAATATTAGCTGTCATCTTTCGTGTTTGGTAGTCATCAGAATAAGTGATCTTCAATTTTGCACTCAGCCATTCTGCATCGAAACGATGATCTGCCAATCTTTTTAAAATGAATTTTGAAGACTTATTTTTTAGATTTACCGTCTTGGCTTTTCGTGCAGTTTTGCATGCTGAAAAGCTAAATAGGAAAAGGCTCAGTAGCAGGAGTGTATATTTGGAAAATGGCTTCAAATTAATTTTTGATTTATAACGAGTGGAGTTGAAAAATTGGTTTGTGGGAGGATGGATTTGTTTAACGAACCGAAGGAAAGTCTGATTATTCATACAATTGCCTGTCCGCTATTTTCTTTTCAAGTATTTTTGAAGAAGAACCTTTTTCCAATGCTCTTTGCCAATGAATAATGGCATTTTCGACATCTTCCAGCTGGAATAAAATATCGCCATAGTGTTCAAGGATATCCGG
>JANQFJ010000069.1 GCA_028277915.1 Saprospiraceae bacterium
AAGTAATTAATGACCGAAAGAGTGAACTGCAAAAAATCGAAGAACTTTCCGAAGAACTAGAAAAAGAGTTTGAACAAAACGAAAAAAATAACCTACCAATTGACTTTTTCGAAATTATCACTTCTAAACAGAGCTCGATAAAAAAATTCGATGACCTGATAAATATGGCGACCAAAACTCTGTACTCTTTTAATAAAAAACCATATGCTACGGGGTTTGACCGTGAGATGAAAGACATTATAAATTCCGCTGCTCCACTTCGAAAAATTATTAAAAACGGAACTCAGGTTAAAGCACTCTTTGAGGGTGAACCAGTAGCCTTCGAGCCGTTTATCAAATTGGTGACATACTATGAAAGCATAGGTGAAGAAGTAAGAATTATTGAAAAACTTCCTCTAAAAATGTTAATCGCTGATGGTAAGAAAGCCATGTTTTCCTTAAAAAATAATGATGCTTCAAAATTTAAACTGACATCAATGGTTGTGGATCATACTGACCTAACTACTGCATTGATGGAGTTATTTGAAGCCTATTGGCAAAAATCTATGACAATACAGGAGTTTGTAAAAACTCGCGATACAACAGTCCAAATGAAATCTGACAGTTAAATATTTTCAAAATCATTCAAAACTCAAATTCGATGAGTAAATTATTAACCTCTTTTCTTATTTTTTTAATATTTCTTACAACTGACCTTTTTTCACAAGCTGAAAAATTCGTACTGATAGAAGAAGGAACTGGTACTTGGTGCCAGTGGTGCCCAAGAGGTGAAGCTTATGGAAGAATCCTTCAAGCCCAATATGAAAATGTACTATTTGTTGCTATCCATAGCGGCGATCCGATGGAGGATATGTTTTATTCTCAAAATGTAAGCTTTACCGGCCTTCCAAACGGCCATATTGATCGAACTCATATAGAAATTGACCCCATAACCTGGGAATCTTTTGTTCAAACTCAATTAGCCATAATACCACTAGCTGGCATTTCTGTGGCAACAACTTTTAACCCTACTTCACGTGAAATGTCAATGACTGTCAAAGCTGACTTTGAGGAAAACCTAAATGGCGATTACCGGTTAGCAGCTATCGTAGTTGAAGATGGTGTAACGGGTCCTGCTCCGGCTTATGACCAAACCAACTCCTACTCAGGAGGAGGTAATGGACCTATGTTTGGATATGAAAATTTGCCGAACCCTATTCCCGCTTCAATAATTGTTTACAATCATGTTGGACGACATCTACCTGGCGGAGTTAATGGAGATGCAAATTCATTGCCTGCTTCAATAATGGCTGGAGAATCACACAGTTATACTTATGACTGGGTTCTACCGGAAGAATTTGATGAAGATTATGTTCATGTAATTGGGCTTTTAATAAATAACTCAAATGGCGAAATCCTCAACGCTGGAAAAAGCGCTTATTTGCCAGGTTATACAAATGGAAAACCATTCTTCCACTCAGAACCTCAAGAACAAGGGTTTGTTGATTTGAATTACAAATATGAGATTCTGACTCACGATCCTGAACATGATGATTTAACGATTTCCGATGATGGGATCCTTCCTGCATGGTTGACATTGACTGATCTGGGAGAAGGAATGGCAGTTTTAGAAGGGATTCCTCCAGCCCTTGGAACTCATGAAATAAATCTAACCGTTAGTGATGGAGATTGGGAAATAGAACAGTCTTTCGATTTGGTTGTTAGTGAAGCTCAAGAGGATTGGGTTCAGGTTGGAATACCAGGTTTCAGTAGCGTTGAGGTAACTGAGCTAGACTTTGAATTGAATAGCCAGGATGTCCCTTATGTTATAACGACAAATTTTGACACTGATTTATTGTACTTGTATAAATTTGAAAACGATACTTGGACTCAAGAAGGAGCTTCAATCTCTGGTGATGCATTTAACTCTTCATTTGCCCTTGGACCGAATGATGTACCTTATCTGTATTCTGGCACAACTGTATCCAAACTAAATAATGGTCAGTGGGAGCAAGTAGGTGGAGCTTTATCTGATGGTGTTTTTACAGATATTATTGTTGGAGATGACGGATCAATATATACCGTTTCATTCCCATTTGGAGGAAGTGAAACAAATAAATTTAACGGAACTTCTTGGGAATCAATGCCTGATCCAACTGATGGAAATGCTGTTTGGAATCGATTTGCTTTAGATAATAACGGGTATCCTGTTTTAATTTATGGAACTGACGGTCAAAGTATAGCATACTCAGAAGTGGTTCAGTGGGATGGTAGTCAATGGATTCTTTTAGGTGACGGATATGTCGAACCTAACTCCCAAACCTATTTTGATCATGATGTTACGATTGGACCTAATGGTGAAGTATATGCAGCTTTAACAATTGGTATTGGAATTCAAAAACTAAACATCTATAAACTAAACAATGGGACATGGGAATTATTCGCTGAAGATATCTCCGGAGGAGCTACAGAAAAATGTGATTTAGAAGTAGATGATGAAGGAAACATAATAGTTGCATTTCGAGATGAAAATTCCGGAGGAAGAACAAGTGTTATGAGATATGATGGTAATACATGGAAATTTATGGGTTTACCTGGTTTTACGAATATCTCTTCAAATCAATCCCTTTCTTTGGATACCGAAGGAATCCCATTAGTTGCCTATTCTGACGAAGGATTTTCAGGAAAAGCTAGTGTAAAACGATTTCTTGATTTGACGATTGGTTGGTTATCTCCTTCAATCTTTCAACAAAACCTGAGGATCTATCCAAATCCTAACAATGGGTCATTTGTTTTAGAATACGAAAAAGGATCCTCATATCAAATCTTAGATTTTAGTGGTAGAATAGTTAGTTATGGAACGCTGGAAGACTATAACCAATCAATAAAATCTACCAAAGAAATTAACGTAAGTAATTTATTGTCTGGGATTTACATTGCCAATGTGATTGATGACGAAGGTATAAGTTCCATTAAATTCATAATTGATAAATAAATCGCGGGAGTACAATTGTAATCGTAATGAGAGGCTGCAATGCAGCCTCTTTTTTGTTTTAGCTCAACAGATTCAAAAATTCTTCGCGTTTACTTTTCGAAACTGGTATCTTCATTTTGTTGGTCATGACGAGATAGCCGCCATCAGTTCTGACGTATTCCCTGACATGATTCAGATTGACAAGAAAAGAATGATGTGGCCTGAAAAATTCATAATCCGCCAGCATCAAATCAAATTCTTTCAGCGTCCGGGAAATCAGTTTTTTACGACCATCAGCAAAGTGGACCATCGTATAATTGCTATCTGAGGCACAAGCAATGATTTCATCGGGTTGAGCAAATTCGATACTTTCACGAGTCGCTAAAGCAATGAATCCGGGCTTTCCCTCTTGCCCCAGTTTTATGTTTTTAAACAAAAAATCAATTTGCTCCTGTTTGACAGAGCTTTCATTTTCCGAGGCTTTCTTTTTATGTTTTTCGACAGCTGCCTGCAATTCACCAACTTGCACAGGTTTAAGCAAATAATCTAAAGCGCTGAATTTGATTGCCTGGATTCCGAAATCATCATAAGCGGTTGTAAAAATAATATCAAAATCGACGTTTTCGATTTCCTGCAACACATCAAATCCGTTTAGCTTCGGCATTTCAATATCTAAAAACAAAAGATCTATTTCATTATTTTTTAAATATTCCAAACCATCGATGGGATTGTTGAAGGTTGCTAAAATAGTGACATCAGGGCAATAGTTTTCAATTTTCCAGCTCAAAGTTTCAATGCTGTCCATTTCATCATCAATAAGTACTGCTTTTATCATAATTGTAGTTTTTATAATGGGATATTTATTATCACCCTTGTTCCTGTGGGATCATTCTTATCGTCATAGAGGTCTATGATTTTCACTTTGTTTTCGGTGTTGTACAATTTGTTGATGATCTCAATTCTTTCAGAGGTAATGCTCATACCCATAGATTTTCGTTTTACCTTTTTTGAAGCATTGATTTTACCGGCAGCTTCTCGCCCGATGCCGTTATCTTCTATGACGCAACAGATCAAGTTTTGGCCGTTTGAAATATTCAATTTTACTTTTCCATTTCCGTCCCTATTGATCAATCCGTGCCAAATCGAGTTTTCTACAAATGGTTGGATAAGCATTGGTGGAATTTCATAATTCTCTGGTGTAAGGCCTTCTTCAATCTCGATTTTATACTCAAATGAATTGCGCAGCCGCATTTGCTCCATTTTGATGTACAATTCCAATGCTTCCAGTTCATCTTTCAGATTAACATAATTGTTGCGGGAATTATTGAGGATTAAACGAACCAGTCGTCCAAAATTATTAAGATACTCAGAGGCCTTTCTCGTATCATTTTTGATGATGTAATTTTCAATTGAGTTCAGACAATTAAAAATAAAATGTGGATTCATTTGTGCTCTTAAGGCACTCATTTCTACAGTCGCTATCCGTTTCTCAAAATCTGATTTAATTTTTGCCTCTTTTTTGATCTGAACGATTCTGAATTTATAAAATCCATAGACCAATCCTGAAATCGCCAGCACCAATGCAAAATAAAACCAGTTCGTTTTATACCAGGGAGTTCCAATACTAATCTCTAATTCATAGGGATCTTTTGACCAAATATTTTCGTTGTTAGAGGCTCTTAACTTGAATTTATAATTACCTCCTTTCAAATTTGAATAAATGACAGATCGGATTTTACCGGGATCTTGCCATTCAGCATCCACTCCTTCCAGTGTGTACTGATATTTAACGGCATGGGGCAAGCTGAGATTAATGGCCGAAAAATCAATTGTAATGGTGTTTTCATCAGGGGCTAACGAGATCGGAAATTTTTCAAGAAGTGTTTCTGTTAAATAATTTACATTTTTACTTGTTCTCAGTTTAGAAACATAAGGCTTAGGCACTTCAACGTTTTTGTGCAATTTGTTAGGATCAATGAAATACATGCCATTACGTGAGCCTATAACTAGTTGATCATCAGTGAAAAACTTAAAAATGGGAGTGATATTTGGCACCCCATACTGCAAACTAAAATCAAGGGATTTGCCGGTATTTTTGTCAAATTTCAGTATGTCGCCATAGCTCAACACCCAAATATTATTTTTACTGTCGCAAGCTGCACGGTAAGCATAAAAATCTTTAACTCCATTATTCACGCTGACTTTTTTTAACAACCCTTTTTCAGGATTTTCAGCAGACAATAGTCCCATTCCTTCTATATGGCCTGTCATCCATACATCTCCGTTAGGACATTGACAAAAAGAATTATCCAATTTGAACGTTGATGAAGAATCTTGCTCGTTACGAAAAATAAAAATTGAGTCGTGTTTTGCTGAATATACAGCATGGCCATTCGAGACTCTCATCCAGACATTCCCAGAGTCATCTGTAAAAAGATTGGTATATGTGCTATTGATTGTTTTGGAAGTGCGATCTTGTCTTTTACCGGAATTCAAATCCAGCGTCCAAAGGCCATCAGTTTGCGAACCAATCCAAAGGCGGTTTTGATGGTCCAATGCAATATGTTTGAGTGATGTGAATTTATCGCTGGTTTTCCATTTTTTAAAAGGGACAAGTTGATCCATTCCTTTTTTATAATAATAAAGTCCGTTGTATGTGGTTGCTACCAATTCGTTATCACTAATTGCTGTCATACCCCACGAACTGAAACTCATTTTTTTCAGGTAGTCATCGTTGATGCCGGTTTTTTTAATTTCTTTGGTAGTCGGGTTGATATGATAAATACCATCTGTAAATTGTCCTCCAATGGTAACAAATCCAGGATAAAAGTTTTTTATATATCCACGTGGCAATGCTTTTGTTTTTGCTCCGTTAATCTTGTTTAGGTCATAAATGTCAAATTGGTTGATCAAAGGGTCAAACAATATAACCCCGTTATTATTACCAAACCAAATTCTTTTTTGGCTATCGATAAATGAAATACCATATTGAATGGTTGGCTCCGATTTAAGATCGTAGGATCTGATCAGTTTCCATGATTTATCTGCTATGCGATAAATGTAAAGCGCAGCACCAGCCATCACAAAAAACTCCTGATCATTTTTATAATAAAACCCCACAAAACCCATATGTTTGATATTTGGGTATTTTGGATTTTTATGATGAATAGCGGGAGCATAATATGTCTTACTTTTGGGATCATAAACCAGCATTCCTCGATTCCAGGTCCCCATATAAAGCTTTCCATCGGTGTGTTGGTACAAGGAATTGTTTCGATTTAAATTGCGTTCAATTTCTTCGTTTTCCAGATATTCAAACCTCAAACGAGTGAACTTTCCCGTAATTTTATTAAACTTAACAAGATCTGCACCTGTGGTTCCCCAAATCAAAGAATCATTGTACATATCCTGTACAATATGGTAAATTGTTGAATGATGTCGAATGCTTAAAATCTTCGGAATATCGGGGGATCGCTCCAGTGGATAACGAGTAAATTCCCTGGTTTTTTGGTCAAATTTTACAATTCCGTTATTTCCAGGAATTATCCAGGTATCGCCGTTTTTATCCCTTATTATTTCTCGGACGACGTCATCTTCCCTGGCTTTTTGGTCTAAACCTGGAAAATCCGCTATAAACCGATGATTTTT
>JANQFJ010000075.1 GCA_028277915.1 Saprospiraceae bacterium
ACATCAAAAAGAACTTACGGGTACATCAATGATTCATCATTGCCCTTCCAGAGCATTGATGGAGATCCAGTATTTAAAGGGTTTTTAGTGCTTTTTAAAGTTTTATTTGCCCTTGTTTTCCCTTCTTTTCTGTTTTCTCAGGAATATAATATTGGTACACCAATAATTTTTAACTATAGCCCGGATACTTATAATGGTGGCACACAAAACTGGGACTTAGAAGTTTCAAAAAACGGGATAATTTATGCAGCCAACAACGATGGATTACTTCTTTTTGATGGTGAAAACTGGCAATCTATAGTACAACCTAATAAAACAATAGGGCGCTCATTGAGTTTGTCCAATAACGGAAAAATATATCTGGGAGGTCAAGATGAAATCGGATATTTTGGAATTGACAACTACGGAAAGCTAAAATATCATTCTCTCTTGAATGTAATTCCAGAGGACAATCGCGACCTGGAAGATATTTGGCAAATGAAACATCTTGATTCTTCACTAGTGTTTCGCAATAGTAATACCATCTACAAGATTGACGGGAATGACTGTAAAGTAGTACATGATTATATACCGAGCACCTTTTTATCAAAGGTTGATTCATTTGTTTTTTATAATGATTTGACAAAAGGCCTATTTAAAATATCTTCAGGTTCTGATCCGGAGTTCGTTAAGGGAAGTGAACTATTTATCGATAAAAATATCATAGAAGTCATTAAATTGAATGATGACAAATATCTTTTTCTTACGATAAATCATGGCATATATCAATTTTACAATAATACTTTTTCACCTTGGGAAAATAATGCAAAAGATTATATCCTTAGAAATAAACTACTCTCTGGATTAATACTAAAAAATGGAAATATCGCTCTAGGAACAAGATTAGGTGGTTTAATATTAATAGATCAATCCGGAAGGGCTTTGTATAAAATTGATAAAAAATCAGGACTTCAAAACAATAGTATCAATAGTTTAGCCGAAGATCAATGGGGAAATTTGTGGCTTGGCAGTTATTATGGAATTGATAAAATAAACCTATCTTCTTCGCTGAATTTCTTTTATCCTGATGAAGACCTGGAAGGCGCAATCTATGATATTAAGCTATGGGAAAACCGATGGTGGTTTGGAACTACAAATGGATTGTATACTTTACCATATAAAGAGTACTATAATCCATTTGAAGAGAAAAATTTTGAATTAGTTCCTAACACATCTGGACAAGTTTGGGTGCTTGATGTTGTAGATGGCCAACTATACCTTGGTCATGATAATCATGGCGCTTTAAAAGTTAGCGCTGAAGGGCGGGTGCAGCAGATTGGAGACTTGCCCGGAACCTGGAAATTTGTAGGCTTGTCGGAAAATAAAATGGCAATAGGAACTTATGATGGGGTTTACGTTTTCAAAAAAGACAATAGTCAGTGGATTCAGCATTACAAAGTACAAAACCTAGAGGAGTCCTCCAGGATAATCATTAAAGATAAAGAAGGCCAACTATGGGTTTCTCATCCTTACCGGGGTGTTTACAAAATAAAATTTGATGAAGAGTTTGAAAATTATTCTGTTAAAAATTATACAGCGAATTCAGGTTATGAGACCGAAAAAGGAAATTATGTTTTCAATTTGTTTGGAACCCCTTATTTAATCAATGATAGTGGAATATTTCAATATGACTATGGTATAGATCGCTTTATAAAAGACAGCTCATTGAATGAATATCTTTCTTCCAGTGGGAGAGTACGAAAATTCTTTAACATTGTTGATAATATTTGGTATATCGCTCAAAATGAAACAGGTCTGATCAATATTACAAGGGATGGCTTTGACAATAAAATATCCGTAGAACGATACTTGGCTTTATCCAGCTTTTATGTAGGTGGATTTGAAAACATGTATCCCATAAATCTTAATAATCAATTTTTATGTACAAATAAAGGTGTCCTTTATCATTATTCGGATAAACAAAATGACGATCATGAGCTTCTTACTTTTATTGCAAGCATTGTATTGACCGGTAACGATAGTGTAATAGTTTCAACTCATTATGATAGCAGGACTCCTTTGATCCTATCTCCTAGAAACAATGCATTTGAAATACATTTCAGAACAAACGGCAAGACTGGCGAAGAACTAATCGGTTACAGTTATAAACTACAGGGACTAGAAGAAAACTGGTCTGAATATAACCTGAAAGCTTTTAAAGAATACACTAATCTCGATCATGGGAGTTATCAGTTTTTACTAAAAGCAAAGGATAAACATGGAAATGTTAGTTCAGTTTCAACAACTGATATCATTATTCAAACGCCGTGGTATTTGTCCAATTGGGCTAATGTTGTTTATGCATTGATTTTATTTTCTTTCATATTGGCATTGTTACTAATTCCCCAGAAAAAACATAAAAAAATCACCGAACAATTAGTCAGCAAACAAAAAGAGACGGAAAAGGAAATGGAAGAGATCAGGCAAGAAAAACTAAAAAATGAAATTCAGTTTAAAAACAGAGAACTAGCCAGTTCCACTTTACATTTACTACAAAAAAACCAAACGCTAAACTCACTCAGGAATAAAATTGAAGAATTAAAGAAAAATATTAAAGATTCCAATATTCGAAAAGAACTCAATAACATGGTCAGCCTTTTGCGTAGTGATCTGAGGTTGGAAGATGACTGGGATAAATTCAGCATTCATTTTGATCAGGTACACAATGATTTTATTAAAAGACTCAAAGAAAAATACCCACAATTGTCAACAAATGATTATAAACTTTGTGCTTATCTGAAAATGAATCTGACTACTAAAGAAATTGCTCCACTTTTAAACATTTCAGTCAGAGGTGTTGAGATCAGCCGATATCGATTAAGGAAAAAGCTTGGTGTAGAAAAGTCTGAAAACCTCAATGAGCTTATGAATCAAATTTAATTATTTAAAAATGCTTTTTATGTACTTGATTCAATGTTAAAATCTTGAACTCACCATAACTTAGGTTAACCATGAAGATCGTTGCTAATTGAATAAGTTATATTTTTAACAAAACAAAATGGCAAAATTTTTATTTATAATATTGTTGAATTATTCTTAGCGCAAAAATGGATATTGAGAAGTACTTGCAATCGGGAAAATTGGAACAGTACGTTCTGGGATTGTCTTCATTGGAAGAACGGAAGGAAGTCGAACGACTTGCCAAGGAATTTCCGGCAATAGATAATTACATTCTTGAGTTGCACAAATCAATGAACAAGTGTTCTGAAGCCAACGAAATTCCAATTGTTGATGAACCAAAGCATCGATCACGATGTAAAACTTTTCATTTGAGAAGTAAAAAAAGCCTTGTTGTAGAATCCAATAGTGATTCCGCTTTCCAAAAACCAAATTATATTTTCTGGTTTTCTGGAATTGCTTCGTTTTTTATAATTGGGTTGTCAATATTATCTCTCTTTTTATATCAAGACAAGCAGGCGGTTAACAATGAAATTTCTTTGCTTTCTACACAATTGCATCACCTTAAACTAAACAATGAGTTACTGTTAAATGAAAGTAAAAAAATATCACAGCAATTCGCTGTTTTAAAAGATGCAAATACTCATCACGTCAATCTTAATGGGCTTAAAAATGCGCCAAAGGCGTATGGGATTATTTATTGGAACGAAAACTACGGCAAAGCTTATTTGAGTGTGTGTGATCTCCCTGAAAAGCCTGAAGGACATAAATTTTGCGTTTGGGCGAATGTAGGCGGGAAACACAAAAAAATAGGCGAATTAGATTCCAGTTGCGCAGATAGCTTGCATAATATTTTGTTTACTAAAGCCTGCAACGGGTTTTGTGTTACCCTCGAAAAAGAAGGTGTTGGCTCTCCAACCGTTGAAAAAATGTTAGTCAGAGGCGATATGTGAATATTAAAACGGAGGACGGAATGAAGCTGTGATTGGAGGAAGATGCACGAAGGATGTGTGAATAGGGCCTTAACAAACCAGCTCAATAACTTTTAACCCATAACCCATAACTTTTAACTACTTAACCCCCAACCACCTAACTATTAACCTTTTCAATACCTCCAACTTGACAGATCAACACCTTTAGGAGCAAGTTTTTCGAGTTCCTCTGTCCATTTCGGAATGAACATTCGGTGATAGCGGAGCCTTGAGATAGCGTTTGGATTGTCATGATCTCCGTTCCAGCAATGCTCTGCACGATCACCATAATCTACTTCTCCATCGTAATAAGGATCAGTGCTTTCCAAAAATTCTTCAGCCAAATAAACTGCATTGTTTAAGTAATAATTATCCATATCACCGCAATAAATGTGAATCTTTCCTTTCAATTTTGGGCCAAGTATTTTCCAGTCGCGTTTCATGATAAAAGCAAGGTCATAGTTTTCGCGCCAGTATTCAGCAACGCTGTGATCAATCTTTCCGGTGTATTTATCCCACAGCCGTTTTGGATAGCCATCTTCCCCGACAGGAGAGTAAACCGCCTCCCAAATGTCGTATTGATCCCCTGATCTGTTTTTGGTGCCGAGTGCCAGTTCACGATGATTGGTGCTTTGAATGGTGGCATTTACTTCTCCGAGGTAATTCCGATGAACAGGATGCAGCACGTTTTTAAAATCACCTTTTAAATAATAGGCATTTTCATCTTCGTAAATGTTGGTCAAAACATAAGCTCTGAAATCAATCGGGTCAGGGCATGCAGCATAGCAGCCGTTATATTCGTCAGGATATTTTACCTGAACAGCCAAAGCTTCCCATCCTCCAGTTGATCCACCATAAGTAAATCGTGCCCAGCCTTCACCGATACCTCGAAATTTTTTCTCGATAAAGGGAACGAGCTCATAAGTGATAGCGTCGCCGTAAGGGCCAAGGTTTTCAGAATTCACTGCATAGGAATCATCGTAGTAGGGATTGGCATGCTGAATTTCGATGGCCAAAACTCTTGGAAAATCAGGGCCCGTCCAGATTTTATAAAAATCATAAGCTTCCTGCTGAACAATCTTGTTATATCCTTCCAGTTGAAACCGTTCGCTGTAATCCGGTTCCAGGTCAGGGTCTGGTGGTATCGTTCGAAATCCATCAAAATCATGCGGAAAATGCCCGTGCATAATAGCTAAGGGATACCGAACCTCTGGATTTTTGTCAAACCCTTCAGGTAACAAAACATGGGCTCCCAGATAGATGTCGCGACCCCAAAATTTAGAGAGCAGTTCGCTCCTGATCTTCACGTGTTTGATGTATTTGCTGTCTTTTGGAGGTTCTATTGGAGGGATAACTTGATCCAGGTTTATTTTTATTTTCTGTTTAATATTTGAATGCGAAGCAATATTGATCCTGGCAGGTTGGCTGTATAGGTTGCCCGGAGCACGGTTCCATTGTTGGCCTTCTCCACGATCCATGGGCAATTTAACCACATGGCCATCAGCCCGGTAAAAAGTCTCATAAAGGTGAAATAGTGCCTGCACAAAATATTCTCCCGGCGGAATGTCAGCGAGGCTTTCGATTGGATATCCAAAGGCACTTCCATCTATGACAACTTCTTCGTCTGCATTAAGATTTTCGACATCTACTCCAAAAACCAATTGCGTATTTGGTCGGTCACTGATTTGAAATCGGGGCTCGTCTTCGTCATTTTTTGAAAGTAAAAGCAACATTCGGCCATCCAGCGGTTTTTCGCTTTTGTCGGAAGTATAGGAAATCAAAAAGGATACATTGGTATTCGACATAGTTTTAAAACTTGAAAAAGAAAAAATAATGACTGCAGATATTCCAAGCGAAAGTATTAAGAATATGGTTTTCTTCATGTTTGAAAATTGGTTTAGAGGGTGATGTTTTCAGTTTTGTTTGTATTAGCAAAATATTGACCTCCTTTTTTTACAATAAAATCCAAAAATGCTTTGATCAACACAATTCCCAAAATGATAAAAGTATTGGTTTGTGCAACAGGTAATTTTTCGGACAAAGGAATGATTGCAAATAAAATTACGCAGGCGAGCGGTAGTGTGAATGCAAATATTTTGAAAATTTCAATCAACCCATACTGTGATTTTTTTTCCTCGGAAAAGAAAATATCGTTTAAAAATTCTATAAAAAAACTTAAAAGCAAAGCCGCTAAACTCCAGTTTAACCCCAGGTTATTGACTTGAGTTGTATTTTTAAAATTAAACAATTCTTCAAAGTCCAGGCTTGTAAGTGAAAAACTGATGACAATCATGAGCAATGCCACATAGAGTATAGTAAAAAAAGCCGCAAAGATGATCCTTGTGAAAATAGGATCTCCTTTTGAAAATAAAACCCTCAACAATCCAAAACCACCCAGAAATAACAGTTCTGCCCAAAAGATGTACAATAGCCCAAACAGGTTCCAATTCAAAAAGAGAACGCCAATAGTTGGAATTAACAAGTTAACAACCAACCATGTCCATGATCGATCAATGATTGCGGAGGGATTAATTACATCACGCATTGAAAAGAATGTTTTGTTGAAAGTGTTGGCTAAAAAAACTCAAGTTATCCAAAACCTGAATTAAAAATAGTATTTTTTTAAGAGGGGAGGGAAAACAAGAAAAGGGATTCAAGTACCGAAATACCCAAATCCCTTTCTTTATGATATCACACGTAAAACGTCTGATACCATAATCAAGCTTGACTTGCCTTTTAATGAAAACCTAAGCCTTCATTCTAAGGACTTTTGCTCACACCCTTTTTAAGATGTTATCTGATGATCAATTTCATATCCTATTTTACTTTTGATCCAAAATATTTTGGCAAACCGCAATAATCCGTTTCTCAAGCAATGTTCAGGTAAACCTGAACCTAGGATTTGGAATTGACCACAGTGCATGAGCACTCCTAAGATCACTCACTCTTCGAACTGAGGTTCGTTTAAACACCCGGTGTTTACGTGCCTTTATGGTAACTGAAACTTACTGATGACTCTCGCGAGCTATCAACATGTCTTGTTACTTCAAAAGGTCTTTTATGACCTACAGATTTTGTTGATTACTTTCTGCTTTGCTCTTTATGACTTTCTTCAATTTCCCTTTCAGGTCATAGTTTCAGGTCTTCCTTTCAAACGAGTTTGTAAGGCAGCGCTGCTTTGGCAATTTAAGGTCTTTCCAATGATAATCAGATCGATCTGTTTTGTAGTTTACAATAACTTTCCTTCACCGAATTGTTACTTTTGTTTTTTCTTTCCTGACGGAATGAAAAATCTTAGCGCCAACTCTCCGGAAAATTATCCTTCAAATTTGATTCAGCAACCTCTAGATTTGTTTTCGTCCGAAGACAATCCCAATTCAAGAGCCTTTACGTCAAATCAAAATTGTAGTCTTTACTCAGTGAAAACACATTGCAAAATGTTCACTACTCCCAAAACCTTGATGCAGGCCAATTACCCTCTGACAAAATCTTTTATCGCCGAAACGATATTCGATTCCTTTTAACAAGGGTAAAGTGATAGTACTCTAGGATTGGATCTGAGCTTTGGTGAGAGGTAACTTTTCTTTCACTTTGCTCTCCTCCCGAGGGATTAGATCAAAGGTTCTGATATATCCTCTACTTTCGCAGAAGATGATAATTATCTCTCAGCAAAAACCCAATCTTTTCATTTGCTTTCCTGAACGAACCATTTTGCAATGATTCAGAACGCAAATTGCAAGAAACTATCGCAATTTTTTTATTTCAATTATTTTGATAAATTTAATTTTTCAAAATATAAATTCTGTCTTTTCAGAATTTGAAACTTTATTATTTGTTGTTTCGGATTCACAAGGTAAGATTATTTTGTAGTAAAAAACAAATTTATTTTTGCACAAGTTATTAACAAATGTTTTCAACAGATGTTAATTTATTGGTTTGCAAATAGTTGTGTTTCAAAAAAGGTGAAATTATTTTTTGAAAAAAATCAAAAGCCAACAAAACAGTTTAGTTAAATAAAAATATTAATAATTGTTACTCAGTGGATGGATCAAATTTCTTTCTGAAATTCAAGAGTTCTCACTCCAATTGAACATAGGAATTGGCGATTTGAGCGGCTAGTTTTGCGTTATTGCAAACCAGATGGATGTTCGCTTTCAAACTTTTGCCTTGGGTGAGTTGTTCAATGCGGCTCAGTAAAAAAGGTGTTATTTCTTTTCCCGTTATTTTTTCGGTTTCCGCTTCTTCCAATGCTGAACTGATGGCCTGGTTGATAGCAGCAAATTCCATTTCGAATTTTTTCGGAATAGGATTGGCAATAACCATCCCACCATTTAATCCTAATTCTTGTTTTGATTGTAAAAGTAGAGCGATTTCCAAAGGATTTTCAGCAAAATACTGCAAATCCAAACCACTTTTTCGGGAATAGAAGGCAGGAAATTCATTCGTCTGAAAACCGATAACAGGTACTCCAAAGGTTTCCAGGTATTCCAAAGTAAGCTCCAGGTTGAGGATTGATTTCGCTCCTGCACAGACTACTGCCACATTAGTTTGCGCCAATTCCTGTAAATCGGCTGAAATATCCATCGATTTTTCTGCACCTCGATGTACGCCGCCGATACCGCCAGTGGCAAATATTTTGATCTCAGCCATCGCAGCAATGATCATGGTTGCTGCAACAGTGGTGGCTCCAGTTTCCTTTTTAGCAACGACAAACGGCAAATCACGACGACTGGTTTTAATCGCTTTTGTGCCCATTTTTCCGAGCAATTCAATCTCGGCAGTAGTTAAACCCGCTTTCAATTTTCCTTCAATAATGGCAATTGTAGCAGGAATTGCTCCATTGTCGCGCACAATTTGTTCAACCTGCAAAGCCGTTTCGACATTTTTTGGAAAAGGCATCCCATGAGAGATGATCGTGGATTCGAGGGCAACTACTGCTTGGTTGCTGTTCAGTGCTTCCGACACCTCAGGATTGACAAGTAAATGGCGATGGGTCATGTTTTGTAATAATTTTTTCAAAGATGAGAAAGAAAAAGCAGAAAATCCTGATTGACAAATTTAGTTGTGCAACAGATTTAGAAAAACAACAGAAATAAAACACTTTTTGCGATATTGCTTTAAAAAGCAAACAATGAATAATAAAGAAATCAAAATCCTTGGAATTCATAAACCAGTCATTGCAGTGATCCATGTACAGGCACTGCCGGGAACGCCTGCATATTCTGGAAAAAGCAACCATGTGATTGAAAAATCATTGGAAGAAGCGATACTGTACCAAAAAGCGGGTGCGGACGTTTTGATGATCGAAAATATGCATGACCGGCCCTACCTGAAACGGAAGATCGGCCCTGAGATAACAGCCATGATGACTGCGATCGGTCAAACGATTAAAAAGGAAATTAACCTTCATTGCGGGATACAAGTGCTTGCTGGTGCCAACAAGGAAGCGGTCGCAGCAGCCAAAGCAGCCAACCTCGATTTTGTAAGAGCCGAAGGATTTGTGTTTGCTCACATTGGTGATGAAGGTTTTTTTGATTCTGACGCAGGTGAATTACTCAGGTATAGAAAAATGATAGATGCAGAGGATGTTTTGATCTTTACAGACATTAAGAAAAAGCACAGTGCTCATGCGATTACCAATGACGTAAATCTCATCGAAACAGCTAGAATTGCTGAGTTTTTTATGAGTGACGGTGTTATTGTCACTGGATCTTTGACAGGAATGGCTGCTAATCAGCAGGATGTAGAATCGGTAAAAAGAACAACAAATCTGCCTGTTTTAATAGGTTCTGGTATCACAATAGAAAATATTGAAAACTACGTCAATAAAAGCGATGGATTCATAATTGGGAGTCATTTTAAAAAAGAAGGGCTTTGGTCAAACCCTATTGAATTTGAACGAGTACAACGGTTTATGGAAAAAATGGGATCGTTGAAAATGCAGAATGTTGAATAGCAGTTTTGAAAAAATGTTATTTGCTGAAGTTATGCGCTAATTGCAATATTATTGAAGTATTCCCAAAAGTGAGGAATCAAACTAATAAACGGTGTTTTCTTTTGGTATTTGCCTGCGGCACCTTCATTTTTTCCATTGATGAAAAAACGAAGCAAAAAAATCTAGACAAAATAAAGGCTAATCGCAATGCTGGCACCCGCTCCCTCGTATTTTGTCGAGCTTTACCCGCTCTTGGATATCTTCTACGTGTTGAAATGTAACCCAGAAAGATGTTTTGATAATATTACTTACTCCGCTTAACATCAGTTATTTATTTAAAAACTTCCCTTAAAATGAATGGAATAATTCCGCATAGTCATTGGCCTTGCCGGTAAAACCGTGTAATTTTTATCCCATAAATTATTTATCCTGAAACTAATTTCCAACAGAATTTTTTTGATTTGAAAATTTTGACTTAACGAAAGGTCGCCAATACTGAAAGCATCAACAGTTTGGCTATTATCCGTTGTTGTAAAACGAGGTCCGGAATATCTGTGAGTATAAGACAGACTGGTATTTTTGAAGTGAAAACTTAAAGAACCCTTAGCCTGATGAAGCGGCGTATAAATCAATTGTTTCCCTACATTTTCAGATCCTGACTGATGCCTTTTTTGGTGGATCGTAGATTTCGTAAATTGATAATTTGCCATTATTTTCAGCCGAAACAAATTGAATAATCTTTGCAATGAAATGCCTCCTGAGAATCCTCTTGACCATACTGACCGTTGATTGGAGGGCCTCCAGATGCCATTAATTGGTGTCCAAAGAATCCAGTTTTTGATGAAGCTATTAAAACCTGTAGACTGCGCTTTTAGTTTCCAATTTTGGATGTTTTTGTTAAAATTTAATCCAATTTCGGCATTCCAGCCTGACTCAGGCAGCAGCTCCGGATTTCCTGATTCAGGCCAGTACAAGTCATTGAAATTTGGGAGTTTGTACATTCCGGAAATCTTTGCCTTTGCTTTAAAATCGCTATAAATCGGAATTTTGGTCCCGAGGGAAGGAGTCAAAGGAACCAATTTGTTATCAGTCAATTCCTGACGAAGACTTGCAACTAATATCCCTTTTTGTTTGAGGTATTTTGCTTTCCAGGAAGCAAATAAAGCTACGCGATTTCGATTTTTTATTCCATCAAACACATTGGAATTCGCATGGTCAAAAGTATAGTGAAATCCTACATTTATACGTTGGTTTTTGCTCAAATCTAAAGTGCCTTCCACTTCTGCAATAAACGTTTTGGTATAACTTTCTGAACTGTCAACCAAACTGCTTTCGAACAATAAATACTCATCAAAATAAGCTCCCCTCGCCTTTAATTGCCAATCGTTTTTATAAAATGACCACTCCATTCCACCGCGAAAAGCGCGATCTTTTTGGATGGCGTCACTTTCCCCTTGAGTAGCGCTCGGAGCGA
>JANQFJ010000092.1 GCA_028277915.1 Saprospiraceae bacterium
ATGAGGTTTGTAATGTAAAAACTTGGGTCTTCGATCAACAGGCGAAGACAGATATTCATCTCCCTCGATAATCATAATTGGTGCATCCGAAAGCCTAACCATATTGTCAAAATCATCTAATTGAGCACCCACCAAATAATCAAAATCCCAATCCAATTCTTTCAACACATGCATGATCATAGCGGTAGTGGTTGTTTTTCCATGACTACCTGCGATGACTACCCTTTTTTTACTTTTTGAATGGTTATAAATGTATTCTGGATAAGAAAGTATAGGGATTTTAATAACCTGGGCTTTCAACAATTCAGGGTTTTCTTTTCGTGCATGCATTCCCAAAATAATTAATTCAATATCAGAATTTATCCTTTCAGGATTCCACCCAATCTTTTCAGGCAATAAATTAGCTTTTCTCAATCGGCTTAGTGCTGGATCATAAATTTCGTCATCTGAACCCGATACGGTATGATGATTGCATTGTAATGCAAGAGCAAGGTTATGCATCGCACTACCCCCAATTGCAATTAGATGAATTCGCATATATCGTAATTTTAATAATGGACTCAAATATAGCGAAAAACATCACCTGGCTGACATTAAAAGTTAATACTATATCACGTTACAATTACGTTATGTGTATAATTTGAACCAAATTGGTTTTATTTTATTAATTTTGTAGTCCTTTTCATATTATAAATTAATTAAAAAGAATGAAAACGAAATTCATTAAAAAATTAATCCCATTTGTAATTTTAATTGCGTTCCTGGCAACATTTTCTTCTTGTAACCGAGGAATGGGATGCCCTAACAACTTTTCAATAGATACAGCTGTTAAGGTGGTCGATGCTCTTCCGGGAGTACTCGTTAAAAAATAAATACAATTCTCAGTTTTACTGAGCGGATTTAAATATTAAATCTGGCTTCTTGCAATGTAAAGTGCTTGTGTGGTTTTAGACTACACAAGCACTTTTAGTTTTGCCTACTATTTTATAAATGGAAAATGGAATCTTATCTTTAGGCAATCAAGATGATTTAAATGGGTAATTCCGAATTATACATCACTGAAGACGGTTCACATTCAATTTTTTCACAAGAATATGGAGTGAGCTACCATTCAAAATTTGGTGCATTTACTGAAACGCAACATGTTTTTATCAATGCGAGTCTGAGATTTAAAGCAGTCCTTCAAAAAAATATTTCAATTTTGGAAATTGGGTTTGGAACTGGATTGAATGCTTTGGTCACCTTCTTTGAAGCAAAAAAAAGAAATCTGGAAATCAAATATGTTGGGGTGGAGGCCTACCCTATTTCGGTTGAACAGGCAAAAGAACTTAACTATTCTTCGTTTTTGGATCTGGAGATTAATCCTGACATTTTCCTTCAACTTCACGAAATTTCCTGGAATTCTCCAGTTCAACTAACCAATCAGTTTAAAATTGAAAAAGTAAAGAAAAAATTTGAATCAATTGATTATAACAATCATTTTGATATTATTTACTTTGATGCATTTGCTCCGGAGGCTCAACCCGAACTTTGGAATGAGGAGATGATGAGAAAAATGTATAATGCACTTTTACCTGATGGAATATTGGTCACTTACTGTGCCAAAGGCGTCGTAAAACGAACTATGAAAAAAGTCGGTTTTACAGTAGAAGCATTACCAGGTCCTCCCGGAAAAAGGGAGATGACCCGAGCAATGAAAATACTTAGCCTATAAGTGCCTTGAGCAATTACTTTGTTTTAATGGTGTTCTACAATAATGGGCTGCCCGAAAAGACTAAAGGAGCAAATCCAAATGGTCTGGATTTACTAATAATCAAGCAATAATAATAAGTTTCTCTTAGTAGTTTAATTCGGAAAGATGAAGGACTAACTTGCACTAGATATGAATTTCAAACATACAAAACAATTTTTATATTGTAATTATTTTTAATGTTAAAATTTGACAATCTCAATTAATCGTTTGTTTACTTCCTAGATAGATCAATAACCCTTTAGAATTATATTTTTACTATTTTGAGCGAAAATCAACAAAACAACAAATATGCGCAACTTGGCTTTACATTGGCAAATATTGATTGGAATGGCCCTGGGAGTAATTTTCGGGATAATAGCTACATTTTTCGGTCTAAAAGAATTTACAATTGATTGGATCAAACCCTTCGGAACCATATTTATTAATCTTTTAAAACTGATCGCAATTCCATTGATAATTGCTTCTTTGATCAAAGGTGTTTCCGACTTGAAAGATATTTCCAAACTGTCAAAGATGGGTGGTAGAACCATTGGATTATACGTTTTAACCACAATTGTAGCTGTTTCCTTAGGGCTGTTAATAGTCAATATTGTTCAACCAGGCAACAAAATTAGCAAAGAAACTCAACAAGAACTGCTGGCTAGTTTTGGAGATGAAGCTGAAAAAAAGAAAAAAGCTGCTGAACAACAGAAAGAGGCAGGTCCATTACAGCCATTAGTGGATCTCGTTCCTCAGAATATTTTTGAAGCAACAACTGACAACCGAAATATGCTCCAGGTGATTTTCTTTGTCATTTTATTTGGTATTGGATTGATTCTGATTCCAGCTGAAAAAGCAAAATCTGTAAAAGAATTTTTCGATAGTTTTAATGAAGTCATCCTTAAATTAATAGATCTGATAATGATGGGTGCGCCTTACGGGGTTTTTGCCCTGCTCGCAGCATTGATTGTTGAATCACCAAGTTGGGACTTATTTCAAGCATTGTTATGGTATTCTTTGTGTGTAGTTTTTGGTTTAGGCTTGATGATTTTTGGCTTTTATCCTCTTCTGGTAACTTATTTCACAAAAAAAGGATATAGTTTCTTCTTTAAAGGAATATCTCCGGCCCAACTACTTGCTTTTTCTACCAGTTCGAGTGCTGCTACACTTCCGGTTACGATGGAACGAGTGGAAGAACATCTTGGTGTCGAGCGAGAAGTCACTAGTTTCGTTTTACCTATTGGAGCGACCATCAATATGGACGGAACTAGCCTTTATCAGGCTGTTGCTGCGGTTTTTATTGCACAGGCATTTGCATACGACCTGACTTTAGGGGACCAATTGACCATTGTTCTGACAGCGACTTTAGCATCAATCGGTTCTGCTGCTGTACCCGGAGCGGGTATGGTCATGCTTGTGATCGTTCTAGGAGCTATTGGCGTACCTGAATATGGCTTGGCACTTATCTTTGCGGTTGATCGGCCATTGGATATGTGTCGCACAGTTGTCAATGTCACTGGAGATGCGACTGTTTCCATGCTTGTTGCCAAAAGTGTTGATAAATTAGGAGAACCAAAAGTGAAAGAATGGGATGATTATTATCCGAAAACAACTTAATTTTTTTTAAAATGAGAACAAAATTATTACTCCCAACATTTGGATTGGTGCTTTGCTGCTCAATCGTATTTATTTTTTTTTATAGTAAACAATCCTCCACAGAAATACTCCCTCCTCCTACAAGTGGAGAAACAATTGTAAAAGAAGGTGCAGAGGACGGAGACAATCAAAAAAAGAGAGAAGAATGGTTTGAATTTATGCATCGTGCTGCCCCAGGAACCAATTGGAGGGCCATCGAATACCAAACCCAAATGCAAAGGCATGTTCAAAGAACTGAAACCCGAAATTCAGGTTCCAACAGGAGCAATGAAGAAATTCTCGCCGATGGAAACCTAATTGGCGAGTGGAAAGAAAGAGGAAGTCGAAACCAGGCCGGTAGTGTTTTTGTAACTGAGTTTGATCCTGTGACGGAAGAAATTTATTTGATTTCGGCAGGAGGAACCTTATGGAAAGGTACTTTGCAAGGAACCAATTGGGAGGCAATTAATCAGGATTTTCGTTTTGGTACGGAATTGCTCAAATTTATACCTACGGATACTGGAAGGCGATTAATAGCTACAATCGGTAACATTCCTCATTATTCTGACGATGATGGGTTTACCTGGACAGCTTCTACTGGAATTACGATCAACGACAGATGGGGCAGAACGCAAAAATCTGTTGTCTTGAGTGATAACGAAAATACAATTTATGTGTTATCAAAACCTGGTGCATGGGACAATCTAAAAATTTACAAATCAACTGATAAAGGAGAATCTTACTCATCCATCCAACAACTTGCTTCACATGATTTGAAGAGATACGCTACTTGTAAACCCCATCACAGCGATGAGGTTTATTTGCTGGATCGGGAGAATGGGACCAAAACTTCCATTTACCAGATCAACCAAATCGCTGATGAATTAGATCTTTTGTTTTCTAATGATCAATTCGGATTAGGAGGATCTAATTCCAGGGCAAATTTGATAGGTATCCTTCAGGATACTACAACCACGTTTGTTGTTTATAATTCTGATAACGAAGTATACGCTTCCACTGACTTTGGAGAAAACTGGACACTAAATGGCCAAATGCCGACAGGTCCTTGGTCTGTAGGGATTTTCATGTCTCCAAGTAATCCCGACTTTTTAATGTACGGAGAAGTCGAATGTTATGTTAGTCCAAATGGAGGCGGATTTTGGAACAAATTAAACGACTGGGGAGCTTATTATGGTGATGTTGAATTTAGTCTTCACGCGGATATGATGTACTTTAATGAATTCCAACGAAGCAATGGAGACAATTTTTTATTAATAAGCAATCATGGAGGTTTAAGTGTTTCTTATAATTATGGTAATACTAAACAAAATATTGGCCTATTAGGGTTGAATGTTAGCCAATATTATAGTGTTAGAACAGATCCTGTTGATCCGGGTTATATATATGCTGGCTCTCAGGATCAAGGATTTCAACGAGGATATACTTTCAACAATAATGATATAATGCTTTTTGAACAGGTAATATCGGGGGATTATGGACATATTGTGTTTTCTCAGAATGGAACCAGGCTATGGACGGTCTATCCCGGTGGATGGGTGACCTATTACGGAAATCCCCACAATGGAGGAATACATGCATCATATGACCTTGAATCTGACAATGAGTCCGTTTGGATACCTCCTTTAATGGCTAAACCAAACTCATCTGCCAACGAAATTTATATGGCTGGTGGAAACATGAATGGTGGTGGTGGTTCTCATATTATAAAACTTGAAGTTCAGGGAAACAACATCATTCCTAGTCAGTTTTCATTTGACTTTTATGCAGAAAGCGTCGAAGGTAAAGTTTCTTCTTTAAAAACATCTCCAGTAAATCCGGATCGATGGTACGTCGGTACAACAAACGGAAGATTTTTTACTTCTACTGATGATGGTCAAACTTGGGAACAAACTGTTGATTTTGTACCTGGAGGACATTATCTGTATGGTCAGGCAATTTATCCTTCAAAATTTGATGAAAATACGGTCTATTTTGGTGGAAGCGGATATTCCAATCCCGCTGTATGGAAATCTACAAACGGAGGAACTACCTTTAATCCAATGAACGACGGCTTGCCTGCTACACTCGTTTTTGATATTACAGCGAATCATGACGAAAGCATGTTATTTGCAGCCACCGAAGCAGGGCCATTCGTTTATATCGTAGAAGAAGAGCAATGGTATGACATGTCGGGAGTAGCTGCACCCTCCCAAACTTATTGGTCTGTAGAATACATTGAATCTTTAGATTATGTGAGATTTGGAACTTATGGGCGGGGTATTTGGGATTTTAGAATTTCAGAATCCGTCGGAGTAAGTGATATTTCGGACAACAACAGCTATTTAGAAATTTATCCGAATCCAGCGAGTAATCTTATTCAAATTAAATTGGAAAATCCGATTAATGAAAACATTCATTTAAAAATTTCTAATCTCGCAGGGGTTACAATTAAACAAGAAATTGTTTCTGTCCAGGCAAATCAACCATTCCAGAAAGAATGGGCTGTCAATGACATCCCAAAAGGAATTTATGTTTTAACAGCAAGAGATGGTGATCGGCTTTATTCATCAAAACTAGTTCTCCAATAGAAATCCAATGAAAGATTAAAATGACCACTGTAATGCTCTTTTACACGTGGTCATTTTAATTTATATTTGGTACAATTTTCTAGCTTATGAATAAGTTTTAAAACTGTACATTTTAATATTCCATAAGAACTAATCGACCAATGAAATTAATTTCTACTATTTCATTTACATGTTTTCTTTTGTTCTCCATTTCACTAACTGCTCAAATACAAATAGATTGGTTGGAAATCACTGAAGAACCTGGCCCAAACGGGACAATTCAACTCCATGCAACGAATACGGGCTATTGTCCGCTAACCTTGATTCTGGATTTTGACAAATTGAAAAATTTCAAGGTAAAAGAAAGTTTGCCAATCAAGAAAGTGGTCCCAAATGGGAAAAATTCTATTCCAATTGCAACACTTACTCCCCAGAAAAACAAAAGCACTGAATACAGCATAAAACTGTCCTACCACCTTGGTAATACAGTTAAAACAAAACACGACAATGACCATGTTTATCTCTTGCCTTTTGAAAAAGGTAAAAAATGTGTAATTGGACAAGGATATAACGGAAGATACTCTCACACTGGCTTAAATGCTTTAGATTTTGATATGAAAGTGGGCACAAAAGTTTGTGCAGCTCGAGCAGGTGTCGTTATAGCTACAAAAGAAGATTCTGATCGTGGATGCAAAACCAATAAATGTAAATCATTGGCCAACTATGTTTTGATTTACCACAAAGACGGAACATTTGCCAGTTATGTGCATTTAAAAAAGAACGGCGCTTCAGTTGAAGTAGGAGACGTCGTTGAAGCGGGGCAGGTTATTGGACTTAGTGGAAATACGGGTTGGTCCAGCGGACCTCATTTGCATTTTGAAGTTTATATTCCCAGAGAAAATGGTAATGTTGGAGTGAAAACCAAATTTTTAATTGAAGATGAAAAAGTGGCTCATTTGCAGGAAAAAAAATCTTATACTGCTTTCCATCCATAGCATTCTTGAAACCCATATTAAAAGTAAACGTATAAACATTTTTACATATATTAATTGATATTAACTTTTCATGGAAATAGCAACACAATCACTTGGAATTGGTTCCAGAGTCAAACACCCCGCTTATGGAGATGGCGTAGTCATTCGACTTAATGTAGCTTCTTATGAAGTTTGTTTTTTCACCTACGGTATTAAACATGTCGGCCGTGAATACGATAAATGGGAAATTATTGAAGCCATTCCTGCGGAACAAGAAGTTTCATTCACTGCCGCGGAGCAGTCATTGATCAAAATTCTTAAAACCTGGTCTGACGCAACAGAAATTGTGGAACTAGGCGACAAATGGAAAAACGGTATGATGATCCTTAAACCATTTGATGATAATGTAAAATCCAAAGAAATACCTATCGATACTTTTTTTCACAAAATTGTAATGGTAAGAGATCGAATCCGTGTGATGGAACAACGGATTAATTCAAGCCAGAATTTGAGTGATGAAGAAAAATTTAATCTCCAGCAATATATCACACGAATTTATGGAAGTCTGACAACTTTCAATGTGCTATTCAAATACAAAGACGACCATTTTGTAGGTGAAAAATCCAGATAATTTAATTTAGCTTAAATCGGATTAATTTGGTTTGTAAAAAAACAGTTCATATTAATCTCTTCGCATATGTAAAGTATTTGTATTTTTATCTTTTTGATTTAGCAACACCATCACCACATGCCGAAACCCACTTTAATACTACCCATACTTGCAGTGTTTTTGTCTGCCTGTTTCGTGATGGAATCCCCCTACTCTACCATCCCTCCAGGCATGTGGAGAGGCACACTGCAATTGGTTCCTAAAAAAGCGATGATAAGTAAAGGTGGAGAGCCCTACCAGGAATTGTCAAACAATCAATTTGAAGAGGTATCTGATGGAGAACTGCCTTTTAATTTTGAAGTCATTTATACTGATCAAAATAATATCAACATTGTTATAATTAATGGTGAAGAGCGCATTCTGCTTGATGAGATAACTACTTTTCATAGCAAATCTACAGGAAGAGATACTATCATCATAAGGTTTCCGATTTATGGAACTTATATAGAAGCCGCCTTTGAAAATGGACTTATGGAAGGCAAGTTTTATAATCCTGCAAGAGATCCTGACTATTCAATTCCTTTCAGGGCAAAGTATGGAAAAAACTACCGATTTACCCAATTGAAAAAAGCCCCGCTTTTTGACCTTACCGGAGTCTGGGAAACTACTTTTGAAGTAGATGAACCTGATCCTTACAAAGCCAAAGGAGAGTTCTCACAATCCGACAACAGGCTCACGGGTACTTTCATGACTGAAACTGGAGACTACCGATTCCTGGAAGGTACAGTTCAGGCCAACAAAATGTATTTATCCTGCTTTGATGGATCTCATGCTTTTCTTTTCGAAGCTAAAATTTTGGAAGACAGCACTTTGATTGGTTCGTTTCGATCGGGCAATCATTACAAAGCACTTTGGGAAAGTCGTAAAAACCTGAATTTTAAGCTTGGAAATCCTGATTCTCTGACTTTTTTAAAGGATGGTTTTGAGTCTGTTGAATTTTCATTCGAAAATCCTGACGGAGAAATGATCTCGATCAACGATGATAGGTACAAAGATAAGATTAAAATTGTCCAAATATTAGGAACATGGTGTCCCAATTGTCGAGATGAGACGGCCTTTTTGGTCAACTATTTAAAAGAAAAAAAACCACAGGATTTAGAAATCATTGCTTTAGCATTTGAAAAACACAAAGAAAAAGATAAAGCAATGAAAGCTATTCAAACGTACAAAGAAAAATTCGAAATACCTTATGAAATTCTTTATGCGGGAGGCTCCAGTAAAAAAGAAGCTGCCAAATCGCTGCCCATGTTAAACCACATCCTCTCTTACCCGACTATGATTTTTATCGACAGGAAAAATAAAGTCAGGAGAATTCATACAGGATTTGCAGGACCAGCGACCAGCGTTTACGAAGAATTCACAAAAGACTTTGATAGCTTTATTACGAACTTATAATCTGAAAATAAATAAATTAATCGAAAATTATTACAGCAATTAAAACACCCATAACATGTCAAAATCAAGGAACCTTTTTATAGCTTATTGTGAAGAAAACGAAAATATTGCTATTGAAATCTCACAAAAACTCAAAAGAGTTGGTTTTAAATTTGAACAGCTAAGTGATAAAAAAATAAAAGGAAGCGAATCATTGGCTGATCTGATATTGCATAAAAAAGAGCATGGGATAATGCTGATCAGCGATAATTTCCTTAAGTCTGAAGCCTGTATGCAAAAAATGCTAGGGTTGGTTAACAATAATGCCTTCAATAACATTCAGCCAGTAATAATTGACGGAAGATACCCTTCTAAAGATGGAAAAGGATTTGAGACTTTTGAAACGACTTTTGATCGGGTGAGTAATGTGATAAAATACATGAATTTTTGGCAAGAGTGTTATATTGACCTAAGAAAAGAAAAACGAACAATTGATCCTTCCAAGCTGGCTGCTTTTGATGAAAAAATCACCAAAGTAAAGGCCATCTCATCAGAGATTGGTGATTTTTTGAGGGTTTTGCGAACTAAAGATTTTTTGACTTATCAGGATTTTCAAAATAATGATTTCGAACGTTTTTTTAAAAAATTTGGAGATGACGGTTTATTTGAAAAATATAAAACATTCGCCAAAAATGATCCTAAACTTACGACCAGTTCATCATCAAGTTTAATCAGTCAAACAGAAAAAGATCGCCTAAAAGAAGCTGCTGAAAAAGAAATTGTCATACCTGTACTCGAAGAAAAAGTAGCAGAAATTGACGTGAATGCAGTTGAAAATATTATAAAACCTGTTGCTGAAGAGGAAATGTCCTCGGTCATTGAGGAAGCGCCTTCTGCGAATATTCCAACTCCTGGTGCCGAACAACAACAGGTTTCTTCAACTTCTGAAATTCAAACAGAAATTTCTAATTCATTCGAACAGCAGATCGAAGAAATAATAGAGGAGGTAGAAAACGAAGAATTGCAGGCACAGGGAGAAGAAAAAGAAGAATTTAATCCTGATGAAAATGATGCACTTGAATCAATTTTTGAAGAAGAAGAGGAAGAAGATATTACCCATGATTTTGACCCTGCGATGAGTTTTACTCAAGACGAAGAATCTTCTCAAATTGATCAAATGATATTTGAAGCATCCAACTCTGTTGACAAAGGAAAAGTTGATGAAGCCATCCTAAAATTAAAGAAAGTCTTGAAACTTGAACCTCAAAACAATGGCGCTCGATATATGTACGCGATGTTGTTGTTGAATTACAAAGAAGATCTCCGCAAGGCTCAAAAACAATTGAAGAAAGTAGTAGAATTGGATCCTCAAAATTGCGAAGCATTTGAAAATCTAGCTAAAATTGCTGAACTAAACAATGATTTTCCATTGGCAAGTAAATATTACAAAAAAGTAATTGAACTTGAGCCCAACACCTTTGGCGTATATTACAAACTTGGACTGATTACGGCAGGTTTTTATAAGAACAAAAAGAAACTTGCTTTAAAATATTTTAAAAAGGCAATTAAGCAGGATAAAAACAACGCGGATGCTCATTATCGTTTGGCAATACTGCTCAAAGAATCTCTCGACAAACCCAAAAGGGCCTTAAAGCATTTTAAAAAAGTTTTGACAATAGATCCTAAACATCAATTTGCTAACTACGATTTGGCACTGCTTTACCACGAGTCCGGAAATCAACAAAAAGCTGCCCTTTTTTATGAAAAAGCTTGGAAAATTAACCCGGAAATAAAAACCTCCGAAAACGATATCGTGTTTAGCTTTGAATCTCCGAAATACGTCACAAAAGAAGATCCCCACGAAACTGCCATTCCTTCTGCTATATCAGAAAAACAGATTATACAGGTGACCAAACCCGGCAAAGTTGTTTTTATTACCGGAGCAACTGCTGGAATTGGAAAAGCAACTGCTGAGCTATTCGCATCAAAAGGATACCGACTAATTTTGAACGGCAGACGTGTAGATCGTTTAAATGACCTTCAAAATGAATTCGATAAAAATTTTAATGCCGAATCTAAAATATTGCCTTTTGATGTCAGGAATATTGAAGATGTAAAAAAGGCTATCGAAGAGTTGGAAGATGAATGGAGCCAGGTGGATATCTTGATCAATAATGCCGGTCTTGCAAAAGGCTATGCACCTGTTCATGAAGGAAACATTGACCACTGGGAAACCATGATTGATACCAATTTGAAAGGATTACTTTACCTCACCAGGGCAATCACACCTCACATGGTAAAACGTCAATCTGGTCATATCATCAATGTTTGCTCATCTGCAGGCCATGAAGTTTATCCGAAAGGAAATGTTTATTGCGCCACCAAGTTTGCGGTCGATGCATTGACAAAATCCATGCGACTAGATCTGTATAAACACAATATCCGAGTCGGGCAAGTCAGTCCCGGACATGTTGAAGAAACAGAGTTTGCATTTGTCAGACATGAGGACGCAGAAAAGGCGAAGATCTATGAAGATTTTCAGCCTCTAAAATCGAAAGACGTAGCAGAAGCTATTTACTTTATGGTAACGGCTCCACCGCATGTCAATATTCAGGATATACAAATGATGGGAACCCAACAGGCAAGCAATGTTTTCATTAATCGCAGTGGTCGATAGGAGTTTTAAATCCGGACTATTGTTTTAACTAACTATCAAGAGTTGGATTTATCTTTTTCTGAAATAATATCCCAGTTGAGTACTGCTGTTCCGACGAAAAGGATGATAAAAAGTAGTTGTGTTTCCATGGTGTAACAATTGGTTTGGATTCTATTCCTACTCTCCTACGGCAACAGATTAAAAAAGTTGTGTTTTAGAATATAATTTTAGCGAGAATGGAAAATTCTTTCAATTTTAAAAATGTCATTTCCTCTTTTTAACTGCACAATGTATATCCCATCCTGTCTGAACAATTTTCCTTGAAGTTTAAATTGGTTTTCCCCTTTTTGAAATTGCTTAGATTCTGAAAAGATAATTTCTCCGTTTAAGTTAAAAACAACAATTTCAACCCGATCATCTTTTTCCAAATCAAATTGGATTGATGTATTATCGCTAAATGGATTGGGATAAACCCTAATTTCAGAATTCAATGATTTTGACTGTTTTTGAGTTTGAAAAACAAGATTCATATCTAAAATATCTAAATTATTATTGTATGCTTCTTTCGAAGTCAACTTTGAGTTAACCGTTAAAATTTCACTTAAGGCAAAGTCTCTCAATGCCCTGAATTTCAACACAAAAAGAGGGGAATTATCTTCAACCGAAACAGCATTTATGTCATTCCAACTAAGCGTCAAAAAACCATCGTTTAATCTTTGCGTTCCGATATTTTCAATTCCTAAATTAGGCAAACGCTCAATTTTAAGTCCTTCAAAACTCATAGCATTTTCATCAAATTCAAAAGTACATTGAAAACCCAGGATATCTTTAAAATCTAAACCTTTGATCGGGATATTAATTTCCTCCCCCCGCTTAACTTTTTGATCGGTTGTATAAAAATGTAAGGTATCCACTAAATATCGATCGTCAGCAGGATTTGTCAATCCACTGGGGTCTGCATTTCCATTAATATCTCCTACTTTTATGCCTATAAAATCAGCGTTTGCATTGTTTTGTAAATCTGAATATTCCAGGTATTCTGGAAAGTCTTCAACCAAAGGATTTTCAGGATTTAAAAACACATAATCATCCTGAAGAAATCGCCAGGAATCATTATTTGGGAAAGTATCTGTAATAAATAAAATAACTTTTCTCATCAAAACCAGATCAAGCGCAGTAATCGAGCCTGAACGATTGATATCTGCAGCAATCATTTTATATGGAAAATCGAGAGTATCAATAGTAAGAATATGTCTTTGAATCTCTACAATATCGTAAGTGGTGACTCCATTTCGAATATTGATATCTTTTGTAGGAGTAATGGTGAAGTCAGCTCCATAAGGCACATCAAAACCATAATTGCCATTAGCGAAAAATTCATCATTTACCTCACCACTTAATGTGATTGTAACTGAGTCAACTTCAAGTGCTTCCTCCGTTTTTAAATTTCCAATTATATTGACTACATCAGGAACCTGGGAATAATCAATCGAATCTAAAGGATAAGTTAAAATTGAACGTCCGAAAGTAGCCGCTATCAATTCATTTTTTGCTACATTCCAATCGATATCATATACGGGAACATACGGAAATTCATTTCCTAATCGTTCCCATGAATCACCACCATTTAAAGTACCAAAAACGCCTCCATCAGTTGCTACATAAATCACCTGATTCCCTTGCTCAGGAATCACAAATATGTTGTTTATAGCCAGTTGGGGTAAATCTCCCGATATATCTTGCCAGGTATCGCCATTGTCAATAGAATAGTGAATATGAGGAATAAAATCATTGTATTTGTATCCGGAATGAGCTACAAATATATGATTTGCAGAATCTGGAGAAGCCACAATCGAAGTCACATATCTGTTTGGAAGATTACTATGCAAAGAATCCCAAGTTGCACCTCCATCAAGCGTTCTCCACACATTTCCATCAGTAGTACCTACATACAAAAAATTGGCATTGACAGGTGATTCTCCAAGCGTGGTTATGGTATGAAAGCTATTTCCATAAATTATTGAATCAGTAAGATCACCACTTATTGGCGACCAAGAAGGCAACCCATCTTCTTCACTTTTATACACCCGATATGTTCCTGTATAAACCACATTTGGGTTATGGTGACTTAAGATATATTGCATATCCCAATTCCTTCGGTCTCCAGGAATGATACCGCTGGTTGCGTTTATGAAACCACTAGCGGCATCAGGTTTCATAAAAATGTTTCCATTTTGAGTTTCAGCATACATAATATCAGGATCTGTCGGATGGAAAGCAACCTGAAACCCATCTCCTCCAAGAAGGTGATCCCAATTATTTATATTTGAAGCATTTCCAGCCTGTGTTCCATTATCCTGCGTTCCGCCATAATATTTATCAACCTCATGAGGATTGTACCCTGTACGATAAAATTGAGTAGTTGGAATATTTTCAATATCGTTCCAGGTACTGGTTCCCTGGTCTCTTTTATACAAACCGCCATCGGTGCCCAAATAAACATCACCATCATTGAAAACAAGATCATGATTATCAACATGAGGAGCCAAAGGTCCAGTCAGTGGTGTAACCCGAGCCCAAGTATTGCCACTATTGGAAGTGAACCACAGACTTACTCCCAACAAATAAATCCGGTTGTCATTTCCAGGATCAACTCGAAGCTGTCCAAAATACCAACCAAAACCACCAAGTGCATTGCTACTCAAACCATTTGTTGAAATCTCAGACCAACTCAAACCAGCATCTGTGCTTTTGTATATTCCCTGAAGTTGACTATTAATACCTACATACATTGCAAAAACCACATCGGGATTAGTTCCAGACATAGCCAGGCCTATCCTTCCCTGATCCCCAGTTGGTAATCCATTGGTCAATTGGCTCCATGAATCTCCGCCATCAGTCGATTTAAATATTTTAGCATTAGGACCATAAATTATTGATTCTGTATTGTTCCGTATCCTATCCCAACTTGCCGCATAAATGATCTGCGGATTATTTGGATTGACCAGAAAATCAACAATCCCGGATTGATTGCTAACAAAAAGTACCTGTGACCAGGTATTTCCTCCGTCGGTCGATTTGTACAATCCTCTGTCATTATTCCTTTCAAAAGGTAAACCCAAACAAGCTGCGTAAATTATATCAGAATTTGAAGGATGAACAATGATTTTAGAAATTATTCGCTGATCTGTTAAACCTAAATGTTGCCAGGAATCACCTCCGTCTTCACTTTTATAAATTCCATCTCCAATAAAAGGTTGGCCGGTAACATTGTGATCGCCAGTTCCGACATAAATTATTTCAGGGTTTGCAGGATCAAAAGTAATGTCACTTACAGCAAGATAGGGTTGATCATCGAAAACAGGATTCCAATTGGCACCTCCGTCAATGGTTTTAAATATTCCTCCTCCAGAGAAACCCGCGTAAATAATATCATCGTTGATAGGATGTACTGCAATAGCATTAATTCGAGCACCTGCGTTGGCTGGGCCTTGAACCGTCCATTCAGCATCAAACCCCTCGTATCCAGTTGTTCTTAATTGTTCAATTGCTTTGGTTTCTTCCAGAGCTGAAGTATAGGCTTTAATATCAAAAGTGCGATCAGGAAATGATCGCTGAAAGAAAAAGTTATCACCAGGATAGCTTTTGTCTTCTAGTTTATCAATGGTATTGTTGGTTTTTATAGGAAAGCTGAAATTGGAGCAATAATAAATTAATGCAGCAAATAGTAAAGCTATTAAAGCAATAAAAGTAGATCTAATATTCATGTTGAATTATAACTTGTTCAAACAAAAATAAGATTTATTAATGTTTAAAACTAAAATTATGCTCAAATGAATCTATTAGTTGACGACCTTTGAAGATTTTCTTTTAAAAATCAACCTAAAATTGGCAAAGCACAATACCAACACAATACCCAACCAAATATACATCCAAACAACAGCGGGGATCAATACAAATAAATCTGCATAAGCTTTTAAGTCAGAACTGGGTCCGACATTGAAATCCTGAACAATGTAAATAATCGATGCCAATCCTAAAAACATCAAAACCTCAGGTTCAAATGGCGTTTTATTGGCAATAAAAATAACAACCAAAGCAAAGGCAATCAACAGGCCAGTAGTAAACAAAGAATTAAACCAAAAAATCGCACTGATCAGCATGAAAGCCGCCAATAAATATAAAGTGATATGGGCAATTTTTGGTTTTCTGGCACCAATATAAAAAAGCAGGTTTCCCAAAATAGCACTTCCAATATAACCGCCCATCAAAATCACGCCACGTGATCCACCAAGAGTTTTTGTAAAGCCGCTGCCGTCTTCATTGATTTGTAAAGCTTCAACTGATCCGCCAGTTATAATCGCTCCTAGGGCATGTCCGAATTCGTGCAAGTAAGTCACCAACAATGTTATGGGATATAAAATCTTGCTTCCTATTGATCCGCCAAAATAACGTAAGCCCAAATAAATAATCAAAATTACTACAATGCGGATTAAGGTTTTATTCTCCATTTTAATTGTTTACTTGGTGTTTTATCTATATCAATTTGAAAATAAATGCTTGATATTACTGGCTTCATCCGGTTGCATTCTGCCACTAAGAATAAGCCTTAATTCTCTTCTGCGTAGTGCTCCTTCATATAAATTTTCTTCCTCCCTTGTTAGAGGTACAATTTTAGGAACACTTATTGGCCTACCAGTATTATCATCAATTGCAACAAATGTAAAATAAGCATGATTACTCATTCGGGATTCTCCGCCTTTCATATTCGAAGCAAACACCTCTACGTAAACTTCAACAGAAGTTGTAAAAGCTCTTGTAACTGAAGCAGTTATTGTTATTACATTTCCCATTTTTATCGGTTTAGTAAATGAGACATGGTCAACCGATGCCGTAACCACATGCGCTTCACAGTGTTTTCCCGCACAAATCCCACTCGCTATATCCATCCATCGCATAAGATTTCCTCCCATCAAATTATTCAAAGGATTGGTATCGTTAGGCATAACAATTTCTGTCATCACAGTTTTCGATTCGCTTACTTTTTTCTCTTTCATCAAGAATTATTAGTTTTTATTATCTATTTAAAAACAACGCAAAATTAAAATTCTGTCTACTAAAACACTATTAATGTAGACGGAATTCAAAGAAAAATTCAAATTAGTATAGGGTTTTATTTCGAGACTTGAGATTTTAATGCGATGAGTTCAACTCTTCGGTTTCGAGCCATAGCATAATCGGTATCTTTATCAATTTTAGGCTTGGTTTCTCCATAATAGTACATTTCAATTTGCTCCAATGGAACTCCTTTTTCGAAAAAATAACTACGAATGGTTTGTGCTCTTTGCCTGCTTAAATGATAATTGTAAACGTGTTTTCCTTCACTATCAGCGTGACCCTCAATAACGATTTTTAGCAAATTATTGTTTTTAATTTTGAATGCAAGGCGATCCAAAAACGGAAAATACTTGGTTTTAATCTCAGAAGAATTAGTTTCAAATTCTACAAAATCACTACTCAATGATCGTTTATCATTGCCACTCTCCAAATCCGGGCAACCATTATTTTCACTCCTCCCTTTTTCATATGGACATTTATCATTCAAATCTGATAATCCATCTCCATCTGCGTCAGGGCATCCATTTAAATAAGGTAATCCTTTTAAATAAATACAATCATCATACTGATCCAAAACACCGTCACCATCACTATCCGTCTTTTCATTATCATAAGGGCAACCGTAATTTTCCAGGATACCTGGCAAACTTGGGCAAGCATCTAAATAATCCCAAATTCCATCGTCATCACGATCAATACAGCCTTGATGTTTTTTAATTCCGGACTCAAAAGGACATAAATCCAAATCATCCAAAATGCCATCTCCATCAGAATCATTTTCGGAAGAGATCATGCTTTCTTCACTTTCATCGGAAGAAATATCTTCATTATGCTCGACTTTAGGTTTTTCCTTTTTTTTTCTGCTTTTAGAATCGGTTTCTTTACCGAATTGATAGATCAATGAAAATTCAATCGAATTGGCATTTCCTTGATTTCTAATGTTTTGTAAATTAACATCATAGCTAAAACCCAGCTCAAAATTTTTAAAAGAAAAAGAGGAATATATGATCAAAGCATCCTTTGCCCTGTTTCCCAGACCAAGTTTTAAGTTGTTATTTTCAAAATGGAAAATGCTTTTAATGCCATAAACAAATTCATTTGAAGAACCTTGTAAACTAAAAAGAAAAAACGGCTCAAATCCAAATAAGTTATTTAAATCAAAAAGGGCATTTCCATAAAATGCTGTTTTTAAGGGAAGGTGAATATTTTCATTAAAAAAAGAAGATTTTGGAGAATTGATATGTGAAAAAGCAATTCCTACATCTCCTATAATTGGTAATATTGTATTTTTTGAAAATCTCCAATTTACACCCACATTTAGATCGGGTAAAAGGATAGAAGTTTTTTGAAAATCTTCTCCATGTTCCAAAGACGAATCATATCCTTTTTCAGGATTGTACTGATTGTCAAAGGTGATATTCGAAAGATCAAATCGCTGTTGGAACACCCCAGCCTGTATGCCGAACGACAACCAATTATTCCCTTCCTGAAGTTGTTTTTTTAATGATAATGATAACAGAGCACTGCTTGTTTTGAAACCCTCTTTGCCAGCATTCTTTTGATTAAATACCAAACCGTATGAAAACCGCGGGTTGCTTTTATCAAAATAAAATTGATAACTATCAATCGGTGAATTCGTTGAATTCCATTGACTTCTGTAATTGCCGCCAAATCGCAGCTTTCCATTTTCAACTCCTGTTAACGCCGGATTTAAGCGTACAGGAGCATTGAAAAACTGAGAATAACGTGCATCCTGGCCTATCAATAAAAAAGAGCTTCCGAGCAATATTAATATGGATATAAACAATTTTTTCATAAATCAAACTATCGAATAACCGAAATAATACCGTTTATATTTTTTGAAATACCTGACGCAAATTTCACCTGAGCATGATAAGTAAATGTTCCATTCTGAACTCTTTTTCCGGCGTAAGTTCCATCCCAGGCTTCATCTTTTGATTGTGCTGAAAACATCAATTTTCCCCATTGATCATAAATGAACAAATCAAGTTCAACAATTTCTTCTCCTCGAACATAAAATAGATCATTGACATCGTCATTGTTTGGCGTAAAAGCGTTTGGGATAAAAATAATCTCATCTTCAAAATCAACCCTGTACTCAATATAATTTTCCTTCTTTAAGGTATCCAAACAACCATCAGTTCCAGCCACAATTAGTTGCACAGTATAAAAACCTGGTTCTGAATAAACATGGACTGGTTCTGCCATTGAAGAATAGTTATCATTTTGCGAATTTGGATCACCAAAATCCCAATTGTAGCTGACAGGTCTATTCACTTCTGCGCTAAACCTAACTTCATTTTCATTTTCGTTTAATAAAAAATTGTCTGCAGTAAAACCCTCCAAAAGCGGTGGAGCGACTTGAATATCAACAGGTTCGGACAAGAGATTAAATCCTAAACTATCCGTAAACTGGACCTGATAAGTTCCTGAAACACTAATTGATAACGTGGAATTATCTTCCCCTACAATTGGCCAGCCATCCAAAAACCATTGATTATTTTCATCATAACTCGAACTTAAAATTGCAGTTTCGTTATAACACAGATTTTCATCACCCTCAATGAAATGCACTTCAGGTGGATCTGAAAAATTAATCACCTCAATTTCAACTTCCTCTGAATTACCTGTGCAGCCGTTTTCATCTGTAACCTGTACGGAATATATACCAGGTGAGAAAATGGTTATCGCTTGTAGAGTATCTCCATTTGTCCAAAAATATTCTGAAGCATTGCTGGAAAACAGTATCACTGAGTCCCCCATAAAAAAGGAAGTTGAGCCAATTATTGAAATTGTTGGTTCAGGCAAAGGCAATACCTCTACTTCAACGAATTCTGAACTGTACGAACCTGTTGTGTCTTCCACCTGTACATGTATGGAGTGACTTCCTACGGATAAATTGTTGGTTGAAAAAATCGGAGATGAACTACTTTGGATTATTTCATTATCAATATAAAATATATAATTGTCAAAGACTTCAGGGACAGCTTTAAAAACAATTGTTTCATTTTGACAAATGGTGGCAGAATTTGAATTGGATATTAAAATTCCAACATTTTGCTGGTTTAGATCCACAATTTTCCGGATAATATTATTGTAGGCATCTGCTCCATAAATGACTCCTTCCGATCTAAAATAAGCCAGCCCTGTAAGCCCATTGAATGAAGCAGCCAATCCATATCCATCCTGGCCTCCAGAAACACCTACACTTCCTGCATACGTTGAGACGTTATAACTAACTGGCACTGAGGCAGTAGGTTCAATCCTTCGAATAACCTGGTTGAAACCATCTGCAACATAAATGTTATTCAAAGAATCAACGGTAATATCCCAGGGATAGTTGAATGAAGCAAGCGACCCACTGCCATCCTGATGACCAATAACTCCATTTCCTGCAATGGTCGTAACCTCTCCCTGCGAACTAATCTTTCGAATGCGATGATTCCATTCATCTGCTACTAAGACATTTCCCTCGTTATCAATTGTCAGGCTGTATGGTCTGTAAAACAGTGCGTTGAGGCCATTGCCATCCAAAGCGCCTGCTGTATAGGCCATTCCAGCAAAAGTACTGACATTCCCGGTTGGATCAATTTTCCGGATGATGTGAGTGAGATGGTCTGCGACATAGAGATTTCCATTTTCATCCATTTCTATACCCGAAGGATTTCCAAAGGTTGCATTAATCCCAAAGCCATCAGTAGTTCCATAATTTCCTGAACCCGCAAAGGTGGTAACTACGCCAACCGGCGTTATTTTTCTGACTTTGTTATTTCGGGTATCAGCAACGTAAATATATCCGTCTCCCCCAACACAGATTCCCCAGGGTTCGTTGAAAGAAGCGTTTGTACCTACCCCATCATTCGAACCAACTTGACCGGATCCAGCCAGCGTTGACACATTCCCATCCGAGCTTATTTTTCTGATTTTGTGATTGTTCCGGTCAGCTATAAAAATGTTACCAACCGCATCCACTGCAATCCCATGAGGGTTATTAAAACTAGCTTCAAATGCAGAACCGTCAATGGCTCCTGGATTATCATAATTTCCTGCGATTGTCAAAACAAGTTGAGCATTTAGGCCAGAAGTTAGAATTATAAAAAACAATGGGAAGTATAAAATTTTCATCACATATATTTATTCCAAAAGCAATACCACACTAGGACACTACTTCCTTTATTTTTGATGAACTAGTTATATTTAAAGTAGTCTTAAGGTCAGTCACCAAATCACAAGAAATTTCAATGCCATTTATGACTGCTGCATAACGCTGACTTACATTTTTCCAGGTATATTGTTTATTGGCAATGGTCTTTAGATTCTCAGCTACTGCATAAAGCGGATATTTATCAATATTTGAAATAATATTCAGCAATTCATTTTCATCATTAAAATAAATCGCCTGATTGTTCGTAGTTACTCGGTTGAAAAGTGCGTCAAACGCCAATACTGGCAGTTTCAAAAACATGGCTTCTACCAATGAAGGATTGGTTCCTCCTGCACTGTTGCCATGAACATAAAAATGAGCATTGGAACGAAGGATATCTAACTTCAAAGTTGCATAAATTGGATCAAGCAAATGCAAGTTTTTGAATTTTCCATATTTTTCACGAAGCTTACATCCATAAATATTTCCCTTCCAGTTTCCGACAAAAACCAAATTCTGTTTTGGTAATTTTGAAAAAGCTTCTAATATCAGATGGATGTTATTTTCAGGTTCAATCCTGGAAACTTTAAAAGCATATTTTTTCTTTAAAAAGGGATATTCATCAAGATCCTTATCAGAAATCACTTTTCGTTGAGTATGATCTGCACCATATTCAATTAAACGACTTGAAATATTGTACCTAATCTTGACATACTCTTTTAAAATGCGATTGTCTGTGATGATATCATCAGCATATTTACAGGCTATTCTTTCACTTAACAATAAAAACAGTTTTGCTAATTTGTTCCATTTTGGGCGTCGCCACTCCAATCCATCAATATTAACAATGATTTTCTTTTTTGAAAAGAGTTTTAAAATCGGCAAAAACACACAACCCGAGACTCCTAAAACCAACAACACATCGGAATGAACTAAGGCATGAATCATGGAAAAAAGGTCGTAAAAAATGCTTTGATAACCATTTGCTTTTAGTGGAATGTATCTGATTTTGGCTCCTTTCCAAGAATCAATTCTTTCCTCTTTCAGATAAGCATGACCGCTGCAATAAACAGTCAAATCGAATTTTTCGCCAAGATTGAGAACTAACTGATGCACGAGTGTTTCGAATCCACCATATTTCGCTGGCACCCCAACAGTTCCGATTATTCCCAAAGATTTTTTCACTTTTCTCATAGATAATAACTTGACGGGGGGCGATATTATACATTTTTAAAAATCAAATACTATTAATGGACTAATAATTTACCAAGATATTCATTGCCATCCTCTCCTATCGCTCGAACTAAATAATAGCCTTCTTTTAGATGTTTTTTATTCAATCTAAAACTATAGTTATTATTATCATTTTTATTGTAAACCAATCGACCCAAAGCATCATAAACAGTGATTGATTCAATGAGGATCGCTTGTTGTTTCAGGCTTTTTGGAACGATTTCTATACTTGAATCTTCATACATTGGATTTGGAAAAATCATCAACTTCCCCCTGTCTTCTTCATTGTGTTCAATTAAAATATTTTCAACTTCATTGGTGACTATCGGGGCATTGTTGTCAAAAAATATGGATGCCCTGTTTTTTATTTTCGTTCCACTGGAAAGTGATTCTTTTGGTCTAATTCGATAGGTAACGAAGCCATGACTATTCACCTCATCGGCTGTGCTATCAGGTAAAAGTATGTTTTCAAATGACCAAACCATAGTTTTGTCATTTTCCAGCCAAAAGCGGAATGGATGACTAGTTGTTCCAATTTCCAATGATTCCAAGTCCATTTCTGTAGGTATTTCATTTCTTATGACAACATTATTTACGCTGGCATTTCCGACGTTTTGGAAACGAATTTTATAGGTCAACTCCTCCCCTCTTTTGATGTTACCCTCAGGGAAAACCAACATGTCATTTGGATCAAATGCACCTACGAAAAATCCATTGTCGGAAGCACTATTATTTGCCAATTGCAGATCAGCATTGGATGATGAGATATTTGCTGAAACGCTTGTCAAATCACCAATAGTTGCATTTACAGAAACAGAATCATATACATAAATGGTATTTTGCACACCTATACCCAAAGCTCCCAGATTCCAATAATAGGTTGTCCCTATTTGGTTGTCCCACGGAATTGAACTTTGTTTTGGAATAATATAGTTTCCAAAATCTACTTCGAGTACAACATCGTTGGCTATATCGGTTCCAGCATTTCCAAAAGAAATCGCATACAAACTTTCAAATCCAACTCGTAGTGCTGTTGAAGCCAAAGCAACTTCGAGGTCTGGGAGCGTTTGGGCAGTTGAAGGTGTATTACCAAAATCATTGCCGCTATAAGTTAAGCTTGGGTCAGTTATTGTGACCGAATATCCTCCAATTCCACAGCTTACATTCCAATTACTCATTGCGTTTTGATTAATAGTGTAAGTTCCAGGATGAAGATTTACGGTATATTCTCCATTAATATCCGAATAAACAGTTCGGTTGCCGGGCTGGATATTTATTTCAGCATTTGGCAATAAAGTTTCTCCTGTATCCCAGGTACAATTGCCATTTGCATCATAATAGACAACACTGGTTAATTCTGCTCCGCTTTGTTCTACAAAACTGATACAATTACCGATAGTTTGTGCTCCAAAAGTCTCTGTATAGCCTGAAGGCCATTGAATGGTGATCTCATCAATCTGACTTGCATCCCCCAATCCGAAATGCTGTAAAATATCATTTTGAGAACTCAATCCACCGCCGGATTGGCCAGTAACTTGCCGCGTTTGCCAAGTATCAACACCAAAAATATTTGCTCGAACACTTACCGTAGCTCCAATTGCAATATTGTTGGAAACTGTCCCAATCAAAGTAACGCAAGCCTGGCTATAATTGATCAGACTTTTACTGATATCTCGGTCATTGCGATAAAAGAAATTTGGATTGTTGCCATGATTCACAACATACAAATCCAAATCACCATCGAGATCAAAATCTGCACAGGCAACACCAAAGGACTGACCACCTTGTGAAGAAAAACTGTTGTGGACTGCTGTAAAAGTTCCGTCACCATTGTTGGTGTAATAAAAATTGTCTTCATCGGCATCATTTGTTACCACTAAATCAAGATCTCCATCATTATCAAAATCTCCAAAAGAACTACCGTGAGAATTTCCGCCATGATTTACAACTATTCCTGATGTAACTTTTGTAAATGTCCCGTCGCCATTATTTTTGTAAAGAAAATTGTTTTGACCACCAGAATTAGCCACAAAAAGGTCAAAATCACCATCATTATCAATATCTCCCCAACTACTGCCAACGGATTTCCCTCCATCATTAACTAGCGGGCCGGAAGTTATTTTCATAAAATTGCCAGCGCCATTATTTTTATAAAATGAATTATTTTCATTATTGGTATTTGCTACAAATAAATCAAGATCGCCATCATTGTCGTAATCATTCCATGACCCACTGACAGAAGACATGGCATCGAGAACCACAGGTGAAGTTGATATTTCTGTAAATGTCCCATCCTGATTGTTGTGATATAAATGATTGAACTTCGTACTGTAATAATCGGTGATGAACATATCGAGGTACCCGTCGTTGTCATAGTCGCCCCAACTGACTCCATGGCTGTATCCGTATGAACTCACAATCGGATCATCATGTACGCGAATAAAAGAACCATTACCATTATTTCGATATAAAAAGTTGGGATTCCCGATCGTATTCGTTACATACAAATCCAAATCACCATCATTATCATAATCGCCCCATGAAGAACCCACCGAATTTCCGATATCTGTTGCAATTGGACCATTTGTCACAGCTGTAAAAGTACCGTCACCATTATTATTATACAATTCATTCGGCTTGTCATCATCATAGTTGGTAATAAAAAGATCTGGATCGCCATCCTGGTCATAGTCTGCCCAACTTAACCCCCAGTTATTCCCAGCACCTTGAACACCAATCCCCGAAATCTGTCCAAAAACCTGGTTAGGATCATAATTAAATTCAATCGTCGGTAGTTGATCACCACATGCTTTTTTGGCATCTATTTTTATCACAAAAGCATCGCCTGAAACAAAGTTTGGTTGAAATTCTACATTGAATTTTAACTTAAAAGTATTTAAAGCTGGATCACCCATTCCCGGCAATCCATCTTTGAAAATATTTACATTTAAATCCGCAGCTGTAAAAACGTAAGCGTTACCGACTAACACAGGGGTATTTATTTGTTCATATCCGGAGTTAACAGAATATTCAATTTTTGTACTATCCGGTTGCAAAAGAAGGCTTTGAGAAGCTGGTCCTTCCAGTGTGATCACAATATCTTTTAAATAGGCATCTCCGATACTGGATACTCCTATTTCAACTGTATTGTAAGAATTATTTTCGTCTCCATTAAAATCACTTTTCAGTGAAGCCGACATTACAGCATCCTGCGGATTTACGGACAAATTAAAAGTAGTAAAATCACATCCTGTATTACTGATATCGACCGGATAAGCCAGACAATCATAACCTGCACTCAATTGAAGATCATCCATTGCGCAGCTATTATATTCAGCTACAATTCTGAAATTTCTAGAACTACTTGGAGACATTGTCCCTAGTTGGTAGTAACCATTAGTTGGAACTAATTCTATATTATTTGAAAGGTCAATTAATTCTTCAAGCTCAATAGAGTTGGAAATGCTCTCAATGTTCAGCCATGTATTGATGGCATCCACATCAGCTGAACTGTTAACCACCTCGATTTCCCAACTCACTGTCTTTTCAATTCCATCCACTGTTTGCATAGTAGTATTAAATTGCAAATCTGCACGATGATAATTGAGCAAATCTTCTCCACTGAGATCAGGAGTGACTCCTCCTCCTAAAAGATTGCTTTCTTTGAAATTATACGTCCAAGAAAGAGACTTATTTTCGTTTTCGGGTACATCGCATTCTGGTCGTAAATCCAAATAGATGCTTCCTTCAAAACTCCCATCTGCTGGATGAATAGTCCCTCCATCATTAACCAAGGCATTAATTAAATTAAATGAATAAATACTTCCATTAATCGAAACCGGACTTAAAGGATGGTTTTCCGTTTCAATAGCTCCACCCAGACCAAGTCTTTTTTGTTGTAAAAAAATATTTTCAACTACATAACCCTCAGGTATTTCAACATCAGCTTCATTAGCTGTCATCCAATTTCGAAATTCAAACGGAAAAAGATCGACCCAGTTATTATAATCACAACAATTTCCAAGTCCAAAGTGAAAATTTTGGCCAACTCTTATATCACAATCATTAATATGGATAGCTTCATCCCCCTCAACTAAATTATCAAAACCAACCAGGGTTATATTGCCGCTTTTATTTCCACAGGAGTACTGAAAGTTTGAATTAGATGGGTTTGGGATTGTACTTACATAAAAGGTATTTCCGATTGAAATATCATCTATTGTGGCTCCGATATTACCTGTGACTTTATATTTTGGAGTTAATGTTACAATGTCATTTTTTTCAAACTGAAAACCTAAAAAATCTGAGCAATTAGAAGCCAGAACCAATGGACTAAAATCAAATTCTGTGGTTAAAACGCCATTTAATAGGGATGAACTAAAAGGAATATTATTACAGATCAGTGTTGTATTTGCGCTATTATCGAATACAGCAAGTGAAACACTGATTAGCTCTATTTGGTCTCCATTAGTTAATATAGAAGAAGCATAACCAAAAGCAAAAGAAGGATAATTCCAAGAAGTTCTAACAGTTCCAGAAAATGTAGTGCTAAACTCATCACCGACCATCACACGGTCTAAAAGAATGTTATTCATATCCAGAACTCCTGAAACATCAGGGAGTCCATCTCCATCATTGTCAGGTTCTCCAAATGTTGTTCTCTGGGTAGAAAACGAATCAAACTCCAAACCCTTTGAGCAAATGCCGCTGCATTCGAGATTAGTACTTACAGATTCACAAATCAATGGCAGTTGATACGGATTCGTACAATTTGTATCCATTATGTATGCCAGTTCCAAATCAACAACAACATTTCCATCTGAAATCGGAGGCGTTGTGGCATTGCAATCAAGCCCTAAAGAGAATTTTATTTTTGAACTATTTAGTGTGAAAGGAGCTGGTAAAGAATAGTTTGCGCTTAATTGTCCATTAATAAAATTAATTGCATCGGGAGTCCAATCCATTCCATTTTTTGAAAAACTTAAATCTGAAACACCATTGGGTAAGCTTAGCTCATCGGGGACATTAATAGTCAATTCAAAACTTGAATTAGAACCTGCCGGAAGATTAAAATCTACAGCTGAAAGCGTGTATTCAAATTCCCCTACGGTTCCATCTTCAACATTCGAAGGATAATCTGCAATTACTGTAAAGCTTTTGCGATTATTCTCCTGACCGGTCCCGTTAGTTTCTAAATTCGTGTTCCCACAACCATCGCTAAAGTCAATTTCATATTTCCAACCAATCAAATCTACATCACCACAATGGTCAGTGGCACACGTATAACTCGTCCATTGGAGCGTATATTCATCTCCTGCCAACAGATCAGGCAATTGGACAATAAACCTCCCTTTGGCGTTGTTCCCCAAACAACTGTAAATACCGGTATTATTTGTATTAAAGGTTTGAATAGGAAATATAGGTTGAAAAGGACCATTGTTAAGATTGTAAACAATATTATTCACATCAATTTTTGAAAAAATATCTGCATAAGGTCCTCCAGCGTATTGAAAAATTTCTACCAGTAAATTTTTTGCTACTCCCGTACCCTCGTTTTTTATCACCAATTGCTGTTCATCTGGAGCCCCATCAACGCAAGTGTTAAAAGTTGGTTGAGCATTTACACTTAATGATGGTAAAGGAGAAGTAATTGTGGTATATGGAAAAACCGAATTACCATCAACAGTTTGACCCTCGCATCCAAATTGTGTGTATATTTCTGATTGTGTGCTGTTGCACCCAATGGCTTTGATGACTTCATTTATGGTAATTTCTTCACCTGGATCAAAAACCGAATCACCGTTTCCTACAGATTGGAAATCAGAACCTGAAAGAGTAATTTTATCTCCTGCTCCGTTGACTGTTCCAATATTTACACTTTCCAAGGATAGATCTGAGCTATGAATATCACGAATATCAAAACTTGAAATAATTCCGTCTCCATTATTTTCCACCACGATACTTCTGGCAAATAATTGGTTGAGTTCTACAGAATTAGTCATTGGACTCACGGTTGTAATATCCAATACTGCATTTTCAACATTATAAGTATCGGTATCTGTTTCAATGTAATAATACCACCAGGTTCCATTCAATTGGTTATCCTGAAAATAAACAGTGATATGATTGGAAAACGAGCCTCCATTTATGGATTCAGGTAAAGCCAAGCCGTTAAATGAAAAAGAAGCTTTTTTATTTTTTGGCAACTTGTTGATTCTAAACCACGGAGAAGAAGGATCACTCACATAATATTCATAAGCCTGCCAATTAGAGTTGTTTGCTAAATTCCCGTTATATTGAATATCATCTGGGAAATCCACATGAACAAAGATGTTGAGGATCTTTTTACCAAAATTATTTTTAAATTCTACCACAAATCCTTCCTCATCCTCACAAACAGTAAGAACAGGTGGAACCTGATTGCTGAATAGTAAAGATTGAGCTGAAGCTTCAAAGAAAGAAATATGGAAAATGTAAAAAATGAAAA
>JANQFJ010000100.1 GCA_028277915.1 Saprospiraceae bacterium
ACGAGTTGATATTGCTTCGGAATTCTGGTACTGGCCACAAATTCATTGCTGAGATAATCACTTTTCAATTCATAGTGATATTTGATTGGAATAAGCGCACAAACAACATATTCTCCAAGCTCCGGATCATTGTGTCGTTGATAGATGAGTTCGTAAAAACCGTTTTTTTGTTTTAAAAATTTGGAGCTTCGGTTTCTTGTGGCATCCTCAAAATCTGCATATTTCGGAAGCGCAAAATTATTCGTCCAGAAGAGTAATGAATCATTTTGAAATGCAGCAATAGTGAATATTTGCTCCGCCAGAGATTCTAATGTTTTAAAATCCTTGTCCCGAAAATCAACTTCATTTTTAGCTAAAAGCTGCCGCCTGATGAAATCTTTTTCATCAAAAACTTCCTCTACCTTCCTTTCAACATTATCCAAATAATCATTAATCTGAGCAGCATAATATTCGGTTTGGGGAGTTAAGCGAACATAAAAATTAAATCCTATCGCTGTTCCAAACAGAAAGACGGTGAGCACCAGGTAATAAAATTGCTGCTTTGTCATAGATTTAATCCTGAGGAGGAAAATTTTGGTTTCAAAATTGAGATCGCTGAAAGCATTAGATAATTTTATAATTTAACCACAAATTCTAATCCAAAAAACATGTTATATTAAAGGTTTTCAGATTTGGCAAAATGCCGATAAAACTAATACGGGATGTTTCTCAAAAAGATGAAAATATTTGCAAAATGATTCGCTCGAAATCACTCCTGTTTTCTTTTCAACCTCCACACATCCATAAATCGCGAATATCTAACGTTTTACAAATTAAAAATAAAATTATTTAAAAATCCAGCTTTATCCCAAAATCAAATATTTCAGAAAAAGCCAAACGAAGTTTTATTAAACTAAAACAGTTGTTAAATTTATGGAACGATAATATCAAAATATAAGTATTCACATTGTATTCCCTGAAACTTGACTGAAACTTTAAATAGCTAATAAAAATCACTGCAAACCGCTCTATCGCGGCCGCGTTTTTGCGCGGATGAGGAAAGTCCGGACAATGTAGAGCGCCACACCATTTAACGAATGGGGTCTCGCCATTGGCGGGATACAGCTAGTGTCACAGAAAATTACCGCCCCGATTCGATCGGGGTAAGGGTGAAAACGTGCGGTAAGAGCGCACGACTCTCCAGGGCAACCTGAGGAGTGGATAAACCTTGTGGATTGAAATGCCATGTATATCCTGATTCACCACATTGGTGAGCTGAGTTGCTCGCTCAGTTTTTTAAGTCAGGAAGGGTAGGCAGATAGATCGCAACAGTGATGTCGCGACTAGATAAATGATAGAGGTTCTTCGGATAGCTTGCTATTCGTGAATACAGAATCCGGCTTACAGGTTTGTAGTGATTTTTATTTCTTTTTAAAACATTTTCAACATTATTCCTGTGAAAATAATAATTTTAATAGCCTCCATTTTCTTCTTGGTCAATCTGAATGCTCAACCTGGCTGCACCGATCCCCTGGCCCTCAATTATGATTCAAATGCCACAGAAAATGATGGTTCCTGCCTTTATCCAATGACCAATTACACCATGACTGAAATTACACAGTTGTCTGAATCTTTGAAAGAGTGCTCAGGAGCAGAATTACTAAGTTCCGGGCGTTGGGTTCATAATGATCGCGGAAATGAACACGAGGTTTACCTTATCGATTCGCTAAATGGTGAAATTCTACATACCGCTAATATTGCCAATGTTGGAAATATTGACTGGGAAGATCTCGCAGAAAGTGAAAATTATCTGTACATCGGTGATTTTGGCAACAATGGTGGCAATCGAACGGATCTCAGGATTTATCGCATCAACAAAAATGACCTTTCAAATAGCTTGATAAGTGCTGAAATCATTCAATTCGCTTATAGCGATCAGGTTGATTTTTCAGAAAATAACAATAACAATAATTTTGACTGCGAAGCTTTCTTGTTTCATGATGACCAGTTGCATTTGTTCACCAAAAACTGGGTAGATCATAAAACCAAGCATTACACACTTCCTGCCGTTCCTGGTTTTCATATGGCCCAACTAAAGGATAGTTTTGATGTTGCGGGATTGATAACAAGCGCGGATATTAGCTTGGACGATGAGATTGTTCTACTAGGCTACACTACCCTCGGTTTGAACTTTATGTGGCTACTTTTCGATTTCAATGGAAATGATTTTTTTTCAGGTAACAAGCGAAGAATCTCCCTTGGTTCCGGTGTGACCAATAGCCAAACGGAAGGCATTACCTTTCGGGAAAACGGTTATGGATATGTTAGTTCTGAACAGTTTAAGGTCAACGACCAAATCACACTGCCCCAAAAATTACTCTCTTTTTCCATTAATCAATGGATTGGTGGAACAACTTCGACAAAAGAAAATTACTCTTTTGACACTATAAAGGCTTTTCCAAATCCTTTTCAAAACTCCTTTGAAATAGAAAATCCACTCAACAAGACACTATGCTGGAAATTATTCAACAATTTTGGGCAGTTAGTAAAAAATGGAGAATTGATTGGTTTGAAAACAAAAATTGACGTCGATGATTTGCCTTCTGGCATTTATTATCTCTCAATTTTTAACGATAAACATCAATGTAATTTTACACTGATCAAAGAATAAAAAAAAGGAACTCTGAACGACCAGAATTCCTTTTTCACTGAAAAATTTTCATATCAGATCATTCCTGAATATCGCTTCCAAAATCAAACAATAATGAAAATCGAAGGGTATTGTCAAGAGGATTTCGTTGATTGGTAGTTGGAATCAAATAAGAAAAATTCAAACCAAAAATATTATATTTTAAACCGATTCCTACAGTAAAAAAGCTACGATTTCCTTTCGTCGAATTTTCAGTATAATATCCTGCTCGTACGGCAAATTGCTCGTCGTACCAATATTCTAAACCGATAGAATACATCAATTCGCGAAGTTCTTCAGAGCCTCCACCTGGTGCATCACTAAATGATCCTAACATTGCCCCAAACGTAGATTGTTCTTTATAATCCTGAATTCCATTGGCATCAGTATCGCAATCATCTCCCAAACATGGTGTCGGAACAAGCAATTTATTGATATCTGCTGCAACAGTGAATGTGTTAAATTCATCGAAATTGAATTTCCAGGCTGCTCCAAGTCCAAGATTCGTTGGAATATAATCTTTGTTGATAGATTTGGTGTAGGAAATCTTTGTTCCAAGATTTGTAATTGCTGCACCGATTGACAATTCAGATTCGTTGTTGGCATGTTTAACCGGTGTAACATAAATCGCTGAAATATCCGCAGCACCGGCAACACCAGGAGTGATTTCCACATCACCTAATCGCTGACCTGATGCAAGATTACTGTAGATAAATTTTGGTGTAAAACCAACTGAAAATTTATCAGATAGTTTTCGGGCATAAGCGACCGCTATCTCAAACTCATTGGGTCTTCCGGTACCAAGCGCCTGGCCATTGTCATCAGTAAACGAAATAGTCCCCAGTGAAAAAAAGCGAAGACTCATGCCTATGGTTTGAAGCTCATCAATTTGTTTATACCCTGATAAATAAGCCAGGTAAACATCCTGCAAGCCTAAAGCTCTAAGCCATGGAGTATAAGTAGCTGAGACACTCAGGTCGTTCGTAACATTTGCTAATCTAGAAGCATTCAATGCCATTGAGTTGGCATCAGGAGAAAGTGCTATCCCCACATCGCCCATAGCGCCGGAACGCGCATCTGGAACGATTCTTAAAAACGGCACTGCCGTTACGATTGTATTTGTACACGGTTGACCATCCAACCTGATCCAGTTTCCACTGCCCGGAGGGCTTTCAACACATTGCGCATTAACAATTAAACTTGTAAAAAGTAACACTGCTATCGGAACGATGCTTAGTTTTATTTTCTTCATGATGTTCATAAAATGGTTTCAAAAAAAAATCCCGCAAATATAATGATTTATAAAGGAAGATATTGTATAAAACAAACCCTCAAATCACATATTTTATTTTAAAATAACTAACTTTTCAAAATTGCTTTCGGAAGTTTCGCTTCCTTCGGCTCGGACTTTCACTTTATAAAGGTAAACCCCTTTGCCCAACTGTCCTCCAAAATCATCTGTTCCGTCCCAATAGATTCCCGATACTCGCCTGCCGTCTGTAAACACACTATCCTCGATTGTTTTTACCAATCTGCCGCCAATTGTAAAAATCTGTATCTGGACATCCAAATTCTGATTTTTCATATTGTGTTCAAATTGGAAACTCGTAGAGGTGGTAAACGGATTAGGATAATTTAAAACATAGTCTAAAGTTACTTCAGTACTAGAAGCCACCAAAAATTCGGTAAAACCTTCTCCGGAATTATTCGCCACATCCCAAGCTCGGACTTTTATGACATGCACTCCTTCTTCAAGGTCGAACAATGGAAACCGAACTTCTCCTTTTGTATAATCGTCTAGCTCGGACTCATAAAAATCATTGAGAATATAAGTCTCTTGTGTATTTTCGTCCAAGACCCCTGTAAGGTCATGACCAATACTATTCCCAACAACATTAATACCATTATCATCTGACAGCTTAACTAGCAAGGTTGGGTTTGGGCTAGTAAGTCCTCCAAATGCGAAGTCTTCAGCATTCATAAAAACCTCAACCAGAGGCCCTTGGTCATCATTTATTGCGTTTTCATAAGTACCTCCGATCACAATTTTATCATAGTATCCTCTCGCGTCCGTTGCGACTCCATCTTCTGCATAATAACTGATTTTTCCGAAGCCATAATCGTAATTGATATCTTTAGGCACTACGAATGAAAATTGAAAAGCTCCGTTGACAACTTTGGCGCGTCCTTTAAAGACGATATTTCGCTGAATTTGAAAATCTCTTTTAAAGCTGCCGCTGTTTTGTCCAAGGGTTGTTGCTGTAATTTCTTTATCATAAATCGTCGGATAAACAGTTCCATTGAAATCTGACAGAACATTGCCGTTATAATCCTGAACTAATCCTTCAATAGTAACTTTTTGCAAAGCACTGATGGTATCTCCCAACAAACCATCGGATAGGTCGTGGTCATTGATTTTTGTAGTAATGACATTATATTCCGGAATAGCCAATTTTAAGGCAGGATCACCAATTAGTGTAAACTTTCGTGAATTGGTGGCGTTCGCACTGCTAGTATTTTTGGCTTCCCGAAGTATTTCGCCTATTGATAAGGTTTCTTCTCCCAGCGGCTGAAAAATTAAACTAAAAACCGATTCTGTCAATTTTTTATTAGCTGAAGAAAACACTGCTCTTGTCGTTGTAAACAGTGCAATCACTCCGCCGTTGTCTTTTAACATCGCTAATTCACCCGCAGTTGTTATAGAAGGTTCATCATAACCAGCAAACGAACAAGTGGCAGTAACCAACAGCGGAAGTTTGTCATAATTATCCCAACTATTGATATCATTAAGCGTAAGAACACGCTCCTGCGCCCAACCTGTTGACCCTCCATGCCCCATGTAATTCATCACCAAAACGCCTTTGTACATATCGCGATTGATAGCTTCGGTAGCCTTTGGAAAACGCTCCCCTCCTGGTGTCGATTCTTGCTGGTAAGCATCGAAAAATATTTTGTTCATATTAAAAATGGGGTGCTCAGTCCTGACCGATTGGGCAATTTCATCAGCCTGCTTGATGTGAAGATTAGAGTCTTCATCATCAGCATTAAAAACGAGACGGTTTCGCCAATCCCCCAACGATTTTGGATTGGTTTCGTAATCAATAATTTTTTGAACAACAGTATTTGCTTCAAAGCCGGAACGCGCAGGAATTCTCCCAACAGCTATATCCAAAGCTCCTACCAAACCCACACCTTCTCCTTCTGTAAGTAAAGCAAAATAATCGTCAGACGGAAAAGAGTAAATGGGTTCAAGAGAGGTTGTAGTTTCATAAACCGTTATAAAGTTTTTACCTAACCCGATAATATCTCTGTGGTCATAGGAACCATCTCCCATTAACAATAGATATTTAAACTTTTCACTATTCCTATCATACAGCATTTTGGCAAAATCACGAATCGCAGTCGCGTCCTGCCTTCCGCTGGAAAACTCGTTAAAAAGCAAATCAATTCGTACTTTTTTTATTACAAAACCATTATAATTTTGGCGGTGCTGAATCAATTTATTAGTCGCTTCTTCAAAATCAGGATGATAAACAATAACCATGTCCACGTTGTCAATCCCATGGTAGTTTTGATTCCCAACCTGACCAACAGCTTCGGGACTTGTAAAAGTGCCATTTAGGTTGAAAGCCACAAATTCTTTTAACTCATTTTGCGTGCTTCCTCCAAAACTTAATTTTGAGCCATTCAAAGAAAATTCCTGCGATTTAAGTTGCATCGGATCCGTGATGTCCCAAACTATGGTGTTATTATTCACTCCTGAAACTTCAAATTTTGAAGCATCATAATTCAACGTTTTATGATCCCTGAACAACAATTGATCGCCTGCCATTTTTAGTTGGCGACGCACATTCAACTCAATATAATCCAACCAGCCGATATTGGTACCATCGCCAACTGCGGGATAAGACAGTTCCACTTCGATATTGCTTCCCGAAGGAATAAATGCGCCACTGACCGTATTATTTTTTGCATAAGATGATTCATTATTTGTCCAGTTGACACTGTCAAAAGAATTTGACAAAGTCTTTCCGGGCACCGTTACAAAAAGATTACTTCCCAGTCGGCTTCTTGCTGCGAAGCGGACAAGTATATTAACGGTATCGCTGGTGATATTCGGAAAAGAAAAATCACTGTAAGTTCTTTCCCTTACAGGATTAAATGGGTCTCCATACCAATCTCTTCCAGAACCTTGAGCTCCAACAGATTCGTTGAGCAAATTAAACTTTTCTTCTTCAAATCTGAGATAATCATCAAAACTTGTGGCAGTATATTGTGTAGATCCTACAGAAGCCTGAGCATTTGGCCGAAGGCCGTTTTCACTTTTAATTTTTAGAAAATAATAGTTTTTGTCAGAATAGACATTTTTAGGTCTTCTAAACTGTTTCGTTGTTTCATTATAATACCATTTTTCAGGCCCTTCAGCGTAAAATAAAATGTAATCTCCCGTATTGAATTGACCATCGTTTTCACCATTTATATGTATGGCAAGTTCTGTAAGCGCGGTGTAACGGGGTTCATCATTGGATTCCGGCAACATACCACCGCCTCCGCCATAAATCCCTATTTTACGAGGATCAATATTGTCGATGTCCATTCCAAGTTCATCTTTTAAAAAATTATAGCCGATCTTGTGAATTCCCGTCTCCGAAACGGCTATTTTATAAATTGTTCCGCTTTCCAAAATCGAATGATAGGGATAATTTGTGGTGCGTGCCACTGTCTGTGGCTGTTCTTTAAAACTCAATTTAAATTCGAAGGAGATGACTCTTTCAAATTGTCTGGAACCTGTTTTTATGATTGGTATAAAAGAATAATACAAAAAGTAGTTGTCACGATCTTTAAAAACTACAGCCTCAACATTCAATTCATGTCCAATGTGCTGGTCATCAACTGATACATTTTTATCAAAACTTTCAAATTGAACATTCACAATTTCTACGCTGGCTACACCATAAGCGTTCACTTTTTTGCGATCTGAAAAAATCGGCAAGGATGGATATATCGGATTGTAGGTTGCACCTTCAAACCTCCAAATTTTGGTTTCAAAATTTCCGGTGGGATTATGCAGGATTGGATCATCATCCCATTTGATAGACTCGCTGACCCTGATCGAAGAATCTGCAAAAACGGCTGAAACACAAAAAATTAAGGCAATTAATATTGTACATCTCTTCATCTTAATTTTATAAGTTTGTTTTTTGTAAGAAAGAATACAAAACCTACTGACAATTTTGGCAAACCTAAATCCGTTTACTAAATTGTTATAGAAACGTTAATATATTTGAAGTATTGTTTTGAAAATAGCAAGTATCAGACTTTTTCGTTAGTTTAACAAGCTTTGCTCATTTTCGTTTTTAAACCTAACTGTTTTAAATCAATGACAAGACATCTAATCCTGTTTTTAAGCCTTTGGTTAGTAAGTTTTTGTGTACGTGCACAGGATCCTATTTATAGCCAGTTTTATTCTGCTCCCCTGCAAATAAATCCTGCTTTTGCCGGAAACACCTATGCGCCTCATATAGCAATGAATTATCGAAATCAGTGGCCTTCTATTCCAAATGCATATACAACATTTTCGGTGGCTTATGACCAATTTTCACCAAAGCTAAATATTGGCTACGGATTGTCTATACTTGGTGATGAAGCCGGAGACGGATTGATTAGTACAAATAAAATAAGCGGTTTCTTTGCTTATCGGGTACAAGTAAACCGGGACTTCTTTTTAAAACTGGGCGTGGAAGCAAGTGGAATACAGGCGCGTTATCATTGGGATAAGTTTTTATTTCTTGACCAGATTGATGATAGATATGGCTCTACTACGCCAGGAGGATCGCCCATTCCATCCGAAGAAGTTCCACCTGAAAATCTAAACAACACCTATTTTGATATTTCGGCAGGATTGCTTGCATACAGCAAAATGTTCTATGGTGGAATATCGCTTAAACATTTAAATACACCGAACGAATCTCTCCTCGGAATCAATGACAATTTAAACACTGGATTACCCATGCGATTCACTGTTCATGGAGGCATGGAAATTAAAATTAGAGAAGGCAATAAACGCAAACCGACGGCGTTTATATCACCAAATATTATGTTCATAAAACAAACGGATTATGGACAGGTGAACGGAGGGGCTTACGCAAGTTTGGGTTTTGTTTTTGCCGGAGTATGGTATCGTCACGCTTTTACAAATTCCGATGCAGCTATTTTCTTAGCAGGAATTCAAAAGGGGATTTTCAAAATTGGCTATAGCTATGACTTGACAGTCTCCGGACTTTCACAACATGGAGGCGGAAGCCATGAAATTTCTCTGACCTTAAACTTTGAACGTGACAAAGGAGTGGATTACCGTGATTGTTTTCAGCTTTTCAGATAAGGACAAACACATTGATATCTTAACATTTGATCGTGATTTCAATGCATAAAAAAGAGTGGATTAATTTTAAAAAAGGCATTGAATTTGCATCATTTGGAACAAAGCATCCATTCATATTTTTGGATTTTGATTTTTTCACTATATTTGTTGGTCATTTTTAAAAAGAAAATATTTAAACAATGAAAAAACTGTTGAAGTTAGGGTCTCTTCTCATCATGACAGCACTATTATTCGGTGCTTGTGGAAAGAAAGAAAGATCAGCTACCACTGGATGGAAGTACAACGACCAAAAGTGGGGTGGCTTTGAAAAGAAAGATTACGCCGGACAAGTCAATGGACCCAACCTCGTATTGGTTCAGGGAGGTACGTTTACTATGGGGATGACTGATCAAGATGTCATTTACGAATGGAATGCTATACCAAGAAGAGTTACCGTTTCATCTTTTTATATGGATGAAACCGAAGTTTCGAATATAGATTATCGAGAGTATCTTTATTGGACCAGAAAAGTATTTTCCGAGTCATACCCTGAAGTTTATTTAAATGCTTTACCAGATACTTTGGTTTGGCGAGAAGAACTTTCATTTAACGAACCATTTGTCGAAACTTATTTAAGACACCCATCTTATGATAACTATCCCGTAGTTGGTGTTTCCTGGATTCAGGCAAATGAATATTGTAAATGGAGAACAGATCGTGTAAATGAAATGATCCTCGTTGAAAAAGGTATCCTAAATATGAATACCGAGCAAAAAGACGAAGACAATTTCAACACTGAATCTTACCTCGTTGGACAGTATCAGGGAGATGTTAGAAAAAATCTTCCGGATCTTCAAACAGGAGGCGAACGACCAGTTCGATTTGAAGATGGTATTTTATTACCATCATATCGTTTGCCAACCGAAGCAGAGTGGGAATACGCTGCACTTGCTTTAGTGGGTAATCAACCGACTAACGATGAAAGGATTTCTGATCGTCGCCTTTATCCTTGGAATGGAAATACCGTTCGCTTCCAGCAAAGAAATAAATACCAAGGTCAAATCCTTGCTAACTTCAAACGTGGTCGCGGTGACTACATGGGTATGGCAGGTAAATTGAATGACCAGGCTCATATTCCTGCACCTGTCAGAACTTATATGCCAAATGACTATGGTTTGTATCACATGGCCGGTAATGTAAATGAATGGACAATGGATCTTTATCGTCCATTGACCAGCACAACTTTACGAGGTGTTGATGATCAGGATTTGAACCCTTTCCGTGGAAACAAATTCCAAACAAAAGTTCTTGACGAAAACGGTGCACCTGTTGAAAAAGACAGCTTGGGTCGTATTCGTTACCGATATGTTGAAGATGATGAAGCCGCAACTCGCGAAAATTATAAGCGTGGACAAGTATATAACTACCTTGATGGTGATAAAGAATCTTATGTTCTTTATGACTACGGAAAAACTACTTTGATCAGTGACAAATCCCGCGTTATTAAAGGTGGATCATGGGCTGATCGTGCATGGTGGCTTTCACCCGGAGCACGCAGATTCAAAGAAGAAGATAAAGCGGACAGATCTGTTGGCTTCCGTTGTGCAATGACCAGAACTGGTGGCCCTACAGGTAATGAAGATGCCGGTGGCAACCATTTCAAAGTAAAACAAAAGAAAGTCAAAAGACGATATAAATAATATCTGAAAAAGAATTAAAAAGTCTCCGCATTAAGTTTAAATGCGGAGACTTTTTTTATAATTGAACTTACCGCTCAAATAGTGCAAAATGAACCCTCTGCAAGACATTTATAAGATTTTTATTCAGCATCCAAACGTGGTGATTGATAGTAGAAAAACTGTTGAAAATTGTCTTTTTTTTGCCTTGCGTGGTGAAAATTTTGATGGTAATCAATTTGCTGAAAAAGCTGTTCAAAATGGAGCGGCTTATGCCATTATCGACAATCCGGAATTTCAAAAAAATGAACAATACATTTTAGTTGATAATGTTTTAAAGACTCTTCAAAATCTTGCAAATTTACATCGTCAACATTTTGAAATCCCGATAATTGCCATTACCGGTTCAAACGGGAAAACAACCACCAAAGAACTACTTGCAGCAGTTTTAAACAGCCATTACAAAGCACATTGTACAAGTGGTAACTTCAACAACCATATTGGGCTACCGCTTACGCTACTCGCCATGAAAAATACCACTGAAGTTGCCGTGATTGAAATGGGAGCAAACCATATTGGTGAGATCGAATTTTTGTGCAAAATTGCAGAACCTACACATGGAATTATTACAAATATTGGCAAAGCCCATTTAGAAGGTTTTGGAAGTTTAGAAGGGGTAAAAAAGGCAAAAAGCGAACTTTATGATTATTTGTCAAAAAACAATGGAATCGCTTTTATCAACAAGGACGAACCCTATCTAAGTGAGTTATCAGCAGGCATTGCACATCGCATTTTTTATCAAAAAGGCAATTCATTTTCTACGAAAAAAAAGATGTTTGAAACTAACCTAGTTGATGAAAATCCATTTGTAAAAGTTGCTTTTTGGAAAGATGACAAAATGGTCGAGGTTCAAAGCCAAATCATTGGAAATTACAATTTCAATAACATTCAAACTGCAATCGCGATCGGCAATTATTTTAAAGTACCAGCAAATAAAATCAAACATGCGATTGAAAGTTATTTGCCATCAAATAATCGATCACAAATCATACAAAAAGCCAACAATACTTTTATACTAGATGCATACAATGCCAATCCAAGTAGTATGCGACATGCTTTAAAAAACCTTTCTGAACAAAATGAAAACCGCAAGATTGCTATTCTTGGCGACATGCTGGAACTTGGAACACACAGCAAAAATGAACACGCTGCTTTGATCGACTACGCAATAAATTTGAATCTCAATCAAATAATTTTAGTAGGAAAGGAATTTGCCAAAGTTGCTATAAACGGAACTAACTTATTGTTTTTCAAAGATATAGAAGCTTTGACGAATTGGTACTCAACGCAAGAATTTAAAGACTGCATATTGTTGATCAAGGGATCAAGAGGTTTGAAACTGGAAACGCTTTTGGAAGAATAAAAATCAGACAAATCGTTTAAAGGCGTTCAAAAGCCGATCAGGAATATCCTCCTGACAAGCCTGTTGATAGTCATTGTAAGAGCAAGGAATCAGTCTGTGCCGGTTGAGTTTTCTTTTAGTCTTTACAGGCACTTGCAGCCACCATCTTCCACTTTTAGAACTTTTCCAAAAACGTACTTGCATGCCATTATCTTTTGATTCTACGACATATTCTACCAAACTTTTCGTGGAAACCGGAAAATCATTCTTCCGATTATAAAATCCATCCAAAAAATACCAAAGCAATTGAGCAATGACCTGTGCTGTTTGCTTATTTTGGTCCTTCGCACTATTAAATCCATAAAATCCAATAGAAGTCAGTTTTTCACTCATTCCTGCATAACGACTGATTTGGCAAGCTTCCTCAGAAAGAAAACCACTTGGACTGGCATCAACCACTCCGGGAGCTTCAGATTGCTTCAGGCACGAAAGATTGAAGCTCAACAAATCTGCATCACGAATTACTGGTTCGAGTTGATCCAAAGAAGATTTTGCTCTACCAAGTCTTATACATTCAAAATTTTTCTCTGCAAGCGCATTAATGATTTCGGGGGATACAAAATGAGTTTGAAATCCAATAAAACTCAAATTGAAAAGATGCGACTCTTTTTTATCGAGTATATGGTTGATAAATAGTTTATTGCCGTTGAATGAATAATGAATAGTTTCATCTAGGCAAGCCAAATTGACCATTTTGTTTTGCGACCGATAAGCATGGTATTGTGCAATGGTTGAATCCACATTTTTACCAATAATCACAGGCAAAATACCATTGGTAATTAATTCTTCAATCATAGGAATTACAAACGAAGGGTCTTTTTTCCGAATGTTGCCAATATCAGCAATTTCAAGTTTATGAAAAGGAAAACTCAGTTGGTAAAAAGATTCTCTTACTCGATTGGCTTCCGATTGGTCTATTCCAATAATGGCAATTTTAGCTTTTGTAAGATCAGGCAACTCATTTTCAAAACGTAAAATGTTTTTCCCCATTTGGTCTTCAACTAACTTTTTTACTCCCTTAATGAGTTTAGCTGGTAAGGGGCGCAACCAATTATTTAGCATGCTATAAAATTTTCGTAAAATTAAATATTATAATGACTTTTCAGCCGATTTTTACCTATTTAAATTTTGGAAAATAAAATTGTTTGAAACACAAAAATTCAAGTTCTTTGTCCTATAATTTTAAATTAAATACGAGCCGAATATTATGAATGAATTATTTAACGAATACAGAGACAAAAAACCTGAAATCATATTCGAATGGTCCGATGAAGAAACCGATGCACAAGGATGGGTAGTAATAAATTCTCTGCGAAATGGAGCTGCTGGTGGAGGAACCCGGATGCGCTTAGGATTGAGCAGAGAAGAAGTCATTTCTTTAGCAAAAGTAATGGAAATCAAATTCTCCGTTTGCGGACCAGACATTGGCGGTGCAAAATCTGGGATCAACTTTAATCCAAACGATCCTCGTCGGGATGATGTGCTTAAAAGGTGGTACAGAGCAATTTTTCCACTTTTAAAAAACTATTACGGAACAGGTGGAGATCTAAACGTTGATGAACTGAAAGATGTAATCCCTATCACTGAAGAGCTGGGGCTTTGGCACCCGCAGGAAGGCATCGTCAATGGTCACTTCCAATCCTCCGATGGTGAAAAAGTAAATATTATCGGACAATTACGATATGGTTGTGCAAAAATAGTAGAAGATCCACGATTTGTACCTGATGGACATAAATATGCTGTTGCGGATATGATTACGGGCTATGGAGTCGCCGAATCAGTGAAACATTATTTTGGCATATACCGTAACAGCACAGTAGATGGTAAAAAAGTTATCATCCAAGGTTGGGGCAATGTTGCTTCTGCTGCTGCTTGTTATCTTGCAAATTCAGGAGCTCAGATAATTGGTATCATTGATAAAGATTTTGGGATAATCAGAAAACAAGGACTATCGTTTGAAGAAGTGAAAAAGCTTTTCGTACAAAAGAAAGGTAATAAAATCAATTCTGAGGAACTCTTACCCTTTAACGAAGTAAACCAAAGAATCTGGAATTTGGGAGCGGAAATCTTCATACCCGGAGCTGCTTCAAAATTAGTAACCCGTCAACAAATTGATTCGATGATTGATGGTGGCTTGGAGGTGATGTCATGCGGTGCAAATGTGCCATTTGTGGATGACGATGTCTTTTTCGGACCTACGGCAAAGTTTACTGATTCAAAAATCAGTTTGATTCCTGATTTTATAGCCAATTGTGGAATGGCAAGGGTTTTTGCGTATTTGATGCGCCCCGGAGTCAGTGTTACTGACGAAGCGATTTTCAATGATGTTTCAACGATAATCAAAGAAGCTTTACAAGATGTTTACGACTATAATCCGTCGTACGAAAATATCTCGTCATCTGCATTAAATCTGTCACTTTCTAAATTAATGAATATCAATCAATTATCGTAAATCATACTCCAACACATGCAATAATAAGAAGTTATATAATAAAAAAAATCCTAAAACATTTGTGACAATAAAAAAAAACAATATTTTTGTATTAAAGCTAAAACAGATTCATTCATAAAGACTATAACATTAGTCCCCTTATTTTAATTAATCATCAAAGTCAAAACCCTATGACAAGGAATATTTTTGTACTAATAGTATGCCTATTTGGCTTATCTATTTCCACCGGTCTCGCACAGGACGATTCCGACTATAAAGGCATGAAATTCGAGGCCCACCCAAAACATCAATCCGAAATCGGAATTAGCGTTGGTCACTTTATGGTATTGGGAGATGTCCTTCCACAACCTAGCTGGGGAGTCGGTCTTCATTTTAGGAGGGCATTTGATTATGCATTTGCATGGAGAATAGATGCCCAATACGGAGTTGCTAAGGGTTTAGAACCTAGAAATTCTGGTGGATCAATTAATGCAGCAGCTGCAAATTATGTTTTAAATGGCAATTTGAATAATGGATTAGATTATGTAAACTACAGGTGGTATCATAATTACAAAACTACATTTATGTCTTTTACTGCTCAGGGTATTTGGAGCCTAAATGTATTCAACTTTAAAAAGCAAGTTCGAAAGGCAAATGTGTACCTTGTCGGAGGTGTAGGTTTTAACACCTACAAAGCCTACTACGATGCCAGTGGCAGAGGTGGTATGCATAACTTTGAAACTGTTGAAGATGGCTTGGATGTCGAAGGGTCAAGAGCTGACCGCAAGACTGCAAAAGACAGGATAAAGGCGATTCTTGATGGAGATTATGAAACCCGTGCAGAAATAGCTTCAGGTAGAGGCGCCGATAATGATCCAGAATCTACACGAATCAATTTTCATGCAAATGCCGGTGTAGGTGCTTCGTTCAAAATCAATGAGCGTATTAATATATCAATTGAACAATTAGTCACTTTTGTCTTTGGTAGAGAAGGAGATTTACTTGATGGTTACAGATGGCGGAATTCAACAGACTTAACTCAAAACAATGACCTTGTCAGTTATACAAATATTCGTTTCAACTTTAACATTGGTGGAAAAGAAAGCCGCTCAGAGCCATTATGGTGGGTTAGTCCTTTAAGCTTGATGGCTGAAGATATTGCAGAAGTAAAAGCGCGTAAAGAATTTGACCCAACAGATGGTGACAATGATGGTGTACTTGATGTTGTAGATCAGGAACTAGATACCCCTGAAGGATTTCCTGTAGATACCAAAGGAATTCAACTTGATAGTGACAATGATGGTGTTGCTGATGGCCTGGACAAAGAGCCTTATTCTCCTCCTGGTTACAATGTTGATGGAGAAGGGATTGCAGTGGTTCCTGCTTCAAATTATACAAACACCGAAGATGTCAATCGAATCGTGGATAGCAAACTAGCTGACTTCTCGCAATCTTCTGATGGAGCAAGTGACTGGTGGTTACCTATGATTCATTTTGATTTGGATCGCTATGATATCAAAGCTTCTGAAAGAGGTAAATTACGGTCTGTAGCCGATGTAATGAAAAATTATCCTAACAAGCGAATTGCTGTAGTCGGACACACTGACCGATCTGCAGATAATTGTTATAACGATGTTCTTTCATACAATCGAGCTGAAGCTGCCATAAACTACATTGTTAGCAAATATGGCATTTCTCGTGATCGTTTCATATTGAACTGGAGCGGTGAAGGAGACAATCTCGTTGATTCTGGTGGAGCCAATCTCTGGAACAGACGTGTTGAGTTTCGTGTAGCAACAAATGAAGCAGAAGAAGATCGCCCTGATTGTCGTAAAAATGCCGGGAAAAAAGGAACTGGTTACGATGGCAACAAAGAAGCAGGTTATTAAAAACTAACCACAATAACATAAAAAAGGGCGATTCAAATTGAATCGCCCTTTTTTGTTGCTTTTAAAATAATCTTCAATATCCTCCTTCAGTTGATAACATCACAAGGGTGCAAGCAAATTGAACTTCAATTCCAGCTTTCTTAGCTAAATTGATAAATTCAGCATTTTCTGATCCTGGATTAAAGATGATTCTTTTGGGTTTCAAATCAATAACATAATCGTAATACTCAACTTGATTAATGGTATTTAAATAAATGGTAACAGTATGAATATCCGCGAGTTGAGGCTTTCCAATTATAATTTTTAACCCATTGATATCTCCTACTCTTATACCAATAGGGATGACGGTAATTCCTTTGTCAACCAGTCTTTGAACGGCATGATACGAATACCTGGAAGGATCTGGTGAAGCCCCTAAAACTAGTGTTTTTTTCATATTCACTTCAACAAAAAGCCAGAGAAATAGTTGAAGTAATTCTCTGGCTTTATGCTTTTTAAGTATATAAATTCAAATTCAAACCAATAATCGGATCGGAGCTTCTAAAATTCCTTTGAGCGTCTGTAAAAACTGTGCCCCTGTGGCACCATCCACTACTCGGTGATCACAAGACAATGTCACCTTCATCATATTGCCGATAGCTAGTTCTCCATTTTTAACAATTGGTTTTTCAACAATGCTACCTACTGCCAAAATACAAGAATCAGGTGTATTGATGATCGCAGTAAATTCGTCAATGTCAAACATACCAAGATTAGAGATTGTAAAAGTATTTCCCTGCATTTCATCAGGTTGCAATTTGCGCTCTTTCGCTTTACCAGCCAGCTCTTTTACTTCAACTTTAATTTGCGAAAGTGATTTCATATCAGCATTTCGAATCACAGGCACCAACAATCCTTCATCCACAGCCACGGCCACCCCTATATTAATATTTCCATTACGACGAATTTTATCCCCAAGCCAGGAGGAGTTTATAGCAGGATGTTGTCTGAGTGCCACAGCACAAGCTTTCACAATAATATCATTGAACGAGATGCGAACCGGTGAAAGTTCATTTATTTCTTCCCTCGCTTTAATAGCAGCATCCATATTGATCTCAACAGTCAGATAAAAATGCGGAGCAGAAAACTTACTTTCTCCAAGTCTTCTCGCTATGGTTTTTCGCATTTGAGAAACAGGAATATCTTCAAAATTATCTCCGGAGCCATTAAAATTAAAAGCTGGAACGACTGGTTGGATTGGTTCTTTAGTAATTACAGGAGCATCAATTTGAGTTCCTGGCTGCGATTGCAAAAATGATTCTATGTCCCTTTTTATGATTCTTCCGTTGTCGCCTGTGCCAAGAACTTTTGAAATATCTATACCAGCTTCGGTAGCCATCCTTTTCGCCAAAGGAGAAGCTTTTAATCTTTTTTCTTCAGTTGCAACAGATTCAACAACAGTTGCAGGCTCAGCAACTACAGTAGCAGTTTCTTCAACTTTAAGAGTTTCAGCAGATTGTACATCAGAAGATGCAATATCTTCGCTTTCAGCTACTTCAAGGACAGCTTTGTAATCCTCACCTTTTTCGCCAATCACTGCCAAAATGCCATTGACAGGAACAGGGCCTTCTTTTATTCCTATATATAAAAGCACACCTTCTTGATAGCTTTCCAACTCCATGGTAGCTTTATCCGTTTCAACCTCAGCCAAGACATCTCCCGGTTCTACCTCATCACCGACTTTTTTAAGCCATCCAACGATATTCCCTTCTTCCATGGTATCGCTCATACGCGGCATCCTGATCACCTCTGCCATAATAATCTATAGTTTAAAAATTAAAAAATAATTCGCAGAATGTTCCAAATAGAAATTAAGTTAATGAACAAGTTCTCAAACCACAAAAAATTATTTTAGAAACTTGTCATTGTTATTTTAAAATAATTGCAAAAATGCAATATTTCAGGTAAAAATTTGACAAATTCTGCTTAAAATATCAACTTCGATTTACACACAGCTTCCTTCCTTTTAAATTGTTACAACAACAACATTGCTTCTATGCAAAACTGTTTACTTTTATTTCTAACTTTGCTATCATGAATTTTTCATCAAAATTAATCGAGGATGCAGTAAATGCTTTTGCAAACCTTCCGGGGATTGGCAAAAAAACTGCCCTTCGCCTGGTGCTCCATTTGATCAAGCAAGAAACGGATATAGCAGAACAATTTGCTGACGCGATTGTCAAAATGAGGAAGAATATCAAACCCTGCAAAAAGTGTCATAACCTATCAGATACTCCGATTTGTAATATTTGTAACAACCCAAGACGAGATGCAAAAACGATTTGTGTTGTTGAGAATATTCGGGACATCATGGCGATTGAAGATACCAGCCAATTCAAAGGATTGTATCATGTCCTCGGTGGCGTCATTTCACCAATTGAAGGTGTTGGCCCTCAGGATTTAAACATCGATGATCTCATTGAACGAATAAAAAATGAAAAAGCAACTGAAGTAATTATGGCGATCAGCCCCACGATCGAAGGAGATACTACAATTTTTTATATTTCGAAAAGACTCAAAGATCACGATGTAAAAATCAGTACCATCGCTAGAGGAGTGTCTTTTGGAGGCGAACTGGAATACGCAGACGAGCTCACTTTAGGCCGTTCAATAGTTGCCCGTATTCCATACCAAAAGCATGGTAAATAAACTATGGGAAGCAATTTAACATGAAGCTATCCGTCATCATTGTCAACTACAATGTCAAATATTTTCTAGAACAGGCTCTGCTTTCAGTCCAGAAATCTTGCCGTAATATTGAAGCAGAAGTATTTGTCGTTGATAATAACTCCGTTGATGACTCCGTGCAAATGGTCAAATCCAAGTTTGGTGCTGTAAAGCTGATTGTCAACAAAAAAAATCCTGGGTTTTCCGTTGCAAACAATCAAGCCATCCATCAGACAAAAGGAGAATATATTTTATTATTAAATCCAGATACTGTTGTTGAAGAAGATACTTTTGAAAAGTGTTTAAACTTCATGGATAACCATCCCGAAGCTGGTGGCTTAGGTGTCAAAATGATTGATGGGTCAGGTAATTTCCTTCCGGAATCAAAACGTGGGTTTCCTTCACCGCAAGTCGCTTTTTTCAAAACTTTTGGTTTTTCAAAACTTTTTCCAAAATCAAAATTATTTAATCATTATCATCTCGGCTATCTCGAAAAAAACGAAACCCATGAGGTAGAGGTTCTGGCAGGCGCTTTTATGATGCTCCGAAAGTCAGTCCTTGACCAAATTGGTTTGCTCGATGAGGCATTTTTCATGTATGGCGAAGACATCGATCTTTCTTATCGAATCATACAGGCTGGCTACAAAAATTACTATTTCGCTGATACCACAATCATTCATTACAAAGGAGAAAGCACAAAAAAAGGTAGCCTCAATTATGTCAGGACCTTTTACAATGCAATGATCATTTTTGCCCGAAAACATTTTAAAGGTGAAAAAGCGAAGCTTTTTATTTTGATGCTTCAGTTTGCCATTTATTTTAGAGCGTTTATAACGGTTATAGGAAATTTTTTTAAAAACATCTATTTGCCTCTCCTGGATGCTTTGGTGATTTTTGGAGGAATGTATTTTTTGAAAGATTTTTGGGCAAACTATCATTTTCAAAATCCTGATTATTATCAGCCATCGTTTATGTATTTCAATGTTCCACTATACATAAGCATCTGGCTGATCTCCGTGTATTTTAGTGGTGGATATGATGACAAAAAGGATTTTCGAAGATTGATTCGCGGACTGCTCATGGGTACTATCCTATTGGCTGCGGTTTATGGTTTTTTAGAATTGGAATATCGCGCTTCACGAACGCTTATCATTTTGGGAATGGTCTGGGCAATTATTTCGATGACCAGTTTGAGAGTGATTCTTCATTTTATAAAAAACCAAAACTTCAACTTCGGGAATGAAAAATCCAAAAACCTGATTATCGTCGGGAGCAAAAATGAAAGCAGCCGGGTGATGAGCCTCATCCATCAGGCCCAGTTGATGAAAAACTTTATTGGGACTGTTTCACCTAATGGAACCAACGATTCCAAAATATATCTCAGCAAATTACAACAACTCGATGAAGTAGTACATATTTATAAAATTGACGAAATTATCTTTTGTTCGAAAGATATTTCCTCTCAGGATATTATGAAATGGATGACTCGACTAGGGACGGATTTGGAATACAAAATTGTGCCGGAAGAAAGCATGAGCATTATCGGAAGTAGTTCGAAAAACGCTAGTGGAGAGCTTTATACTATTGATATTCAGTTTGGTATAGTTAACAGTATGAATCGCAGAAACAAAAGATTCATTGATTTCAGTCTCGCTTTGTTGTTTTTAATTTCCCTGCCTGTTTGCATTTGGCTAATCAAACAAAAAGGTAATTTTGTAATGAATTTGTTTCAGATAATTATGGGTAAGAAAAGCCTTGTAGGTTATACTAAGTCAGCTGAACTTGTCGAAAATCTCCCAAAAATCAAACCCGGGGTTTTGTCTCCACTTGATGCTCTAAAACTGAAAAAAGTCAGTGACTCAACTATTCGGCATCTTAATTTCCTCTATGCGAAGGACTACAGCACATCAAATGACCTGGATATCATCTGGAAAGGTTTTCGAAATCTAGGAAAAAACATAAATCATGTTTGAAATTGATCCTACTAAACGGTTTTCTAAAACAGTTGAAAATTATTTGAAATATCGACCAGGGTATCCTGCTGAGATCATTGAATTTTTGCAAAATGAACTCGACTTCGATGCTGATTCAATTGTCGCTGATATTGGTTCCGGCACAGGTAAACTGACTTCTCTTTTTGTAAAAAATGGAAACCTCACTTTTGCCATCGAACCAAATGCAGCAATGCGCTCTGCTGCTGAACAGCTTTTTAGCGGGTTTTCCAATTTTCAAAGTGTAAATGGAACAGCAGAGGAAACCACCATAAATACCGATTCTGTTGATTTTGTGATAGCTGGTCAGGCATTTCACTGGTTTGAGCCGGAAAAGGCAAAGTTGGAATTCCAGCGTATTTTAAAAATTGACGGAAAAGTCATCTTGGTATGGAACAAACGAATAGATGAAAAATCAGCTTTCATGCAAGCCTACAATGATTTTCTGATCAATTGGGCAACAGACTACGAAGCAACTAGCCTCAGGAAGATTGACCACGAAGTTTTGAAGCGTTTTTATGCTCCGAATAATTTTCAACAAAAAGATTTTTTTCATTTTCAAAGTTTTAATTTTGACGGGCTTAAAGGACGCTATTTGTCATGCTCTTATGCCTTTGACAAAGATCATCCAAAACATGAACCAGCAATTGACGCTTTGAGGGGTATCTTTGAGCGCTTTCAGGAAAATGGAATTATAAAAATGTGGTATCGAACAGAACTTTTCTATGGGTGAATGAGGAAGAGAAAAGAAGCAGGAAGGGAGGAATGGAATATTCCAATGACAACTGACAACTGACAACTTAAACAATGATCAAAGAAAAAATAAAACAACTGGCGAAGCAATATTTTGAAGACACTGTCGAAATGCGGCGCCATCTTCACCAAAATCCGGAATTGTCATTTCAAGAAGAAAAAACCGGAAGATTTATCGTCGAAAAACTGAATGAATTTAATGTGAGCAATGAACACGGATGTGCTTTGAACGGTGTTGTTGGCCTGATTGAAGGAAAAAATCCAAAAAAGCAAGTCATAGCTTTGCGCGCAGATATGGATGCCTTGCCTATCCAGGAAGCCAGCGAAGTTTCGTACAAGTCCAAAAACGACGGTGTCATGCATGCTTGCGGTCACGATGTGCACACGGCTTCATTGCTTGGTACTGCCAGAATCTTGAGTGAACTGAAAAATGAATTTGAAGGCACTGTAAAATTGATTTTTCAACCTGCAGAGGAGCGTTTTCCTGGCGGAGCATCGATTATGATTGATGAAGGTGTTTTAGAAAATCCAAAACCAACAAGAATTTTTGGACAGCACGTGCACCCTCCTTTAGAAGCAGGCAAAATTGGTCTCAAGCCTGGAATGTACATGGCTTCAGCGGATGAAATATATGTAACTGTTAAAGGTAAGGGAGGACATGGCGCATTGCCTCAGGATTGCATTGATCCGATAGTGATTACAGCTCACATTATTACAGCCTTACAACAAATCGTCAGCCGAAAAGCTAACCCGACCACTCCATCTGTTTTGACTTTTGGTAAAATAAATTCAACCGGCGGATCTACCAACATTATTCCAAACGAAATAAAACTGGAAGGCACATTCAGGACGATGGATGAGGCCTGGCGAAAAAAGGCTCACAGAACGATCCGTTCGATGGCCAAAAGGATTGCAAAAAGTATGGGTGGCGCCTGTAAAATTAAAATTTTAAAAGGTTACCCTTCCCTTATCAATGATGATGCTTTGACCGAAAAAACAAAACAATTCGCCATTGAATATTTGGGCAAAGAAAATGTTGTCGATTTGCCTATACGTATGACCGCTGAGGATTTTTCCTATTTTTCACAAAAAATGCCTGCTTGTTTTTACAGACTTGGAACCGGAAATCCGGCAAAAGGAATTACTTCACCTGTTCATACCAATACTTTTGACATTGATGAAACGAGCCTTGAATTGAGTTCTGGATTGATGGCTTGGCTGGCAATAAAAGAGTTGGAAAGTGAGTGATTGAATGTGGAGGACGATGGAGAAAGGAAAAGCGGGAAACAGAAGATGGAGGAAGTTGGAAAATATAAAAATCGGACTTTTATCTAAAAAAATCACATTTTCAATTATCTTTTAATTCTTTGGCAAAGTGAAATAAAAAGTAGCTCCTTTACCCAATTCTGATTCAACCCAGATTTTTCCTCCAAGACGTTGGACGATTTTTTGACAAATTGCAAGCCCAATACCAGTCCCTTCATATTGCGAACGAGCATGCAAACGGCTAAAAATCACAAAAATGCGCTTTTTATTTCCAGGGTCAATGCCTATCCCGTTATCTTTTACCGCGAATTCATAAAACTCAGGTTGGTCAATGCACGAAATCTCAATCATAGGTGATGTTTCTAAATTTCTGAATTTTATAGCGTTGCTAATCAAATTCTGAAATAACTGGATCAGCAAAGATGTGATAGAATAAAC
>JANQFJ010000125.1 GCA_028277915.1 Saprospiraceae bacterium
GGTTTGTGGTTTGTGGTTTGTGGTTTGTGGTTTGTGGTTTGTGGTTTGAGGTTTGTGGTTTGTGGTTTGTGGTTTGTGGTTTGTGGTTTAAACTAAGAACTAATAAATTTCATTTCATTTATAAAGCAAAAATTCTTAAAAGAGGATACCTTTGTGCTCGATTTAAACTCTGAAAATTGTAAACCAATTTAAACTATAAATGTATCATAATAATGTATTAGACACTATCGGGAATACTCCTTTGATCAAGATAAACAAAGTTTGTGCGGAAGTGCCAGCACTGGTTTTAGTTAAACTAGAAACGGTGAATCCGGGACATTCCATCAAGGACCGCATGGCATTGAAAATGCTTGAGGATGCTGAAAAACGAGGAGACATTAAGCCTGGGGGCACTATCATTGAGTGTACTTCAGGAAACACAGGCATGGGACTCGCCATCGCTGCCGCGGTAAAAGGCTATCGTTGTATTTTTACCACCAGCGACAAACAATCAAAAGAAAAATTTGACATGCTTAAAGCCTTGGGTGCGGAAGTTATCGTTTGCCCTACAAACGTAACACCAGATGATCCGAGATCTTACTATTCCGTTGCAGAAAGACTGAGCAAAGAAATCCCAAATTCCTACTGGTGTAATCAATACGACAACCTTTCCAACCGACAGGCTCACTACGAATCTACTGGCCCTGAAATCTGGAAACAAACTAATGGAAAAGTCACTCATCTGGTCGTAGGTGTCGGGACAGGAGGAACAATCTCTGGTACAGGAAGATATTTGAAAGAAAAAAACCCTGATATCAAACTTTGGGGAATTGATACTTATGGTTCCGTTTTTAAAAAATACCACGAAACCGGTGAATTCGATGAAAAAGAAATTTATCCTTACATCACGGAAGGCATTGGAGAGGATATATTGCCTAAAAATGTGGATTTCGACATTATTGATCATTTTGAAAAAGTAACTGACAAAGACGGAGCCGTCATGGCTCGCCGCCTTGCCCGTGAAGAAGGGATTTTGCTAGGATATTCTGCTGGATCGGCTTTTGCCGGTTTAAATCAATTGAAAGATAAATTAACAAAAGATGATGTCGTCGTTGTAGTTATCCACGATCATGGCAGTCGTTATGTAGGAAAACTTTATAATGATGAATGGATGCGTGAGCGAGGCTTTTTGGACGAAGAATTAAAAGTCAAGGACCTGATCGCAAGAAAGGGGAACAAAGAATTTTACGCTGTCCAGATCGGCGACACTGTAAGACAGGCTTTCAATATTATGAAAGAAAATGATATTTCTCAAATGCCTGTGATGGACAATGGCAACATGGTAGGATCGATTACCGAAAGTGCTGTCTTGACTTATTTGCTGGAAAATCCACTTAACAACACTGAAAAGAAAGTGGCAACTATTATGGACAAAGCATTTCCGGTCGTTGAGGAAGATTTGCCATATCGACAATTGGCGCAATACATGAGCAAAAAAGTAAACGCCGTCATTGCAAGAGACAAAGCCGGAGCTTTGCATGTGCTGACAAAGTATGACATTATCCAGGCGGTTTAGTGGATATGCGAATGTGCAGATGAATTGATGTGTAGATGTGTGATTGACTACTTGCTTAGAATCACTCACATTTAGAAACTAAAACATCCGAACCTGGTTTTCATCGACTTGTTCTAAATCGTTGGGTTTAGATATGCCTTTTGCCTGCAGTGGAAGAATTCGTTTTATAACACGAAGTCGGTGGGTGTATTTTTCTTTCTCAGGATTAAAAATGCCATAATGATCAATTTTGTCAATCCTGACCTGACCTGATGCATGGATGATCTGACCTTCAGGAAGGAGGATTCCGACATGAGAAATTTTGCCTTTTCTATTTTCAAAAAAAGCCAAGTCTCCATCCTGGGATTGCTCGATAAAATCAATTAGTTTTCCTTTTTCAACCTGCTCGTAAGCATCCCGAGGAAGATTTAAACCAACTAATTTAAACACGACCTGCGTAAATCCTGAGCAATCAATGCCTATTGGTGAACGTCCTCCCCACAAATAAGGAGCATACAAATAACGTCGTGCAATTTTTAAAACCAATTCAGCATTAGCGATCACTTTCGCAGGGGTAATCACTTGCCCACTAAAAGAAAAACTGCTTCCATTTACGGAAAATCGAAGCCCGTCATAATTTGGCAAATTTGCACCCAGCGTGATGGGAAGGTAATAGTCGTCAGAAATCGCGGGCTGAACCAATTCAAGGCTACAGGAATGATTATTTTTGTACAATTTGAATTCTGACGGAGTAATTAATTTGACTTGTTTCACATCAATCCAGCCAATATAATTATCCCATGTGCAACGTATTTTGGCCCATGTTCCCTTTTTTTCCAACAGCTCAACCATCTCGCCAAATAATAACTGAGAAACCATTTCGCTTTTATCCGAAGCAGAACTCCTAACAGGAACAACACTCAGTGAACAAATACCAAAATTCATCAAATAGTTCTAAAATTTTAAAATGGAATATATTTTGAAATTTTTTTTAAGCCTTTAAGTTTCAATCAATGGTTAAATGTCTGTTTAAAAATTCGAGAATTCAACAAGAGGGATCAGTCTCAAAACTAGTGTTAAAAATAATAAAAGTCTTGAAACTCCCGTTCAGGATATGCTTTTAAGTTTTAAAATATCTGTTAAAAAACTAACTTTGCGAGCACTCAATAATATCAGCTAATAATTATGAGAAAAATTTGTACAATATTCCTCTTTCTTTTTGTCATTTTAGGATTTGCGAATGCTCAGGATAAGCATTTTACACAATTTTATGCAGCACCATTGACATTGAATCCAGCGCTTACAGGAGCTTTCAACGGCTCTTACAGGGTTGGTGGGATTTATCGAGATCAGTGGAGAAATGTTCTGGATGATCCATATGTAACCTTCGAGGGGGCAATAGATGTACGATTTCCCATCACACTGGATCGCCGATATGATGATGCTTTTGCTGTGGGTTTGATGTTTTACAATGACGACGTAGCAGGAGTGGATTTCAGTACTAATCAAATTGCTTTGTCAGGCGCATTTCACAAAGGGCTGGATTTTGAGAAAAAACAATACCTTTCAGCGGGGTTTCAGGCTGGAATTGCGCAGCGAAATGTCAATTATGAAAACCTCACTTTTGAAGATCAATTCAACGCAATTGATCAATATGAATATGCCACTGCTGAAAACCTCCCGGAAAACAACTTTTCCTTCGGTGATTTTTCTATAGGTCTGAATTACGCGATTTCTCCTAAAAAAGGGCTTTCCTTTTTTGTAGGAGCCGCAATGCACCATGTTTTCCAACCACAAGTCACGTTCTATCCTGTTGATGACGAAGGAGACAGTAAGTTATTTGCAAAATATTCAGGCCAGCTGAGTGCAGAACTTCCATTGGCGGAAAAGTTGTCCCTCATTCCAAGGATTTTGTTTGCGATGCAGGGACCACATACTGAAATGAACGCTGGCACCAATTTTCGAATTCGAATTAACGATCATTCCAACAATGCAGTTCATATCGGTGGCTGGGTTCGGCCGGTTGGTAATGCTGATGACTCCTACAGTATTGATGCCGCAGTTTTGATGTTTGGTTTGGAACTGGAAAGCGTTTTAATTGGATTGTCCTATGATTTAAATTTAACGGAACTGACGACTAATCAGCAAGGACAAGGTGCATTGGAGGTTTCGATTACTTATCTCGGTAATTTTGACAATGATTCTATTCTTTGTCCAAAATTTTAAAAATCACCAACTAAAAGGTTTAAGCCGGTAACGTATTTGGAGCTTTTTGAATATCGAAATGGTATGTATTGGAGTATAAAACCAGCAGCTTCATCAAGTGTCTCATCATATTTCAACTCTAGCACAACTGCCTGATCTTCAATTTGAAAACGAGTAAATTTCCTGGCATTTAACAGCGAAAAGTATTGCAGATCCCTGTCAATGGTAATCCTGTATTTACCATCAGTTGTTCCATAATACGACCTCAAATAGGAATTTACAAGCGTAGGTTGGTAAATATGAAATGAATTTGATTTATTGCTTATTTCTTTGGTCAACTTTCTCAAATCATTCAGCTTAAAATTTTCAACCGGGTAACTGAGTTTGTAACCTAATTGGTTGCTTTTGATCTTAATTTCAAGTTTCGGCTTGTCTATTTTGAAAATATCCTTTCCATACCATCGAACCCTCAATTTCCTTCGATCAGCGACTCCTTCAACATTATCAAAATATGCTGAAAGTGCTGAATTATCAAAATAAATATTGTTGACCTTGCGGTCAGGGAATATTTTTCGAAACGATGCAGGGTGATTGGTAACAATCTGTCGGACTACCTCAGCATTGATGCTTTCAATTTTGTATTTCCTTTCGTACCTCAAACAATAATATTTGATGCAAGTTGCAATTCATTTTAAAAGAGAGAAAATGCGTCGAATGTTTGATGCAAAACCTGCCTTTATCTACACTTCTTTAAAAACTTTCCTTATTTCCTCTCTATCATCTCAACTTAGGTTATTTATTCTTCCAATCCAATATTTTCGACAATTTCAAGCCCATATCCAATCAGTCCAATTCGCCTTTTCGGATGGTTGGTGATAAGTCTGATTTTGGTAATCCCTAAATCCCGAAGGATTTGCGCACCTATGCCATAATCTCTTTGCTCCGCACTTTGAGTACCTTCTCCCAATGGTTCATTTTTGTTTTGATAACTTTTCAACCGTGTCAACAAAGATGCACCTTTCTCGCTGTGACGCATATATATCAAAACCCCTTTTCCTTCATCGGCGATTATTTCCATGGATTTTCGAAGCTGAACACCATAATTTTCGAAAATTGAACCGAGGATATCTCCGGTTTCTGTAGAGGAATGTACCCGAACAAGCACAGGTTCATCTGGTTTCCAGTCCCCTTTTTTGATGGCCAGATGGGTATCACCTGTAGTCAACTGGGTAAATCCAACCACTTCAAAAGGACCATTTTCAGTCTCCATTTCTACTGACAATTCCCTTTTGATTATGCGTTCATTACGCATTCTGTAAGCTACAAGATCTTTGATAGAAATGATCTTGAGATCATGGCGACTAGCAATTTTGAACAATTGAGGCAATCTGGCCATTGTCCCATCTTCGTTGAGAATTTCAACTAAAACACCAGTCGGTGAAAACCCAGCGAGCCTTGCCAGATCAATTGCCGCTTCTGTATGACCGGTTCTTCTTAATACACCCCCAGTTTTGGCTCTTAATGGAAAAATATGACCAGGTCGTGCAAAATCGGAAGGTTTAGTCTTTGGATCAATAAGCGCTTTGATACCTGTCGCGCGATCATGCGCAGAAATCCCTGTTGTACAACCTTGTCCAATCAAGTCTATCGAAACTGTAAAGGCAGTTTCATGCAAAGCCGTATTATTGGATACCATCATGGTTAATTCCAGCTCATCAGCCCTTTTTTCATCAATAGGGGTACAAATCAACCCTCTGCCATGAGTGGCCATAAAATTGATGATTTCAGGAGTAATCGTTTCTGCGGCACAAATAAAATCGCCTTCATTTTCTCGGTCCTCGTCATCAACCACAATGACCACTTTCCCTGCTTTTATATCTTCAATTGCTGATTCTATAGAATCCAGATGCATTTTATTTGATTTAGTTGCGCTTTGGTGGTTGCCAGATATTGTTTTTAATTCCATTGATATAATTTATTAATCCTTCAAATAATGCAATATTCATCATGACAAAATATCGCACTTTCCGAAAGATCATGACATTTAAATTTAATTTTTTCAACAAAACATCGAACATTGGGATCAACATCAACAAAAATGTTTGTAAAAAAAACAGCATCCTATAAAAATAGTTGCCATATAGCGCGAGTATTCCACTGCTCAAAAAAGCGAAGATAATAAAAATCGGACCGAGCCATCTTAACACTTTGTGCGAAAAAAAAGCAAAACTCAACGTATTCATTTTCCACAGCAAATGACGAAAAGTAGATAGGTTTTGAAAATTGCCAGCCGAAATCCTTGCTTTTCGCCTGTATTCTTCACTTATATCATGCGAAACTGCTTCAAAACATTTTGCATCCATTTCGTTGATGGCCAATCCTCCTTTTTCGAATGCTCGCATTGCAATATAAAAATCATCAACCAAATATTTCGGTGGCACTTTCGAAAAGTGGCTGGAACGAATAACATAGCAGCC